>UQPP01000001.1 GCA_900543025.1 uncultured Collinsella sp.
CGAATAGACCGACCCCCTAAGTGATCCGTTTTCCTCCGTCCCCTAGGGATCATTTGGGTAGACTCTTGGGGTGTAAACGGCTATCGATAGTAAGGAGGCGCCATGGGGCGCAATAACAAACATAAGCGTAGCGCACGCAATAAACGCGGGCCGGTGCGCAGCGAGCGTCGCCCGAGCATGACTGGCCGCGTTCAGCTCCATGAGCACAGCGCTTATGTCGTGACCGACAACGGCGATTACAAGGTCATGGGTCGCGGTAAGCGTGAGATTATGGATGGCGATACCGTTGCCGTGAGCATTAAGAACAGCCCGCATGGTGAGCGTCGCGCCGTGATCGAAAGCGTGGTTGAGCGTGCAGCCATAAGCGTGGTGGGCACGTACCAGACCGCCGGTCCGCTCGGTGTGATCGAGCCACTCGATTCGCGTCTGAAGGCCGACTTCTTCATTCTGCCCGAGGATACCTCGGCGGATCGTCTGGGTGTCCACCCGGGTGATGCTGTTGTCGCGCGCATTTTGACCTACCCGACGCGCCTGGAATCGGGTACCGTGACGATCGAGCGCCGCATTGGCGGAGATGACGCGCCCGATTTGGGCGTTCAATATGTGATGGCGCGTTACGGCTATACCGATAGCTATCCCGAGGCCGCGCTGGACGAGGCCGAGGGGCTTTCGTTCGATGTGTCCGCGGCGCTTAAGGACCCGCTCCGCCGCGATCTGCGCGACCGCTTTGTCATCACGATCGACCCAGTCGACGCGCGCGACTTTGACGACGCCATTTCGCTGGAGCGCACGCCCGAGGGTGGCTACAAGCTGGGTGTGCATATCGCCGACGTTTCACACTATGTGGCTTGGGACGGGCATATCGATCTTGAGGCTCGCCATCGTACGACATCGGTGTATCTGGCCGATCGCGTGCTTCCCATGCTGCCCGAACGCCTGTCCAATGACCTGTGCTCGCTTCGCCCTGACGAGGACCGTCTTGCGTTTACCGTCGATATCGAGCTCGATGCGCAGGGTCGCGTGCGGCATTACGATCCGTATCCCAGCGTGATTCGCTCGCGTGTGCGTATGGACTATGACGGCGCCGAGGCGCTGCTGGTGTGTGCCGGCGCGGTTGAGTATTCGGTGCTGGAGGGTGCAGCCGAGGATGTTGCGGCTGCCGAGACCTCGCGCGAGGAAGCGCTTGAGCGCGGTCTTGCGTGCGAGGAGGCCGCCCGCGGCTACAACATCGACCTCGGCGATTTCCTTGTCTCCGCTAACGAACTCGCCGAACTTCGCCGTCGTATTCGTCGCGCCCGCGGCTCAGTCGATTTTGACACAGCCGAGATTCGCGCTCTATTGGATGAGGACGGAGTGCCCGTGCAGATTGTGGCGCGTGAGCGTTCGTGTGCCACGTCGCTTATCGAGGAAGCCATGCTGCTCGCCAACGAGTGCGTTGCAGAGTGGCTGGCAGACCGTGATATCGAGGCCTGCTATCGCGTGCATGAAGATCCGAGCCCCGATAGCCTGCACGGTGCCGCCGTTGCGCTGGCGCAGCTAGGCATCATCGACGATCGCCGTGCTGCCGGTATTGCCCTGGGGAGCCCCGATGAGCTGCAGGCTGCAGTTGATGCTGCCGCCGGTACGGCCAACGCACCGCTCGTTAACACGCTGCTTCTGCGCAGCATGCAGCGCGCGCTGTACAAGCCGCGCAACGAGGGCCACTTTGCGCTCGCCGCGCCGTGCTACTGTCACTTTACGAGTCCCATCCGTCGCTACCCCGATCTGGTGGTGCACCGCGTACTCAAGCTGCAGTTGGCCTATGAGCAGCTGGGCGGCAAGGACGCCCTGGTCCGTACGCCGCGGCTGATCGGCAAGGGGCGCGAGTCACTGCCGCGCATTCTGCCGCAGATCTGCCGCGCATGCAGCGATGCCGAGCGCGCGGCAGATGCCGCCAGCCATGCGACGCAAAAGATCAAGATTGCCCAGTACTATGAGGACCGTCTGGGCGAGCGCTATGCCGGAACCGTCTCGTGGGTTAGCAGCATGGGCCTTTTTGTGCGCTTGGACCTAACGCAGGTCGAAGGCTTGGTTTCGATCAAGAGTCTGGGCAACGAGTGGTTCGAGTTCGACGAGGACGCGCTCACGCTCACAGGTGCCGACACGGGCGCCCGTTACGAGCTGGGGCAGCGCGTGATTATCGAGGTCTCGCGCGTCAATACCACGCGTGGGCACTTGGACTTTAAGCTTATCCATTAGCCAAATCCCGACTCATGGTGGGGGAGCGGAGGGCGGCCTTTCGGGACCGCCCTTCGCATTTGAATCGTGGCTACCTTGCCGTCTGCTCGGCCGCCCGCTTACCTGCTATTTGAGAGGTAAAACCTACCAAAATAAACCTGTCCCTTTTGGCAGGTTTACAAGAAAGCGGGGATGAGATGGCGACGGTGTACGGTTATGCGCGGGTGAGTTCGCGCGATCAGAATCTTAATCGGCAGCTGGATGCGCTGGGCGCCTATGGCGTGGGCTCGGCGAATATTTATGCCGACCATGCGAGCGGCAAGGACTTCGATCGACCGCGTTATCGCGAGCTGCTGCACGTCCTGGGAGACGGGGACGTGCTGGTGGTGCTTTCTATCGACCGACTTGGCCGTAATTACTCCGAGATTCTTGAGGAATGGCGACGCATTACCAAGGTGCTCGGGGTTGCCATTGTGGTGTTGGATATGCCATTGCTTGACACGCGCGCCAGGGCCAGCGGCGCGCCGGATGTGACTAACACCCTGATTGCTGATATTGTGCTGCAGCTGCTGAGCTACGTGGCGCAGGTGGAGCGCGAGAATATCCATCGGCGCCAGGCGGAGGGGATTGCAGCGGCGCGGGCGCGAGGGGTCCGTTTCGGTCGACCTCGCAAGCCATGCCCTCCTCAGTTTGAGCTGGTGCGCGATAGCTATGAGGCGGGCGATATTACCCGCAGCCAGGCAGCAAAGTGCCTGGGCGTGTGCGTGGGGACGTTCGATCGCTGGATGCGCGAGGCGGGGTAGGGTTTTGCGTCGCTTTGTCGCTTCCTGTTGCGATTCAAATTTTGATACGGTGACGATGCCATTTGGGGCTACACTCGCTGATATTCAAAAAAGGAGGTTGACCCTTGGCGCGCGTAAAACAAATAATCGGATGGACCGCGATCGTTCTGTTCGCTGCAACGCTGGCGGGCATCTGGGTGCTGACGGAGCAAAATGCGGTGGAGACGTCGTTGCTGAGCGAGTCCACCGCGCGTGTGGTGGAGGGTCAGGCTACGGGCGTTCAGGCTGTCGATGCCACGGGTGAAGCTCAGGCGGAGAACGGAATGACCGGGGGCACCGATTCGGCTGCCTCGAATGTCCGGTCTGGCCGACTTGCTTCCATTCGCATGTGGGTGGGCACGAACGTCCGTCGCGTTGCCCATACCGTAGAGTTTTTCTTCGGCGGATTGTTCGCCTCGGTGGTCGTGGCTTGCTTTTCCAGGCGTCCGTGGAGCGTATGCTCCCGTTGCGTGCCCGTATTGCTCTTTTGCGCCGCCTGCTCCGTTGGCGATCAGGTACATAAGATCTTTGTTCCCGGCAGGCATTTCGACGTTATCGATTTAGGATTCGATGCTGCGGGCTATGTCATCGCCATGCTGTTGGTATTGCTGACGGCGGCGTTGGTGCGCCATGCGACTCGGCCGATCGGCGCCCATGCGAGGCGCTAGCCGGTAACAAACCCGTTTCTGATAATGCGACCTTGTTGAATTATTTTGTGTCGCGCGTATTTCCGAGCGGTCGGATTTGAGGGGCGAGCGGTAGAACGCTCGCCCTTTGTGCGCCACGATGCGGCACAATGTACCGCAAAAGCTGTTTGTATCCGGTACGAATCGTTCGTTGGTCTTTAATTCTTCTCAACGGAGGTGTTTGAGATGGCAAACGGATTGCTTTTGCGGCTTCGCGAGCGTGAGCTCAGCGCGAGCCCGGCGGAACGCAATGTCATCGCATATGTAAGCGCTCATCCGCACGAGGTGGTCGGGCTGTCCGTCCGCGGTCTTGCCGATGTCACGTTCTCCTCGCCCTCGAGCATTTTGCGCTTTTGCAAGCGTTTGGGTTTTGCGGGCTACAAGGAGTTCCAGCGCGAACTGATTGCCGAGCTGGCGCTCTTAGGTGACAAGAAAGACGTAGCTCTCGAGGACATCTCCATGGATGACAGCGTCGAACGCATCGTGGGGAAGGTGATGAAAAGCAACGTGCGCACGATCGAGGCGACGGCGCGAACGCTCGATTACACCGTCTTGGAGCGATGCGCGGCCCGTCTTAAGCGGGCACGCGCGGTCAATCTGTTCGGTATTGGTGCTTCTCGTTTGGTTGCGCACGACCTGGCGCAAAAGCTCATGCGTGTCGACAAAGAGTGCCATCTGTACGACGACTGGCATGATCAGCTCTTATGTGCCAAGAACATGCATGAGGGCGATATGGCAATCGCCTTTAGTTACTCGGGCTTGACGCAAGAGGTGCTGGACTGCACCGCCGAGGCTCAACGCCACAACTGTCCCGTAGTGGCCGTTACCAAAGTAGATGGATCATCCAAGCTTGCCACCATGGCCGATGCCGTGCTCGGCGTCGCTGCGAGTGAACCCTTGGTCCGCAGCGGTGCCATGGCTTCGCGTATGGCCCAGCTTATGGTTGTCGATGCCCTGTACGCTGCTTACGTTGCCAGCGACTACGAACGGGCGACGCATGTCATTAAGCAAAACTACATCGAGAAACAGGAAAGATGAGGTGAATGAAATGCTCGATTTAACAAAATTCACGACCGAACAGCGTAATCAAAAGTCAATGGACCTCGATACGATGACATCGCTGCAAATCGTCACGACGATGAACGATGAGGATCTTCGTGCCGTCCAGTCGGTCACGAAAGTGTTGCCCCAGGTTGCCACAGCAATCGACTGGGCTGCTGAGACACTCGAGCGCGGCGGGCGCGTCTTTTACATGGGCGCAGGCACCAGCGGTCGTCTGGGCGTACTCGACGCTTCGGAGTGTCCGCCCACGTTTGGCGTGTCACCCGATCTGATTGTCGGGCTCATTGCCGGAGGCGAGACGGCGTTTATCAAGGCTGTCGAAGGTGCCGAAGACAGCGAGGAGCTTGGCGCGAACGACCTGCGAGAGCGTGGACTCTCGGACAAGGATCTTGTCGTTGGCCTGGCGGCAAGCGGTCGTACTCCTTATGTGGTGGGCGGCCTTGTGTACGCCAAGGCAACTGGGTGCAAGACCATTGCAATTGCCTGCAACCAAGGGTCGAAGATCGGGGAGAGCGCAGATCTTGCCATTGAGCCCGTGCCCGGTCCCGAGGTGCTGACCGGCTCAACGAGGCTCAAGGCGGGAACGGTTCAAAAGCTCATTCTCAACATGATTTCGACCGGTGCCATGGTCAAGATCGGCAAGGTATACCAAAACCTGATGGTCGATGTGCAGCAGACGAACGAGAAGTTGGTGGTGCGCGGCCAGAACATCGTGATGGAGGCGACCGGCTGCACGCGCGAGCGCGCCGTTCAGGCGCTTGCAGATGCCGACGGCCACGTAAAAACCGCTATTGTCTCGGTACTGCTGGACTGCGATGCCGAGCAGGCTACGGTAGCTCTTGAGCGGGCGCGAGGCCATGTCCGTGCTGCGGTGAGTGGCCATGAGAAGAGCAATGCCGATGCCCAATAGGTGCGCGGCGTGAGCTGATATGACATTCAGACGAGATACCCAATACAAGGAGGAGTTATGACGAACAAAGAGCTGGCTCAAAAGCTGCTGGACCTTTTGGGCGGTAAAGACAACGTGCTCGCAAACGCGGCGTGCATGACGCGCCTGCGCGTGACCGTCAAAGACACGGGCAACGTCGACACGGAGGGCATTAAGGCACTCGACGGCGTGATGGGCCTGGTCGAGGACGACACGATGCAGATCGTGCTGGGTCCGGGCAAGGTGAATAAGGTGCTCGAGGAGTTCTCCAAGCTCACCGGCCTTGCGAAAGGCGTTGCTGACGAGAGCGTGGTTGACGCTGCGGCCACAAACAAGGCCGCGCAGAAGGCCAAGTACGAGTCCAAGCCGGTTCAGGCCTTCCTCAAGAAGATTTCCAATGTCTTCGTCGCCCTACTTCCCGGCATCATTGCGGCTGGCCTCATCAACGGTATCTGCAACGTCATTAACGTCTCGACGGCAGGCGCGCTTGCAGGCGAGTGGTGGTACCAGGGCATTCGTTCCATGGGCTGGGCCCTGTTTGCCTATCTGCCCATCTTGGTGGGCTATAACGCGGCACGTGAGTTTGGTGGCTCCGCTGCGCTGGGCGGCATCGCCGGCATGATGTGTATCGCCAACAGTGCCATGCCCCTGCTTGCGCCTGGCGCGGCTGATCCTGCCACTGCCATTCTGCTGCCGCTCACCAATGCGCAGTACAACCCCGCAGCGGGCGGCATGATCGCGGCTCTCATCGCTGGCGCATTTTTTGCCTGGATGGAGCGTCAGATTCGCAAGGTTATGCCCAACGCACTCGACACGTTCTTGTCTCCGCTGCTGGTGCTCATCATCGGCGCCTTTGCTCTGATGCTCGTCATCCAGCCGGTTGGCGCATGGCTGACGACTGCCATCTTTAGCGTTTTGACCTTTATCTTCGAGAAACTGGGCGTCCTGGGCGGCTATATCCTGTCGGCAGGCTTCTTGCCGCTGGTTTCCGTCGGCCTGCATCAGGCGCTCACGCCGATCCACGCTATGCTCAACGATCCCGACGGCGCTACCAAGGGTATCAATTACCTGCTTCCCATCCTTATGATGGCTGGCGGCGGCCAGGTCGGTGCCGGTTTGGCGCTGTACTTTAAGACCAAGAACGCCAAGCTCAAGAAGTACGTCGCAGAGTCCATTCCCGTTGGAATCCTGGGTGTGGGAGAGCCTCTGATGTATGCTGTTACGCTGCCGCTCGTTCGTCCGTTTGTGACGGCCTGCCTGGGTGCCGGATTTGGCGGCGCGCTCGCGGCGCTGCTTCACATCGGCACGGTTTCTCAGGGCGTTTCCGGTCTGTTTGGCCTGCTGATCGTTGTTCCTGGCCAGCAGCTCGGCTACGTTGCCGCTATGCTGCTTGCCTATGCCGCCGGCTTTGTCCTGACGTGGTTCTTTGGCGTCGACGAGCAGAAGATCAACGAGTTCTTTGGCGAGTAGTTTGATATCGCGAGCCGTGTTGCTCGGGGCTCGCGGTGCGCGGCAGATTTCTTGATGCTATGGTTGTGCCGGCGGGGCTAACTGCTCCGCCGGCCTTTTTTAAAGGAGCGTTGAAGCGTGAAAACGGGTATTTCGATTTATCTTTCCAGCCCTCTGCAGGATATTGAGCGGACGATTGAGCGTGGTGCCGCGGCGGGTGCGCGCTATGCGTTCACCTCGCTGCATATTCCCGAGGATGGGGGAGCGGCGTATGCCGATAAGGTCCGTCATGTGCTGTCGCTGCTTTCCGCCCGCGGCATTGCGCTCATTGCCGATGTGGGGCCTCGCACGTGCGATTTGCTCGGGCTTGAGCGCATCGAGGACTTGCGCGATCTGGGGTTGGAATACCTTCGTTTGGACTATGACTTTAGCGCCCAGCGGGTCGCGGAGTTGTCCGGTGTATTTCGCATTGTGGTCAATGCATCGACAGTGAGTTCTGATGAAATCGCATCGTGGCGTGAGGCCGGTGCCGATGTGACTCGTTTTGCCGCCTGCCACAATTTTTACCCCAAGCCTTATACCGGTTTAGCTCTGGAGGACATTGCTCGGGTGAATCTTCGTCTTGCGGCGCTTGGATTCGAAATCATGGCTTTTGTGCCGGGTGATGCTAACGTTCGCGGGCCGGTATTCGAGGGACTGCCGACGGTCGAGGCGCAGCGCGGTCGCGCGTCAAAGGTTGCTCTCAATATGCTTGAGCTTGCACATGGCGCCGATTGCGACATTGTGTTGGTCGGCGACCCCGATCTATCCGATGCGGGCTGGGCGCAGTTTGCTCAAGTTTCCGCCGGATACGTGGACCTGCAATGTGAGCTTGAGCCCGGTTATGCCTATGTGCGCGGGCAGATTCATCACGACCGGCCCGACTCGAGCGTCCTCATCTTTAGGTCTCAGGAGTCACGTACGACGCATAAGCCGGATTCCGTGCCGACGGATGCCGGAGCCGGCCTGCCGCGAAAGGCGGGGTCGATCGCTGTGAGCAATAGCGGATATGGGCGCTACGAAGGCGAGCTTGAGATTGCGCGGGTCGATCTTCCCGGTGACGAGCGCATGAACGTTGCGGGCCATATCACGCCCGAGGCAATGGAGCTGCTGCCGTTCATCAAACGCGGATTCGGGGTACGGTTCGTTTAGCGTGTGACCCGTGGGCTACAATTGGCCCATCATACGAATGCGCCTCGTGTGGCGTGTGCCTGCGTTGGCCGATCTATATTCGGAGGATTCCCATGACCGTACTGTTTGTTGAATATCCCAAGTGCTCGACCTGTAAGAAGGCCAAGGCATGGCTGGACGAACATGGGGTAGAGTATATCGACCGCGATATCGTTTTGGACAATCCCACGGCCGATGAACTTGCGACCTGGATTGCTCGTTCGGGGCTGCCGGTGCGACGCTTCTTTAACTCGTCGGGCATGAAATATCGAGAGCTGGGCCTGAAGGCGCGCCTGGACGCGGGGATGACGGATCAGGAGTGCTACGAGCTGCTGGCGACCGACGGCATGTTGGTTAAGCGTCCGCTGCTGGTGGGCGATGACTGTGCGATTCCCGGCTTTAGGGAATCGGCTTGGGCCGAGGCGTTGCTGTAGCGGCTGCGGAAAGTGCGACCCGGAATTCGCTTCCAGAATGGGATGCACTTTCCCAAAGTGGCCGGTTGCGGAAAGCACGTCCCATTCTGAGCTTCGATTGTGGGACACGGTTTCCGGTTGAGGGCTCGACGGGAAAGTGGGGACCAGTTTGAGCTTGAGATCTGGGACGCACTTTCCGCCGGCGGGCCTGCCTCAGTCAGTCCGCCAGCTGCGCCCATTCGTGCGGATCGTAGACCTTTACGTGCTTGTTGGGCTTGCCGCTCCAGTACTCCTCGTCCATAAAGGGCAGATATGCCTGAACGCCGGGGCAGATAAAGGGAATCCGCTGCTGTTGCAGTCGCTCGCGCTGGCGCTGCTCCAGATGCGCCTCGGATATGACGGTCGGCATGCCGGACAGCTCGACGAGGCTTGCCTGGATTCGCTTAAGGTCGGGGAGTCCCGCGTGCCATGACATCCGCATGATCAAAAAGGATGCACGGCGGTATTTTGCCTGCACCACAGTAATGGCGGGGCGCAGTGTGGGATGGATTTTGTCCCGTTCGGGCCAAAGGTCGGCAGTGATCTCGAGGCCCAGGGTCTCCCATAGGTAATCAAGCTCTTCGTCCATGGCGCCTCATATCTACGCGATCATTGATACTTCGATTGTGTTGCCTGGCGCTATCGTTTTCACGGTAGAATCTGCCAACGGTTGACGGCTACCGCTCGCGGCGTTTTGCCCTTCGCGTACAGCGGTTGGCTTCACAGGTCCTTCACGGGTTGGACTAAATTAGGCCAATTTGACTGAATTTCAAAAAAGTCAAAATTGGGGCTTGCGTCACGGCGAGACTTCCCGTATATTTCTTTCTTGCGCAAAGGCACAGCCGAGCGCAGCGATGCAGTCATTGGGATGTCGTCTAATGGCAGGACAGCGGATTCTGGTTCCGTCAATGGGGGTTCGACTCCCTCCATCCCAGCCATTGCATTTGCTACATATGGCCCGTTCGTCTAGCGGTTTAGGACGCCGCCCTCTCAAGGCGGAGATCACCAGTTCGAATCTGGTACGGGCTACCAAAATTGAACGCCCGGGCCTCGTAAGAGACCCGGGTTTTGTGTATTAACCGTATATACGGCGCCTGCCGTGTTTCGCTCAGATCGAGGAGTAGCCATGGATCTGCCCATCAGCTTGCAAGACATCACGTATGCCGAGAACTATCTGGCGCAGGGCGACCTGGCTACGGCGACACCGCTGCTGGAGCGTCTGGTGGAGCTCGCCGAGGAGTATATCGACGCTGAGTGCAAGACGGAGGAGAAGCGCCAATACTTTAGCTTCGATAGCAAGTTTGAGCGCTTGGCCTATCGCCGCGTGGAGAAGGATCCGCGCGAGCTCGTGCAGGTCGAGGTGCCGTTTGACCGCCTGTACTCCGACATGGCGTTTGCCTACATTCGCCAGCAGGATTATGTGAGTGCTCGCAACGCCTTGATGCAGGCCGTGCGCTGGGACCCCATGAACTGCAACTACCGCCTTGATCTGGCCGAGCTGTTCCGCGCTCTCGAGGACAAGCAGGAATGGGCATCGCTCTCGTTCTCGGTGCTGGAGCGTGCAAGCGATGGCAAGTGCGCCGCCCGCGCTTACGCCAATCTAGGTCAGTACTTCTTGGAGCCCGAGACCGAGAACGTTTCGGCTGCCGTGGGCTGCGCGCGTCTGGCGCTGCGCCTGGCGCCCAACGATGCGCATACGACGCGCCTGCTCAACAAGATCCATACCACCTATCCGGATGCCGCTGATGAGAGCGACGACCACGTGATGGGTGAATTGGCCCTGCAAGGCGTGCCGACCTCGCCTTCGGCCGAGATTGCCATCTGCCTGATTATGTGCGCGACCGATGCTGCAAGCGACGGCGACAAGCAGGAGGCGACGCGCCTGACGGTACGTGCTCGCGACTTGGTGGGCGAGGAGGCCTGCGCGGCGATTATCAAACTGGTGCGCGAGAGCGATGCCGAGCTCAATGCCGAGCGCAAGGCAAAGCGCGAGACTGCGGGCTCAAACGCCGATGGAGCCAAGGAGGCCGGCGATGCCCAGTAAGCGCGAGCGCAAACTCATTTCCAAGAATCGCTCGGCACATCACGAGTACTTTATCGATGAGACGTTTGAGTGCGGTATTGAGCTGAGCGGCACCGAGGTCAAGTCGATTCGCGAGCGCGCCTGTCAGATCACTGACACTTTTGCGCTGATTCGTGGCGGCGAGTGCTGGCTCGTCGGACTGCATATCCACCCTTATAGCCATGGTGGTGTGTGGAATCGCGATCCCGACCGTCGGCGTCGTCTGCTGCTGCACCGCAAGGAGATTGACTTTCTTGACGGCAAACTTCGCAACCGTGGTTATGCGCTGGTTCCGTTGGAGCTCTACTTTAATACCGACGGCCGCGTAAAGCTGCTGCTGGGTCTGGGTCGCGGCAAGAAGCTCTACGACAAGCGCGAGGACATGGCCAAGCGTGATGTCCAACGCGAGATCGACCGCGCCCTTAAGGAACGCAACCGCTAGGCACTCTGTATAAGTTGCGGTGGAATACGGACTGTTTTGCCTGTTTGAGGGGCTATTCAGTCCCTATTTCACCGCAACTGCGGGCGTCTCATCTTTCTTACTGTTCTGACACATATGTCTCAAAGGCGGCGTCCGTTATGGGTGCCGCCTTTTTTGTGGGTACATACATTCATGAGGTTCCAACCCGAGCTAGGGGAGTGATCGTTATGGACAAAACTGCGTTCTTTACCATGCCGAGCGGTCTGTACGTGGTGAGCGCTGCGGCAGACGGGCTGCGCGCCGGCTGCGTCATCAACACTGCGGTGCAGGTGACGTCCATGCCGCCGCGTATTTCGGTTGCCGTGAACAAGGACAATGTCACCTCGGGCGTCATCGCATCGGCCAAAGCGTTCGCGCTGACCGTGATCGATCAGACGGCCGACATGCTCTACATCGGTAACTTTGGGTTCCGCACCAGCAGCGATTATGACAAGTTTGCCAAATACGAGACCCGCGAGACGGCTCTGGGCATGCCCTATGTGCCCGAGCACGCGGCGGCCCTGTTTAGCTGCCGTTTGATCGACACTGTGGATGTGGGCACGCATCTGCTGTTTATTGGCGAGGTCGAGGATGCCGAGCGCCTGAGCGACGAGACGCCGCTGACGTACGACTACTATCACAAGGTGCTAAAGGGCAAGACGCCGCCCAAAGCCTCGTCGTATCAAGGCTAGAAATGTTCTAAAAATACTTGCATTATACTATTGAGAATATATACTAATAAGTAAGTACACCAGCAGTCACGTTCGAGAGGAGAACATCATGGCTGAGGAAAAGAAGACGTATAAGTTTGTGTGCACCGTTTGCGGTTACGAGGTTGAGGTCGACACGCCCGAGCTGCCCGAGGATTACGTGTGCCCGGTGTGCGGCGTCGGTCCCGATCAGTTTGAGCTCGTCGAGGAGTAACTCGCAGGCACACGGCGAAAGCCGAACATAGCTCTGTCCAAGGGTCCCGGTCGAATTCTCGGCCGGGACCCTTTTGATTTATCTGACGGTTTAAAACGGTCTCACGTGTTACAGATTAAGACGTTATATCTGGACAGCCACGCCATCCCAATTACATTCCCGTTAGCAGCACGATGTCGAGAATCGTCACGATGGCACCGATCCCTACGAGCAGCGCGTTGAGCGGGCGCGAGTTGACGTATTTGCCCATGACACGGCGTGAGCTGGTGAGCCGTATGAGCACAAAGACCGTAATCGGCAACTGAAGCGACAGCAGCGCCTGACTCCAGATGAGACCCTCAAAAGGATTTGGGACGACCAAGCACGCCGCCACTGCGCCGACGAAACAAGCCGCCACCCCGATCGAGGAATGTCGGTCGTGGATGTCGTATTCCTCGTCGAACATGCCTGCGGTGATGGTGCCCGCCGCCATGCCCGCCGTCACACTACTCGATATACCCGCAAACAGCAGTGCCACCGCAAAGATGGCCGAGCTTGCCGGGCCCAGAATGGGGGAGAGCGTGGCCGCTGCGACGGCGAGGTCGTCTACGACAATGCCGTGCGCAAAGAAGGTCGTTGCGGCCAGGATGACCATGGCCGAGTTGATTGCCCAGCCCACGCCCATCGAAAAGAGCGTGTCGAAGAGCTCGTAGCGCAGGCGTTCTTCGATAACTTGCTCGCCTTGGCCTTCGAAGTGCATGGATTGGATGACCTCGGAGTGCAGAAAAAGGTTGTGTGGCATAACGACCGCACCCAGGACACTCACGATAATCGCGGCAGAACCAGTGGGCATACTGGGCGTGATCCAGCTTGCGGCGGCTTGCGGCCAGTCGACTTTGACTAGTGCAAGCTCGGCCAAAAACGAGAGTCCCACCACGCCCACGAAGGCGATGATCCAGCGTTCGGCGCGTTTGTAGGAGCTTGTCATGAGCATCGCCATCGATACTGCCGCCACGATGACGCAGCCCGCGCGCACGGGCAGCCCAAAGAGCATTTGAAGGGCAATCGCGCCGCCCAGGACCTCGGCCATGGCGGTGGCGATGGTCGCGAGATAAGCGCTGCCGAGCACGGCGCGTCCCACGATGCGGGGGAGAAAGCGGGTCGTGGCCTCGGCGAGACAGGCGCCCGTGGCGATACCCAGGTGCGCCGCGTTGTGCTGCAGCACAATGAGCATAATCGTGGACAGTGTGACGATCCACAGCAGCGCGTAGCCAAACTGCGAGCCGGCGGCCATATTGGAGGCCCAGTTGCCCGGGTCGATAAAGCCGACGGTCACGAGCAACCCGGGGCCGATATGCCGCGCAATGTCTAGGCCTCCGTGACCACCGGTGCGCCGGGAACCAAAGTGTTGTTTGAGATGGTTGAGCATGGTGCACTCCTGCGTGCCGTTTGTTTGACGCCGTAAAGGGTACCCGTTTTAGGCTTAAAGGTTAACCGAGACTAACAAAATTGTTGTATTTGAATAGGATGGGGAAAGGAGTTGCCGAAATGTCTTGATCTGTAACAACTAGGGATGGAAATTGGGTCTTACTGTTACAGATTGAGATGTTTGAAGAGGTGAGTTTGCAGGCCGAACTTGGGGCCTATGTTGTCGCCCTTGAGGTCGGCGGTGTCCACTCGTAGGGCGTGCGTTAAGCGATTGTTTCGAAACGGGCGGGAAACACAACGGACCGGTGATGCTTCTAGTATGCCTAGTCAACTGACTGTCTAACACCTAGGGGAGGATCGCGATGCAGGCAGATTCCGCTCAGCAGCAGGGCCTTTATCGCCCCGAATTCGACCACGATGCATGTGGCATCGGCGCGCTTGCCGATATCAACGGTGAGCGCCATCACCAGATTCTGGACGATGCACTGTCCATTCTGGTTAACTTGGAGCACCGCGGTGGTACGGGACTCGAGAAGAACACCGGCGACGGCGCTGGCATCCTGTTCCAGGTTCCGCATCACTTTTTCCGTAAAGAGGCTCAAAAGTGCGGTCAGATTCTGCCGGCAGAGGGCGACTATGGCGTGGCCATGCTGTTCTTCCCGCAGGACGACAAGGGTGTAGAGGATGCCCGCCGCGTGTTTGAGGAGGGCTGCGCCGAAGCCGGCGTGCCGCTGCTCTTCTGGCGCGAGGTGCCGGTCGACCCGCACGACCTGGGCGAGACGGCCCGCGCCTGCATGCCTACTATCCTGCAGGCTTTCCTGGGCCGTCCGGACGACACGCCCGCCGGCGGTGCCTTTGAGCGTCGCCTGTACGTGTGCCGCCGCACCATCGAAAAGAAGGCCGACGCTGAGTTCGCCCTGCGCGACAAGATCTTCTATGTGTGCTCCATGAGCTCGCGCACCATCGTGTACAAGGGCATGCTTGTGGCCACGCAGATGCGCCGTTTCTTCATCGACCTCAACGACGCCGCCGTCAAAACGGCCGTGGCGCTCGTCCACTCGCGCTACTCCACCAACACCACGCCCAGCTGGGAGCGCGCACATCCCAACCGCTTTATCATCCACAACGGCGAGATCAACACCCTCAAGGGCAACGTCAACTGGATTCGCGCCCGCGAACCCAACCTGTACAGCCCCGTGCTGCAGCACGATCTTGAGCGCGTGATGCCCATCATCAACCGCGAGGGCTCCGACTCCGCGATTCTGGACAATGTGCTTGAGTTTTTGGTCATGAACGGCCGTCCGCTCACGCGTGCCGCGTCCATGCTGCTGCCCGAGCCGTGGGACCACAACGACAGCCTGAGCGAGGAGCGCCGCGCCTACGACGCCTACCAGTCCATGCTCATGGAGCCCTGGGACGGCCCGGCCGCCATCGCCTTTACCGACGGCCGTACCCTGGGTGCTGCCCTCGACCGCAACGGCCTGCGTCCCGCCCGCTACTATGTGACGCGCGACGGTCGCTTTATGCTGGCAAGCGAGGTGGGCACCATCGAGGTGAGCCCCGAGAACATCCTGACGAGCGGCTGTCTGGGGCCGGGCCAGATGCTCGAGGTCGATTTTGCCCGCGGTCGCGTGATCTACAACGATGAGCTGCGCGCCCGTTACGCTAAGGAAAAGCCCTACCGCGACTGGATCGCCGAGGAGACGCTGACCGTCGACGCGCTCGACAAGCCCGTCGCGCCCACGCCCGCCGAGGATACCGAGGTGCCCGCCGCCGTGCGCATGGCCAAGCTCGGGTATCACTGGGATGATGTTGACGAGGTCGTGCGCCCCATGGCCCAGCAGGGCAAGGCCCCGCTCGCCTCGATGGGCATCGACGCGCCGCTGGCCTGCCTGTCCAAGAAGACGCGCTCGTTCTTTGACTACTTCTATCAGCTGTTCGCTCAGGTCACGAACCCGCCGATCGACGCCCTACGCGAGCATATGGTCACCTCGACCACGCTCTACCTGGGCAACCACGGCAACCTGCTCGAGGACTCCCGCACGGCCTGCCAGCTGGTGCGTCTGGAGCGTCCGCTGCTCAACGAGGAGGAGTTCGAGCGTATCTGCGCCATCGACCGCGTGGGCTTTAAGACCCGTCGCTTCCGTGCCGTCTACCGCCGCGATGCCGGCGAGGGCGCGCTGCAGGCTGCACTCAAACAGCTCGCAGAGGACGTTGAGGCTGCGGTCCGCGACGGCGTGAACATCGTGGTGTTGAGCGATCGCGCCGAAGCGGGCGAGGTGCCCGTGCCGTCGCTGCTTGCCGTGGGCTGCGTGCACAACCATCTGATCCGCGCTGGCGTGCGCACCTTTGCCGATATCGTGGTGGAGTGCGGCGACGCCGTGTCCCCGCACGACTTTGCGGCACTGGTGGGCTACTCCGCGAGCGGCATCTATCCGTACAACGCACATGCGTGCATCCGCGATCTGGCGGCACGCGGCGACCTGGACGTGACGGCCGAGCAGGGCATCGCCAACTACAATAAGGCTGCGACTGCCGGCATTGTCTCCATCATGTCAAAGATGGGCATCTCCACGGTGCAGAGCTACCATTCGGCGCAGATCTTCGAGGCCGTGGGCTTTACGCCGGAGTTCGTCAACGCGTACTTTGCCGGTACGGTGAGCCGTGTGGGCGGTATGGGTATCGAGGACGTCGAGCGCGAGCAAAATGAGCGCTACGACGCCGCGCTCGCTATCCTCAAGAGCCCGGCTCCCGATCAGCTGCCCACGCTGGGTCTGACCAAGTGGCGCCCGCTCGGCGGCGAGGATCACCTTATCGACCCGCAGACCGTCTACCTGCTGCAGACCGCCTGCCGCGAGGACAGCTACGACACCTTTAAGGAGTACAGCGCCCGCCTGCACCGCAATGGCCGTGCCGTGCGCCTGCGCGACTTGCTCGACTTTGATGCCAGCGGCCGCACGCCGGTGGCACTCGACGAGGTCGAGCCCGCGCTCAACATCGTCCGCCGCTTTAACACCGGCGCCATGTCGTACGGTTCCATCAGCAAAGAGGCACACGAGTGCATGGCCATCGCCATGAACCGCCTGCACGGCCGCTCCAACTCCGGCGAGGGCGGCGAGGACCCGCGTCGCGAGACCCCGCTGGCTAACGGTGACTCCAAGAACTCCGCCATCAAGCAGGTAGCAAGCGCGCGCTTTGGCGTGACGAGCCGCTACCTGTGCAGCGCCTTCGAGATTCAGATCAAGATGGCCCAGGGCGCCAAGCCCGGCGAGGGTGGCCACCTGCCCGGCAAGAAGGTCTACCCCTGGATCGCCGAGGTCCGTCAGTCCACGCCCGGCATCGGCCTGATCTCGCCTCCGCCGCACCACGACATCTACTCCATCGAGGACCTGGCCGAGCTGATCTTCGATCTTAAGAACGCCAACCCCGGCGCGCGCGTGTCGGTCAAGCTGGTCAGCGAGGCTGGCGTCGGCACCATCGCCACCGGTGTGGCCAAGGGTGCTGCCGACAAGATCTTGATCAGCGGCCACAATGGCGGCTCGGGTGCCGCTGCGCGCGATTCGATCTGGCACGCCGGTCTGCCGCTGGAGCTTGGCCTTGCCGAGGCTCAACAGACGCTGCTGCAAAACGGCCTGCGCTCGCGCGTGGTGCTCGAAGCCGACGGCAAGCTCATGGACGGCACCGACGTCGCCGTCGCCTGCCTGCTGGGTGCCGAGGAGTTTGGCTTTGCGACCATGCCGCTCATCTCCATGGGTTGCCTCATGCAGCGCGACTGCCAGCAGGACACCTGCCCGGCCGGCATCGCTACGCAAAACTGCCGCCTGCGTCGCGGCTTCCGCGGCAAGCCCGAGCACGTTGAGCACTTTATGCTCTTTGTTGCCGAGCAGCTGCGCGAGGTCATGGCGAGCCTGGGCTTCCGCACCGTCGACGAGATGGTCGGTCATCCCGAGTGCTTACGCCAGATCGAGGCCCCGGGCAACCGCAAAGCAAACCTGCTCGATCTGTCGCCCGTGCTGGCGAGCGCGACCTGCGAGTTCGGTGTGCATATTCCGGGCGCCGACGGTCGCCACTTCCTGCCGCAGATGGCCGCGGACAGCGAGCTCGACAAGACGCTCGACTCCACGTTGTTTGTGCCCTATACGGCCGATGCCCGTGCGCACCTGCGTCCGATTCGCTTCCGCGCCGATATCGCCAACGTCAACCGCTGCGTGGGCACCATCTTGGGCAACGCGGTGACCAAGGCGCATCCCGAGGGCCTGCCCGCCGGCTCCATCACCATCGATTGCGACGGTTCGGCCGGTCAGAGCTTTGGCGCCTTCCTGCCACGCGGCATTACGCTCAACGTGTGCGGCGACGCCAACGACTACTTTGGCAAGGGCCTTTCGGGCGGCGAGGTGTCGGTGCGCCCCAACCCGCATGCGACCTACAAGTTCGACGAGAACATCATCGTGGGCAACGTTGCGTTCTTTGGTGCCACGAGCGGGCGCGGCTTCATTAACGGTCTTGCCGGCCAGCGTTTTGCCGTGCGCAACTCCGGCGCCACCGTGGTGGTCGAGGGCTGCGGCAACCATGGCTGCGAGTACATGACGGGCGGTCTGGCGCTCATCCTGGGCGAGGTCGGGCAGAACTTCGCCGCCGGTATGACAGGCGGCGTGGCCTATGTCTTTGACCAGTACGGCACGCTCGATGCCCGCGTGAACCACGAGAGCGTTGAGCTCAAGGCTCCGACGGCAGACGAGCTGGCGCAGATTCGCGAGCTCATCCAAGAGCACGTGGACGCGACGCAGAGCCCGCGCGGCATTAAGCTGCTCTACAGCTTTGAGACGATGAGCAAGCACTTTGTGAAGGTCATTCCGACCGAGTACGAGCGCGTGCTGGCGATTGTCGCTGCGGCCGAGGCTGTGGGCAAGACGCACGCGCAAGCCGAGGAGCTGGCGTTTGACATTGTGACCGGTCGCGCGAGCGCCGCGGATGTCGCTCGCTTTGATGCTGTGGGCGGTGCTGTAGGCGCTGCGTCCGTGGCTGCCAGCTCTGTTGCTTCGACCAAGAAGGAGGCGTAAGTGCCATGGGTAAGCCCGGTGCTTTTCTTGATATCGATCGCGTGGCCCACGAGCTTCGCCCCGTGGAGGAGCGCAGCCGCGATTTCGATCCGCTGTACGTGGAGCTCGATGACGATGCGCGCCGCGCCCAGGCGAGCCGCTGCATGATGTGCGGCGTGGCGTTTTGCCAGATGGGTGCGAGCTTTGGCAAGGCACGCCCGAGCGGCTGCCCCCTGCACAACCTGATTCCCGAGTGGAACGAGCTGGTGTACCGCGGCCGCTGGGACGAGGCTGCCGAGCGCCTGTCGCTCACCTCGCCCATGCCCGAGTTTACGAGTCGCGTGTGTCCGGCGCTTTGCGAGGCCGCGTGCAACCTGGGTTCGGTCGACGGTCAGCCCACGACGATTCACGACAACGAGCGTGCGATCAGCGACCACGAATGGGCAAATGGCGGTCCGCGTCGTTTTGAGCCGGCGGGGGAGGGCGCACCCACGGTTGCCGTGGTGGGCTCCGGTCCTGCTGGTCTGGTGGCGGCATGGGAGCTTGCGCGTCGTGGCGCCCGCGTGACGGTGTTTGAGCGTGACGACCGCCCGGGCGGCCTGCTCATGTACGGCATTCCCAACATGAAGCTCGAGAAGTCCGTGGTCGAGCGTCGCGTGGCGCTCATGCGTGAGTTGGGTATTGTCTTTGAGCTGGGTGCTGACGTTACGAACCCTGCGGTGGCGGCCAAGCTCAATGGCTTTGACGCCGTTGTGGTGGCTGCCGGTGCTCGTGCGCCCCGCGGTCTTTCGGCTACGAATGTGGATGCCCCGGGCGTGGTGTATGCCGTGGACTACCTGACGGCTTCGACCGTCTCGGTACTCGATGGCGGTGAGCCCGCGGTGAACGCGCGCGGCCTGGACGTTGCGGTCATTGGCGGCGGCGATACCGGCAACGACTGCGTGGGTACCGCGGTGCGCCAGGTTGCGCGCAGCGTGCGTCAGTTTGAGTTCTTGCCGGCCGCGCCCGATAAGCGTGCAGCGAGTAACCCTTGGCCGCAGTGGCCCAACGTTAAGAAGACCGACTACGGTCAGCAGGAGGCTATCGCTGCCATGGGCGGCGAGATGCGTGCTTGGGGCGTGGATACGCTCGAGGTGCTGCTGGACAAGAAGGGCGCGGCCGCGGGCCTGCGCGTGGTCGATCTGGACTGGTCGGCGGGAAAGCCCGAGCGCATCGCGGGCTCCGAGCACGAGGTGCCGGCGCAGCTGGTGCTCATTGCCTGCGGCTTTACGGGTCCCGAGCATGGTGTGTTCAACGCCGTTGGCGTGCCCGTTGCCGCCGCTGGCCGTCCGTTGCCGGTGATGGCTGCCGAGGGCTCGCACCTCGCGGCTCGCACGGAGGGTGTCGCCGCGGATGCCGCGCCGGTGTATGTGGCGGGTGATGCCCGCAACGGCAGTTCGCTCGTTGTGAGCGCCATGGCCGATGCCCTTGCCTGCGCAGCCGAAGTCGCCGAGGCGCTGGAGCTGTAAGGTAGTCATTTAAGAACGTCCCCAACGACTAGTCATTTTTTTGTCTAGTCGTTGGGGACACTCTTTGCGGGGCGCCTGTTCGTTTGTCGACGTATGGGTGTTCATTCGTCGACGTTTGCGCCTGTGCTACTCTGCTCTTTCTGTGGTGGCTGCGGGCATCTGGCTCAAAAGGGCGGGTTGGCTGTCTATGTCTACCTGCGGTTTCTTTGCGGTGCGCTCATTCGGTCAAGTGTCCCGTCAAGTGTTTGGTTAGCATCTGGTTTGCAGTCGAAGGCCTATTTTGCCCGCGCTTGCCTCGGTTGCCCACCCTCCTCGTAAGCTCAAATTGTGGTCCATCAGTTTGAGGAGGATGCCATGACTGACCAAGTTTTTAACCGAGCACAGCTGGCCGAAGCCGTCGGCAACGATATTGCCGACATGGCTCACTTTTGGATGCTGCGGAAGTTTCAATTCCTGGAGCCGGCGCGCGAGCAGTTCGAGATTATCGTCGATCCGTGGCTCAGCTATTGCGAGGAACCTTCTCAAAACGAAATCATGGCCTACAACATGGCGTTTACCGATTGGCTGTTGTTTGAGCGCCCCTATTACCACGGCAAGACGCTGTTGGAGCTGTATGTGGACGAGCCGCCAGCGTCAATTTCTCCTGCTTCGCTCGGGCGACTTAGGCAGGTGCGTGACACGCAGTATTTCTCGCGCTTTGGCATTTTGGACAAGGATCCCGCGACTGGCATGGTCGTGCTGAAGGACACGCGCACCGACCGTCGCTTTGACGTCTACGACCCACATATCGTGCAAAAGGAGCACTGGAACGATGGCGCGATTGCGGTGCGACTCGCGTGCGTCGACGATGTCTGGCTGACGGCGGGGCAGCTCTACCTCTACGACATAGCGCGCCTGAGCGATACAGCGATCGACGGGCCCGGCGCCGTCCATCCGGAAGACCTAGAAGATGGCTTCGACACCTCGCGTATCAGCTTCTTTTTGCGCCTGGTCCGCGACATCATGGGCGCCCAGGGGCGCTACGTAAAGTCGCTCAACATCTACGAGCAGGAGTGGGAGTAGGGGATGTGGCTGGTGTCGCCCTGCTGCCCTGACTTTGTCTCAATCTGTAACGTTTGGCGGCTGTTTGGGCCCGTAACTGTTACAGATCGAGACATTCCCCTGATGTTGCTGGGGTGGGGCTGCAACGTATTCCGTCCCCCCACATCCCCTCTTCCCTCCGTTAACCGATATGTCCGCAGCAATCCTGCCGCGCTGGATAATAATGGACAGATGTTCAAGTTTTCTGAGGGGGAGGAGCTCGATATGGCGACTGCCGATCGCCCCACGTTGTTTATCAATGCGACCGTTCTGGATGGCTCGGAGCATATGGAGCCGCAGCCCGATATGGCCGTGGCCGTTGAGCGCGGTGTCATCACCTGGATTGGTCCGAGCGCCGTGGCGCAAGCACCTGCAGGTGCCGAGGTTATCGACCTGGCCGGCGCGTACCTCATGCCGGGCCTCATCAATATGCATGTGCATCTGTGCGGTTCGGGCAAACCGGTCTCGGCGGGAGATGCCGGCGCGCTGATGAAGAAGCTCGACAATCCCGTGGGCCGCGCCATCGTGCGCCATATCCTCAAGGGCAGCGCTCAGCAGCAGCTGGCAAGCGGCGTGACTACGGTGCGCGGAGCGGGCGACCCGCTGTTTGCCGATATTGCCGTGCGCAATGCCATCGACGCTGGCAAGTATCAGGGTCCACGTCTGGTGGCACCGGGTACGGGCGTCACGGTGCCGGGTGGCCACGGCGCGGGCTTGTTCGCCCAGGTTGCCAACAGCCCTGCCGAGGCGGCCGAACAGGTGCGCGACCTGTATGCGCGCGGTGCCGATGTCATCAAGCTGTTCGTGACGGGTGGCGTGTTCGACGCGACCGAGGTGGGTGAGCCGGGCGTGCTGCGCATGCCGGTGGAGGTTGCCGCGGCGGCGTGCAAAGCGGCGCACGAGGTTGGCCTTCCGGTCATGGCCCATGTCGAGAGCACCGAAGGTGTGAAGGCCGCGCTTCAGGCCGGCGTCGACACAATCGAGCACGGCGCTCCGATGACCCCCGAGATCCTGGATCTGTATCACGGCGCCGCGGGAACACAGCTCGAGGGACGCGCGCCGAGTGTGACCTGCACAATCAGTCCGGCGCTGCCGTTTGTGTTGCTCGATCCAGAAAAGACCCATTCGACTGACACGCAAAAGAAGAACGGTGACATTGTGTGCTCGGGCATTATCGAGAGCGCTCGTGCGGCGCTGGAAGCCGGTATCAAGGTGGGCCTGGGCACGGACTCGAGCTGCCCGTTCGTGACGCAGTACGACATGTGGCGCGAGGTGGCCTACTTTGCCAAGTACGTGGGCGTGAGCAACGCCTTCGCGCTGCATACGGCTACGCAGGTCAATGCCGAGCTACTGGGCCTGGGTGGCGAGACCGGCACGATCGAGTGCGGCAAGGCGGCCGATATTCTGGTGACGCGCGAGAACCCTCTGGACGATCTGGTAGTGTTGTGTGAACCGATGCATGTGATGTGCCGCGGCGATCTGGTGCGCAAGCTCAAGGTGAAGCGCATTCCCGAGGTGGATGCCGAGCTCGATGCGATTATGGCCATGCCGGCAGAAGCGCTTGCCGAGGAGCTCGCTCGCGACGGCGTGGCATAGACGGGACAAAGGGATAGCTCCGTTGCCGCATGCAAAAAGCCGAGGTCTCAACACGAGGCCTCGGCTTTTAGTTTGTCCTATGGTGTAGCGGCTAGGAGCGCGTTTCCATCTTGGCGTGGCACTTGGGGCAGGTGACGCGGATCTTGCCCTTGCCCTTGGGGACGGACAACATCTGGCCGCAGTTGGGACACTTGAGGTACGCCGTGGTCTTGCGACCCTTCCACATCTTCTTGGCCGTGCGCTTGGCACGTTCAAAGTCTTCCTTGCTGGTGCCGGCCGTGCGCGAGGCGTTGGCAGCTGCAGTCCCGCCGCCCAAGCTGGCGACGAACTTGCCGAGGCCGGGGACGTTCGCGGTCGCCGTGACAAAGGCATCGTTCTCCTTGCGGCGCGCGTCGATGTTTTTGGACAGGCCGCGCAGCACGCCAATCACGATAACGGCGATGGCGATCCAGCTGAGCCACTGAATACGGGCCATCGATCCGATCATCGCGATGATAATGCCTGCGAAGCCCAACACGACGGTGAGTTCGTCGGCGCCGTTGCGGCCCTTCATAAAGTCATTCATGCGAATTGCCTTTCGTTCGATATGCTGCACGCCTTTATACCCCTTTTGGTGCATTGGGGACAGGTTAATTTGCACCAAGGTGGTGCAAACGTACCTGTCCCCCTTGCACCAATTACTTGGCGAGCTTGTCGACGACGCGTTCGATCTCGGCGAGCTTGGCGGCTTTGAGCTCCTCGTCGCCCGATTCGATGGCCGAGGCGACGCAGCCCTCGATGTGTGCCTTCAACACATCGGCGTTGATGCGGGCGATGAGCGCCTGCGTTGCCATGAGCTGCGTGGAGACGTCGACGCAGTAACGGTCCTCCTCCACCATTCGCAGGATGCCGTCGATCTGGCCGCGTGCCGTCTTGAGCATGCGGGTCACCGATTTATGGTCTGCCATCATGGCGGGTCCTCGTTTCTGGTCAATCCTTCAAATGCCCCGCCCTCAGTTGCGGTGAAATAGTTCCTGATTGAAGGCTTAAAGCGTTTAAACCGGAACTATTTCACCGCAACTTCTGAGGGGCTGGTTGGGCAGCGGTGTCTGTTGGTGCGCAGCTGCTACGCGGCGGTCACGGACAGGGCGTGGAACTTCTCGCCAGCGCCCTCGACGGCAGCGGCGAGCTGCTCGGCGGTCACGGTGTCGGCGCACTCCACCTGGACGGTCTGGGTCTCGTGATCGGCATCGGCATCGGTCACGCCGGCTACGTTGAGCAGCGCGGTCTCGACAGTAGCGTCGCAGTGGCCGCACATAAGGCCGGAAGTCTTGATTGTGTAACGCATGGGTGTACTCCTTATCGATTGAGATTATCTGACAGTTTAGTCGTGAATAGCGTCATCTTAAAGGTGCGCTGAGGTGCCCGAGATTGCCCCGAAAGAGGAGCGAAGCGTACTTGGGTACGCGAGCGACGGTTTGAGGGGCAAGGTCGGGTGCTTCAGCGCGCCGTCTTGGGCTTAAGGGTTCGCAGGCGCAGGGCATTGCTTACGACACACACGCTCGACAGGCTCATGGCTGCAGCGCCAAACATCGGCGAGAGTTGCCATCCGGTGAGCGGGAAGAACACGCCCGCCGCCAGCGGAATGCCGATGCCGTTGTAGAACAGTGCCCAGAACAGGTCCTGCTTGATGTTGCGGATCGTGGCGCGCGAAAGCTCGATGGCGCGGGCGACGTCCATGAGGTCGCTGCGCATGAGTACCACGTCGGCGCCCTCCTTGGCGATGTCGGCGCCGGTGCCGATAGCGAGGCCCACGTCGGAGCGCGCCAGGGCGGGGGAGTCGTTGATGCCGTCGCCCACCATGGCGACCTTGCCGCCCGCATCCTGCAGTTCGCGCACGTGACGTTCCTTGTCGGCGGGCAGGACGTCGGCGATAACCTGTTCGCTGGTGAGTCCCACGCGGCGAGCGATGGCCTCGGCCGTCACGCGGTTGTCGCCGGTGAGCATGCGCACGTCGACGCCGAGCTTGCGGAGCGCGGCGATGGCCTCGGCGCTCGTCTCTTTGACCTCGTCAGCCACGGCGATGGTACCAACGAGTTTGCCGTTCTTGGCAAAGAACAGCGGCGTTTTGCCCTCGGTAGCAAATTGCTCGGCAAGACCGGCGGGCACCTCCGCGCCCAGCTCGCTCATCAGACGAACGTTGCCGGCAGCGATGACGTTTTGTCCCTCGCGCGCCGTAACGCCACGACCGGGCACGGCGGCAAAGTCCTCGACCATGCGTGCGACGATTCCGCGCGCCCCGCACTCGGCCATAATCGCCTCGGCCAGCGGGTGCTCGCTCGAGCGCTCCAGCGCGGCAGCGAGCTTCAGTAGCGCCTTTTCACTCATAGCGGGCGAGCCGTCAGCGCGCGTGGCCACCACGATATCGGTCACGGCCGGCTTGCCGCGGGTGACGGTGCCGGTCTTATCGAGTACCACGGTGCCCACGTTGCGCAGATTCTCCAGCGCCTCGGCGCTCTTAAACAGAATGCCCATCTCGGCGCCCTTACCGGTGCCAACCATAATGGCGACGGGCGTGGCCAGGCCCAGCGCGCACGGGCAGCTGATCACCAACACGGCCACGGCGGAGGTGAGCGCCTCGTTTATGCTGCCGGTCAGTGCCATCCACACCGCAAAGGTCACGGCCGAGATCACAAACACCACGGGCACAAACACGCCGGCGACCTTGTCGGCCAGGCGGGCGATGGGCGCCTTGGTGGCGTTGGCGTCCTCGACGAGCTGGATGATCTTGGCGAGCGACGTGTCGGCGCCCACTCGCGTGGCACGGAAGGTAAACGATCCGGTGCGGTTGACCGTGGCGGCGTTGACGGTGTCGCCGGCGGTCTTTTCCACGGGGATGGACTCGCCGGTGAGCGCACTCTCGTCCACGGCCGACGCGCCCTCGAGCACTACGCCGTCGACAGGGATGGACTCGCCGGGGCGCACACGCAGCACCTGGCCGGGAAGGATGCTGTCGACGTCCACGGTGGTTTCGGTGCCGTCATCGGCAACGACGGTCGCGGTCTTGGGTGCTAGGTCGATGAGCGCCTCGATAGCGCCGCCGGTCTTGGACTTGCTGCGCGTCTCGAGGTATTTGCCCACGGTGACGAGCGACAGGATGGTGCCGGCGCTCTCAAAATACAGATTGTCCATGCCCGTCATCATTGCCTCGTGCACCTGACCTGTGGTCAGCTGGTCGGCCATGATGAACATGGCGTAGAGCGACCAGGCGATGGAGGCGGTGGCGCCCACGGCAATAAGGGCGTCCATGGTGGGCGCGCCGTGCACGAGTGATTTGAAGCCGTTGATAAAGTACGCGTCGTTGACGTAGACGATGGGGATGAGCAGGACAAGCTCGGTGAGCGCCAACGTCATGCTGTGGGTGTGGTCGGTGAAGACGCTGGGCAGCGGCCAGCCGAGCATGTGTCCCATGCCTATGTAGAACAGCGGAATGAGAAAGATGATTGAGATGATGAGACGGGTGCGCATGGCGGAGGCAGTGGCCTCCAACTTTTTGGTCGGCGACTCCATATGGGCGGCGCCGGACCTGGCTTGCGCGCTGCCGCTTGAGCTGGCGGCGCCAGCGCCCGCATCGACAGGTGAGGCCGAGTAGCCTGCGCGGTCGACAGCGGTGCAGATATCGTCGGGGGAGACCTGTGCGGGGTCATAGTCCACCAACATGGAGCCGGCGAGCAGGTTGACCGCGACGCTTTGGACGCCGTCGAGCTTGCTGACGGCGCGGTCCACGTGCGCCTGGCAAGCGGCGCACGTCATGCCGCCCACGTCGAACTTATCTTGAGACATGGCTTCTCCTTTCTGTGGTTCGGTGTTGGAATGTTAACCTGCCGATACTATACACCCATACCCCCTGGGGGTGTCTAGTAATAGTTGGAATGTATGACTTTTCATTACAGATGAGGGTGGCTGCTCAATAGGTGGCCGTTTCTGCCAGTTATCTCAATCTGTAACATCTAGACCGGTTTTTGAACCATAACTGTTACAGATTGAAACGAACTGTTGAGCGGCAGTCCAAACGTCTCGATCTGTAACATGTTGACCCGATTTTGCCGAGTATTTGTTACAGATCAAGACAAACAGTTGGCAGAAAACTCAATGTCTCAATCTGTAACATCTAGCAGGGGAAATGACCTCTAACTGTTTCAAATCGAGACATAGAAATCAGCCGAAAACTAACGTCTCGATCTGTAACAACTAGACCCCGTTTTACCGAGCAACTGTTACAGATCAAGACAAACCATTCGAGGGTAACCCGAACGTCTCGATCTGTAACAACTAGACTGATGTTTGGGTCCTAGTTGTTACAGATCAAGACAATCTCGGAGCAGATGCCCCGGGCATACAACGTAAAACGCCGGGGCGCCCGCGTGATGGGCGCCCCGGCGCATGTTGGGCAGGGTTTGCGAAGCGGTGGGAGGGAGGAGAAGCCGTCCTCCCGAAATCCTTACTCCTGACGATGCTTCTTGTCAGTCAGAAAGACGCCGGCGGCTACGAGCACGACACCTCCGATGACAAACGTCTCACCGGCGAGCGCGGCATTGTCGCCTGTGGTGGGAAGTGCCGAGTTGGCGGCCGTCTGGGCGTTGCCGGCAGACGGCTTTCCAGCAACCGGCTTAGCGGCAGCCTGCGTGATCTTGGCCTGCTCGGCCTTCGCCGCCTCTTGTTCCTGGCGGGCGATCTCGTCCTTCAGGGCTTGCTCGGCGGCTACGCGTTTTGCCTTCGCCTCGTTGTAGGCATTGAGCGCTGCGGTGTAGGCGGGCGTCGCAGCATCAAGGTCTGCCTGAGCGGCATCAAGTGCGGCCTTTGCGTTATGTTCTGCCTGCTTGGCGGCGACGCACTTGGCAAAGAGGGCATTGAGCGTATCGTTCGCGTTTGCGTCAGAGCCAGTAGCAATGCCGTTTTCGACGTTGATGGACTTGAGCTTTCCGAGGGTAGCGACAGCGGCATCCGATGCGGCCTGAGAATTCTCGACCGCCTGCTCGGCGTTCGCGATGGCATCATTTGCCGCACCAAGGGCGACTCCGGCCTCGGTAACTGCTGCGTCGGCGTCCTGCTTGGCCGCCTCGGCGGTGGCAAGATTATCGGCTGCATTGCTCAGGGCGTCGGCACGGGCCTTCTTTGAAGCAAAGTCGTTTTTCGCCGTGGTCAGATTGCTCGCGGCGTGCACCGCGTTCGCCGCCTTGGCCTCGGCGTTGTCCTTCGCGGTGTCGAGGGCCTGCTTCTTGGCAGCCTCGTCGAGCTTCGCCTTTTTGAGAGCGCTCCGGGCAGACGTCTGGGCTGCCGTGGTTTCATCAAGCGCCTGATGGGCCTCGTCGGCTTTCTCCTGAGCCGCAGCTACATCGGCTGAATACTTGGCAAGTTCCTTCTTTGCATCTTGCAGAGTCTGCTGCTTTACGAGAGTCTCTGCCTTGGCGTCATCAACCTTCTTCTGACTCTGAGCGGCTTGCTCTTTCGATGCCTTAAGCTCGGCGCGCTTCTGGTTGACGACCTGTTCTGCGGTCGCCACGTTGCTTTGGGCGGCTTTGACCTGGTCTTCGGCTTCGGCAACTTTTCCGTTTGCCTTGGTGAGATTCTGCTTTGCTAGGGCAACAGCGGCGGCGGCACTTGCTACGCTGTCGTTCTTGGCGGCAAGGTCGCTATTCGCGGCAACAATGCCTTCCTGCTTTTGAGCGACGAGGGTTTCAGCTGCCTTTACGGCATTGGCTTTCGATGCCGCTGTGCTGCGCTTTTGCTCAAGGTCCGTCTTTGCGGCGGCGAGCTTTTCGCTGGCTTTGGAGAGGCTCAGCTGATACTGATCAAAGAGATTCTCGAGTTCATCGATCGAGTATTCTTTCTCGTACGAACCGTAATTGTTGTCGATCTCCAAGACGAACACATACGGCCAAAGGGTTCCGCGCGAGTTGATGCCGTATCCCATGGTTTTGGCGTTAGGTTGTACGATATTCAAATAATGGCCGATGGTGCCAAAGTCTGCCCCGTGCTTTTCGAATTCGGTTTTGTGGCTCCAGAAAGTATCCCAAGCATCTTTGGGGGCAACGTTGCCAAGGCCGGCTTTCGCTGCAGCCTCGTCAAATATCCCCTTTTCATCATCGACCCATTGGTGCGCGATGTTTTCTTTAGTACTGAAGTTCCAAGCGGCATTTTCACAAATGGCGTAATCTGAGTGACCTAGCGTTTTGTCAGAGTAATTGGAGTCGGATTGAGCGATTGCCATTTGCTCGGCCGTCACCCTAAGCTCACTCAATCCAACGCTTGCACGGTATTCGTTAATCTCGCGCAGCTTGTTAAACGATAGCTTGGCGTTGTCGAGTGACGTGCCGTCTTTTTTATCGCCAATGGTCGTCGGGTTTTTATCGCTCTGCCTATAGATGGTGTTTGCAGCGTCGTTGGCACCGATGAACTGGTAGAAGCCGATGACGCTCTGCGCCTCCGCTGTCGTTGCCTTATCGGTTGCTGCCTTGCACGTATCGTATGCTTTCTGTGCATCGACAACGGCTTGATCGGCGGCCGCCTGGTTTGCCTTGGCAGTTTCGAGCGCTTTGTCTGCCTGCTCCTTCTCGGCTTTTGCCTGGTCGACTTGTTTCTGAGCGGCCTTTGCCTTCTCTAATTCGGCAGCATGTGCCTGCTTTGCCGAGGTCAACTCCGATTGCGCCGCATCGGCTTTCGTCTGGGCTGCCGTTACATCATTTTCGGCTGCTGCGACTGTCTGCTTCTTGGCTTCGAGCTCGCTTTCGGCGTCGGTGAGGGCGTCCTGCTTGGATTCAACGTCGCTATTTGCCTGAGAAAGGCCTGCTTCGGCAGTCGCCTGCTGCTGTTTCGCCTGGTTGAGTGCGCTTTGGGCAGCATCGACCTTTGCCTGGGCGGCGTCATACTCCGGGCCCTCGGCGCCTGCCTTTGCGGCCGCCAAATCGGCTTGCGCGCTGTCATACGCTGTCTGTGCCGCGACTACCTTGCCATCCGCGGCGTTCTTTTCCTGCTGAGCGGAAGCCAGCGTGCCTGCCGCCTCGTCGTAAGCGCTCTGCGCGGCGCTCTGAGCCTGCTGGGCATCGGTGAGCGCGGAATCGGCAGTGGCCTTCGCAGCCTTTGCTTGGTCCAGAGCGGCCTGCGCATCTGCGGCAGCCTGCTCGGCGACCTTGATTTCCTCCGGCGTTGCGTTGGCGGCTGCCTTCTGGGCTGCCTCGAGCTTGGCCTGCACATCAGCTGCCGTCAGCTTTGCGGCATCAAGGACCTTCGACTTGTCCTCGGCGTCGGTCTTGGCTGCATCGAGCTTTCCTCGCGCATCCTTCAGCGTGGCACTGGCGCTGTCGGCCGCCTTGATGCTTTCATCGAGCTGGCGAGCATATTCGGCGCGCGCGGCGGCCTCTGCCTGCGAATTATCGGAGACGGAGGCGTCATAGGTGCTTTGTGCGTTGTCGCGGGCCGCCTGCTTTTCGGTATAGGGGGCAGCCGCCGTGTCGTAGTCGGATTTGGCGTCTGCCTCGGCAGCCTTTGCGGCGTCGATCGCAGCCTGCAAGTCGGCAATCTTCTGGGCGTCTGCCTTTACTGTGGAGCCTGCCGCCTCGCCGGCGTGGACAGCAAGCGGGGACATGATCGCGTCCTGTGCCGTGGTATCACTCACATCGTTGGCAAATGCCGAGAACGGCGCGAGCAGCGACGAGCCGGTCATAGCGATGGTGGTTGCCGCGGTGACGGCGAGTCGTGTTGCCTTGTGGCCCGAGAATGTGGGGCGAGGCTCGTCGCCGCTTGAGACTTCCAAGTGTTTAGGTGCGTACTTTGCCATTTCTTCTCCCAATCGTTGAAGGGGTACCTATGACAATTCGTACGTTACGACCGCCGAAAGGGCTTCTGTTGCGCAACATTGGCAAGGAAATATCGACACACTTGAGTCATATATTATGAGGCGAAGTTCTCGGCAAGCTAATGTCTCGATCCGTAACATCTAGCACCAAATATGACCTCTAACTGTTACAGATCGAGACAGACCGTCCGCGGTCAACTCAAATGTCTCAATCTGTAACATCTAGAGAGGTTTTTAACCCCTTACTGTTACAGATTGAGATGTTGTCTCGCGGGGCTGGGGTCTTGTCTCGATCTGTAACAACTAGACCGGTTTTTGGGTTCTAACTGTTACAGATCAAGACAATTGCCGGGGTGGGGTCCCGTCACGGCAAGACGCCCGCTGCCTAGATGCAGAACCCGGGGATCACGCAGGTTCGCTTGTTTGGCTTTTCCGCAGGCGTGGCGTACGCAAAGGCGTCGCCGTCGTGTCCCACGCGATTCATATAGAGTGTGCCTTCGCTCTCCGATGTGTCAGGACTCGCCGTTCGTTCCCACCAACAGGTGTCCTTGCCCTTCCACTGGCGAACCAACATCTCGTTCGTGGTATACGGACTCACCTTGAGCTCGCGGAACAGCTGGTACTCCTTGCCCTCGCCGTTATAGATGTCTGCCAGGTAGTGAAAGTCCTCGACAAATGACTCGGGCGGTTGCGTACCGCACAGCTCGACCATGGCGGGCAGCCAAAGGGTTGCGGGCAACTCGCTCAGACACGATACGCTTCTGGTGGCGCCAACGTTATTCGAGATCTTTTTGACAGATTTAATGAGTGCGCGCAACTCGTTGGGCAGCAGCTTAAGGCCGTCGCCGTCGAGCCATTCCCGCAGCTCGCAATCTGCCCAGCCGGCGCTCGGCGGTTCAACCGCAGCGTTGCGCTCGGCAATACCCGCATCGAACATAAACGTTAACCCTGCCTTGCCCGTACCGTCTAGAAGCTCGTCGTGGCGGATGCCCACAAGCTGCGCGCCGACGTGCAGCCCGTTGGTGAGCCTCACGCGCTTGGTGCACGGATAGGGGATGTGCCCATCGGCATCGAGCAGATGGTAGCGCTTTGCAATCTCGCGTGCCTCGCTACGGGTCTCGGCGACCTTAATCTTGAGCGAAATCTCCTGCAGCTGATCCCAGGTGTAGTCGTCAAGTGAATCGCGGATGCCGTCCAGGTAGTCGGGGATGCCAAAGCCATGGGTTGCCGCCCCGATAACGCCAAGCCCCGCAACGGCTGCGACAACGCCACCGATAATAAAGCGGCGGCGGGTCATGGCATCGTGCCGGGCCTGCTCCAGGATCTCTCGCGCGCGTTCGCCGGCGACGTCGACCTTAAGGTGCGTGCCAGAATCGATATCAATCGCGGCCTCGTCTCCTGCGCCTTCGCGGCCCTCGGATTCGGCATCGGTGAGGTATGCCGGGAGCACCTCGAGCATCTGCTGCTCGGTGGGACGATCACACTGCTCGACTGAGATGCCTTTCATGATGATCTGGACGAGTGCCTCGTCGTCATTGCATCGCGGCTCGAGCGGTGCCGGCTTGGTCTTGGTCTTTATGAGGTAGAACGAGCCGGTTGCCGCGGCGCCCGTCGACTCAACATCGAACGGTTTGCGACCGCTGTAGAGCTGGTACAGAATGCTCGAAAGCGCGTAGACGTCGATTGCGGGCGAGCGGCGAAGGGCCGCGATGCCTTCGATATCCTGCGTGAGCATCTCGGGCGCGGCGTATGCGGGCGTGGCAAAGCGCCAGATGTCGGCGCGCCGGGTGATCGTGTCATCGCCGAGGGCCATGGTCGCGGAGCCCATGTCGATGAGGCAGGGGTCAAAGGAGCAATCGACGATCTGCTGCTCGAGCGTTCGACTGGTGGTACGGAACATAATGTTGGCGGGCGACAGGTCGCGATGGACGACCGGATTTACGAGTCCCTGGGTCATCAGGAGTGCGCGAAGCACGGCGTTTCCAACGGCGGCCACCATCTGGGTGGTTAGCCCGCCCGACGCATGGTGCGGAAGCAAGGGCAGCGCCTGCTTGAGCGAGGTGCCCTCGACCCACTCCATGAGGATGAGCGGGTCGTCCTCGCACGATCCATAGCCATAGACGCGCGGAAATCCGCGCAGGTGCGAGACGGTGCACAGATGACGGTACTCCTCGAACAGCGCGGCGGTGTTGGCCAGGTGCGCAGCCGCTTGCTCGGCGGAGCGATCGGGGGCTTGGCCGGAAAGGATGGCGTTGTCCTTGAGCAGCTTGACGGCAAAGACCTCGCCGCTTGTGTTGGTCGCGCGAAGCACGTGTCCGATATTGCCGCCGTCGCGGTATGCAGTCTGAAGAATAAGCGTCATAAACCGTCGCTTGGCGTCGTCCTCGGCGCTGGGGTCGACCGCCACGGCGGTGTCGAACGTGTCGAGACGGATGAGTTTGTCGCCAGGGGCGGTGTTGGTGGTATCCAAGACGTTCCTTCATTTGGTGGGGCCGCGTGCTCACGCCGAGAACGCGATTATCGATTAAAGCCCATGATAGACGTGTTCGCCGATAAGCTGACTCGTATTGCTATTTATAGTGCAGCGTGCAACGTAAATGATATAAGACGAGTGGCACCTGTTTCCCACGTCTCTACGCGCTAATCCACAATAACGAGAAACGTTGTATAGAGACCCAAATGAAGTCTGTCACTGTTAGCGATTTCCACGGGGGGATAGACTTTGCCGGGCTCTCGTTGGTCGCGGGGCGGCTCGATTACGGTATCGCCGTCGCCTGCACCCGATTCGAGTACCGTGCCGTTGGTCGATCCAAGGCCCTGGGCGTACCAGTGCTCACCCTCAAGCCAAATGCGAAGATGCTCGCGCGATGCGTCGGCGCCCACATCGGTGATGCTGGGCGAGGTTTTGGGCAAAGAACCAATTACGGTGCCGCGCGGATCGCGTGTGAGGGGATGGATTTGCATGTCGGCGCAGTTGTCGGCATGGGTTCTGAGCAGACCGAGGTTGGGGGCGACGGTGCGCGGCTGCTCCAGGCTGCTCATAAAGCCACGTCCGACGGTAGTTTCGGTGGTGCCAAAGTGCCCGCCCGTCTTGCTGTCGCAAAAGCGCTCGACGGTGGCCACGCCCTGAACGGGATCGGCGAGCGCCCCCGTTGCCACAAAGAGCATAAGGTAAAGCGTGCTTTTCTCGCGCACGGCATTGCCGTCAAAGTTGTCGATGCGATTGAGGGCATTTGCATATAGGCGGCTGTCCAGCTTGTAGCTGGTGAGAGCCGACATCATTTCGTTGGCGGCCGGACCGCGATAGTGCTCGGCGATTGCCCGATAGGCGGACTCGCCGCCGCCGAGCTTGCTGCAGATTGCCGCGGAAAGGTTGAGCGTGGTGACGGTAAAGTCGCTGTAGATGGAGGGCGCGCACTGGTCAGGCTTGCGATGGACGATGTAACGGGTGAGATACGAGCGGTTGGAAGAGCATTTCTCGAGCAGGGTACTGCCGAGATAAGAGTTTCCATTGATGAGCATTCGGGCGATCTCGAGATGTTTAAGACCGCCGAACGAGCGAATATCGTTATAGAGGACCGAGCAAGGCGTCTCTGCTGCCACGGATACCTCCTTTGATTGCTTCCTATCCAATATGGCGATAGGAATTAATGGCCCCCGGTGGGCGACGTATTAAATGGCTGCGCAATATATAGCGTAACCAAAGCAACATTATAGGCCACATGTTCGAAATTGCAGGAAGACTGAGAGATTTGGTTTGGACTGGACGGAAATCCCCTTCTGTTTTGATCTATAACAATTAGGGCCGATTTTACTCGGTAACTGTTACAGATTGAGACGTTTGCGAACCGTGTCGACCGTTTGTCTCGATCTGTAACACGTAGAGGAAGATTTGCTCCGCAGCTGTTACAGATCGAGACAATCAGCCAGGCCCACCTCGTCCGCCTCGTCATCTGTGGTTTACGTGGGGGCATGCGAAGCGCGGGTATACTAACCGGCGGCGAATCTGCTCCATCGCTTAGAGCTGCTGCGTCTGGACGGCGCGTGATAGGGCTGCCAAAGCGATCGCCAGCGTGCTGAGCAACGTCCTCTCTGTGCGCACCCGTTTTTGTATGTATTAGCGCACTACCAAGCACGCCCGCGCGGCCGCATGCCGTGCCCATTGCGCGTGCAGATAAGGAACAACAACATATGCGTAATTCTGTATCCGACGTCACGGACGCCGAGATCCTGGACGAGGCCCGCGAGGCCATGACCCAGGCTGCCTTCGATGCCGCCGATGAGGCCAATGCCGCCCAGGCCGTCGAGTCCGCCACTGAGAACCTGCCCGCCTTTGACGAGCTGGGGCTTTCCGACGAGATGCTTCGTGCCATCGAGAACCTGGGCTACACGGCGCCAACGCCTGTTCAGGCCGGCTCGATCCCCGTGGTGCTCGAGGGCCGCGACCTGCTTGCCGCCGCTCAGACCGGCACCGGCAAGACGGCCGCCTTTTTGCTGCCGACCATGAACAATCTGGAGCACATCGCTCCTCCCAAACCCGTGCGCGAGCGCGGCGGCCGCAACCGTCGTCGCGGTGCTAAAAAGCCCGAGGGCAACGGCCGCGGCCCCGTGATGCTCGTCATTACCCCTACGCGCGAGCTTGCCCAGCAAATCGACGAGGTCGCGAGCAAGATCGCCGACGTCACCGGCCATGTTGCCGTGACCGTCGTGGGCGGCGTGAGCTACAAGCCGCAGACCGCGGCACTCAAGTACGGCTGCGATATCCTGGTTGCCACGCCTGGCCGTCTGGTCGATCTGATCGAGCAGGGTGCCTGCCACCTGGATGAGGTTAAGGTCCTGGTGCTCGACGAGGCCGATCGCATGCTCGACATGGGCTTTTTGCCCGCCGTCCGCCGCATTGTGCGCGAGACGCCGGCCGAGCGTCAGACACTGCTGTTCTCGGCGACCCTCGACGAGGAGGCCGTGGGTGAGATCACCGACCTGGTGAGCGACCCGGCCCGCGTGGAGATCGCGCCCGCCACGTCGACCGCCGACACCGTCGACCAGTTTGTGTTCCCGGTGTCCATCGAGGCCAAGAACAACCTGCTGCCCGAGTTCCTCAAGAAGGAGGGCCCGGAGCGCACTATCGTCTTTATGCGCACCAAGCACCGCGCCGACAGCTGCTGTCGTCGTCTGGAGCGCAAGGGCATCAAGGCCGCCGCGATTCATGGCAACCGCAGCCAGGCCCAGCGCGAGCGTGCCCTTTCGGCTTTCCGCGACGGTACCGTCGACGTGCTGGTGGCAACCGACGTGCTCGCCCGCGGCATCGACATTAGCGACGTGCGCTACGTCGTGAACTTTGACGTGCCGGCCGAGCCGACCGACTACATCCACCGTATTGGCCGTACGGGCCGCGCCGGTGAGCTGGGCTGGGCCATCACGTTTGTGACCGAGCAGGACGTGGACGAGTTCTACGAGATCGAGAAGCTCATGGACAAGACTGCCGACATCTACGAGGCCGGCGACCTGCATGTGGGTCCCAATCCGCCCGCGGTTGACCCCGAGCGCGACCCTGCGGCCTTTAAGGTGAAGAAGAAGACCAAGCGCGGCAAGTCCAAGAGCAAGAAGAAGCTTGAGCAGGCACGTCGCGACGGCAAGCGCAACGGCGACGATTACGGCGATGTGGCCGGTCGTTCCAACCGCGGTCGCGACGAGCGTCGCGGCGACGGCGAGCGTCCGAGCCGTCCCAAGCGCGGCGGCAAGACCCGCGTGCGCGAAGGCGTTCAGGCTCGCGTGGACGAGGCTGTTGAGAGCGTGGCCCGCGAGGTGGCTGCCGAGGAGCGCGGCGGTGCTGTCGAGCAGGCCCCGCGTGGCAACCGTGCCGAGCGTCGTGCCAAGCAGTTCCAGGGCGAGGCGCATCGCCGCCGCCGCGAGGACGAGGATCGCGGTGGCCGTCGTCGTGTCGAGCGCGAGGACGAGGGCCGCGGTTCGCGCGGTGGCAAGCGCGGTTCGGGCGACCGCCGTCGTTCCGGTCGTGATGACGAGCGCGGCGGCCGTGACGAGCGTCGCGGCGGCGAGGGTCGTGGTGAGCGTGCTGCCCGTGGCGGTGAGTCCCGTGGCGGCAAGCGCTTTGAAGAGCGCGGTAGCCGCGGCGGCGAGCGTCGCGAGGGTGCTCGCGGCAATGGCGGCCGCGGCGGCGCTGGTCGTTCTAACGAGTTGCGCGACCGTCGTGACCCGCGTGCCAGCCGCGATCGTCGCGATGACTGGCGCAACTACGACGATACCCGCGAAGAGCGTCGCGGCGGCTACCGTGGTGGTCGCGGCGGTAACCAGGCCGGTTCCCGTGGCGGCCGCGCCGGCGGTCGCGATAACCGCGGCAGCTATGGCAACAGCCGTGGCGGCAAGCGTGGTAGCAGCTCCCGTCGTCCCGGTGACGGCGGCGGCAAGCGCAAATAACACACGCATCGCCCGCTAGAGCGAGGTGAACCAAGGGCCCCGAGCAACTACGTTCGGGGCCCTTTTTGTTTGCCGTATCCGATCGCTAGTTCAAATGTGATTTCCTCGGGAATGCATCTAGAGGATGCCGTGGACCTGTTTCCTGCCGTGCGGCAATGGGTCCCATGAGGTGCGCCGTGCATTTTTTGGAGTATTCTGCAGTTCGAGTTGTCTGCATATGATTCGACGTCGCCAACGGTGGTCTTCGGATATCCCTAGCGAGCGTTTTGAGCCAGATCTCGCCGTTTTCCGGAGCAGGGGCGCGTTATTCTCGCCATGTCGGGACTTAGAATGATACGGCGCCCTACAGTTTTGCCCACCCGCGGCGGTGCTGGCGCGGTCACGTAGCAGAATACTCCGTTTTTTGCACGGGCCAGGATGGGGTACCTCGGGAGAACACGGCGGTATCCCGTAAATATATACAATCTGTACCGTAATTTATACAAAACGAAGAGGCAGACAGCGTAGCGTGGGTGCATCGGGGTGCTTGGCGCATCAAAACGGGGACCCCACGTGCCGTATACTCTGGCTGGATGTGAAAGCGGCTTGACGCGTTGCCAGGCGTAGGGGGAGGGTGCCTAGATGAACGTATTCGAAATTGTGTTTAGTCCGACGGGTGGAACGCGGAAGGTGTCTGGCCTTGTGGCCGGGGCACTGGGCAAGAATACCGTTACCGTCGATCTGACCGATAGCGGGCTAGATTTCAGCGCTGTCTCGATGACTGAGGACGACGTGGCCGTAATCTCTGTGCCGGCGTATGCCGGTAGAATCCCGGCTGTGGTGGCTGACCGGTTGGACATGGTGCGCGGCAACGGGGCTCGGGCTGTTTTGGTTTGTGTATACGGAAACCGCGCGTTTGAGGACACGCTCGTAGAGCTGGAGGACGTTGCGAAGCATGCGGGATTCCGGGTGATCGCGGCAGTTGCAGCCATTGCAGAACATTCCATTGCGCGACAGTTTGCTGCCGGTCGTCCGGATGCGCAGGATGCGGCGCAGCTCGCAGAGTTTGCGCAGCAAATTCAGCAAAAGCTGTTGGCTGAGGATACATCCGAGCCCTCTATTCCCGGCAATCGTCCTTATAAACAAGCCGGAGGTCACCGCATGGCACCCGAGGCAACAGAGGATTGCGTCTCCTGCGGTGCATGCGCCGCGGCGTGCCCCGTTTGTGCTATCGACAAGGGTGACCCCAAACGAGCAGCTGGCGAGGCGTGCATCTCCTGCATGCGCTGCGTTGCCGTATGTCCGCGAGGCGCTCGTAAGCTTGATCCCAACAAGCTATCCGCTGTTTCCCAGATGCTGAGCAAGGTTTGCGTCGTTCGGAAGGAATGCGAGCTCTTTATCTAGCGCAAGTGAGATTGGTGCAAACAAACCTGGCCCTTTTGCACCAAAAACGATCCGTTTTCCTCCGTTCCCAAGGGATCATGTGATCCGAAGGGGACGGAGGAAAACGGATCAAAAAGGAAAAATAGTAAGGCGCTCTTTTTCACATTGAATATTGCAATTTGGTAACGCGTTTTATCAAATATGGCATTTATCTGCGGTAATGTTCTATTTCACCGCTGAGGGTGACATTTTATACCGCCTGCCGAACCGTATGGAGACCTCACAACTTTTTAGGTCAGTGTTGTGCGTGTAGCAATTTCGCCCGGCCTCGCCTCCGGGCTGCCATGTGAGAGGGGATCTTATGGCTCGACTGCACGTAATGGAACGCAGCCACGCTCAGGCCGTCATGGACGACCTGCACGATGCGCTCGGACGTCGTCTGGCGGTGAGTTCGCTCGCCCCGTGTCCCGTTGAGTTTACGGCAGCGCTCGTCAACCTGTGCTCCACCCAGAGCTGTGGCAAGTGCACGCCCTGCCGCGTGGGCCTGAGCGCGCTGAGCGATCTGCTCGCCGATGTGCTCGAGGGCCGCGCCGACGAGTCCACGCTCAATCTGATCGAGCGCACCGCCCGCACCATCTATCTTTCGAGCGATTGCGCCATCGGTTACGAGGCCGGCGCCATGGCGCTTACGGCTATCCGCGGTTTCCGTGACGATTTTGAGCACCACATCCGCGAGCACTCCTGTGGCTTTGACCGCGAGGCCCGCGTCCCGTGCGTCTCGGGCTGCCCGGCGCACGTCGACATTCCCGGTTACATTTCGCTGGTCGAGGCCGGCCGCTATGCTGATGCCGTCAAGGTCATCCGCAAGAACAACCCGCTGCCGCTCGTTTGCGGCCTGGTGTGCGAGCATCCCTGCGAGATGCACTGCCGTCGTGGCATGGTCGATGACCCCATGAACATTCTCGCCCTCAAGCGTTTTGCCGTTGAGCACAGCGACCTCAACGATTACAAGCCCAACGTGGCTGACAACACCGGCAAGCGCATCGCCGTGATTGGCGGCGGCCCGGCCGGCCTTTCCTGCGCCTTCTACCTGGCCGTGATGGGCCATAAGGTGACCATCTTTGAACAGCGCCACCACCTGGGCGGCATGCTGCGCTATGGCATCCCCAGTTACCGTCTGCCGCGCGAGCGCCTGCAGGCCGAGATCGACTGGATCTTGAGCGCCGGCATCGACGTGGAACTCGACCACTCCGTCAACGGCGAGGAGCTTGCCCGCCTGCGCGACGAGTTCGATGCCGTCTACCTGGCCATCGGTGCCCACAGCGATAAGAAGCTCGGCCTTCCGGGCGAAGAGGCTCCCGGCGTGGAGTCGGCCGTCAAGATGCTGCGTGCCATTGGCGACGACGAGCTGCCCGACCTGAGCGGCCAGCGCGTGTGCGTCATCGGCGGCGGCAACGTGGCCATGGACGTGGCGCGCTCCGCCGTGCGCTGCGGTGCCGAAAAGGTGAGCATCGTCTACCGCCGTCGCATCTGCGATATGACGGCCCAAGACGCCGAGATCGCCGGCGCCCAGGCCGAGGGTTGCGAGGTCCTGGAGCTCACGGCGCCGCTCGCCATCGAGACGGGTGAAGATGGTCGCGTGAGCGGCCTGCGCGTACAACCGCAGATTATCGGCGAGCCCCGCCGCGGGCGCCCGGCTCCGCGTGCCGCCGCCACGCCCGAGCGCGTCATCCCCTGCGAGCGCGTGTTTGTTGCCATTGGCCAGGACATCGATTCCAAGCCGTTTGAGGAGATGGGCATTGCCTGCAAGTGGGGTCGCGTCGTCACCGATTCGGACGGCGCCGTGCCCAACTTCGATGGCCTCTTCAGCGGCGGCGACTGCCAGACCGGTCCCGCCACCGTCATCCGTGCCATCAACGCCGGCCGCGTGGCTTCGGCAAACATCGACCGCTACCTGGGCTTCGACCACAAGATCAAGCTCGAGGTCGAGCTGCCGACCGTCCAGTTTAAGGGTAAGCACGAGTGTGGCCGCTGCGAGCTGGGCGAGCGCGAGGCCGGCGAGCGCATTCACGATTGGAATCTGGTCGAGCAGGGCCTTACCGAGCAGGAGGCACGCCAAGAGGCGAGTCGCTGCCTGCGTTGCGACCACTTTGGCTTCGGTGCGTTCCGCGGAGGGAGGAACCTGGAATGGTAGAGCTCAACAAAACCACCGTCGGCGACAACAGCGAAAACGGAGCGCACAACATGGTCAGGCTCATTATCGATAACTGCGAAGTCGTGGTGCCCGAGCACACCACGATCCTGGATGCGGCCAAGTCCGTCGGCATTCAGATTCCCACCCTGTGCTACCTGCGCGATCTAAACGAGATCGGCGGCTGCCGCGTGTGCGTGGTCGAGGTTGAGGGCTGCGACCAGCTGGTTGCCGCCTGCAACAACTACGTGCTCGATGGCATGGTGGTCCACACCAACAGCCCCAAGGCCCGCGAGGCGCGCCGCACCAACGTGCAGCTGCTGCTTTCGCAGCACGATTCACGCTGCACGAGCTGTGTGCGCAGCGGTAACTGCAACCTGCAGACCATTGCCAATGACCTGGGCATTTTCTATCTGCCGTATCAAAGGCATTTGGCGGGCGAGGGCTGGGATTTCGATTTCCCCATCATCCGCGAAAACGACAAGTGCATTAAATGCATGCGCTGCATCAAGGTGTGCGAGAGCGTACAGGGCCTAGGGATTTGGGACCTGACCAACCGCGCCACGCATACCGCCGTGGGCACCCGCGGGCGCGTGCCGATCGGCAAGACCGATTGCGTCGCGTGCGGCCAGTGCATCACGCATTGCCCGACGGGCGCGCTGCGCGAGCGCGACGACACCGAGACCGTGTTTGACGCGCTCGCTAATCCCGACAAGATCGTGCTGGTGCAGATCGCGCCGGCCGTGCGTAGTGCTTGGGGCGAGGAGCTCGGCATTCCGCGCGAGGAGGCTACCGTCGAGCGCCTGGCTTGTGCGCTGCGCCGCGTGGGCTTTGAGTACGTGTTCGATACCGATTTCTCGGCCGATCTCACCATTATGGAGGAGGGATCCGAGCTGCTCGAGCGCCTGGGTAAGGCCGCCAAGGGCGAGGGCGACAGCCGAGGCTGGCCCATGTTCACGAGCTGCTGCCCGGGCTGGGTGCGCTTTGTGAAGGCGCGCTACCCGGAGTTTGTCGACAGCCTGTCCACGTCAAAGTCGCCGCAGCAGATGTTCGGCGCCATCGCCAAGACCTACTACGCCAAGGTGCTGGGCGTGGAGCCCGAGCGCCTGTTTGTGGTGTCCGTGATGCCGTGCACGGCCAAGAAGGCCGAGTGCGCGCTGCCGAGCATGGTGGGCGAGGACGGTACGCCCGATGTGGACGTTGCGCTGACGGTGCGCGAGATGGTGCGCATGATCCGCGCGAACCACGTGAGCGTGGATACGCTGGTCGAGGAGCCGCTCGATACGCCGCTGGGCGTTGGCACGGGCGCGGGTGTGATCTTTGGCGCCACGGGCGGCGTGATGGAGGCCGCCGTGCGCTCGGCCTATTACCTGGTGACGGGCAAGAACCCCGACGCCGACTTCTTTACCGATGTGCGCGGCCTGGACGGCTGGAAGGAAGCCGTGGCCGATATCGATGGCACCAGGGTGCGCGTCGCCGTGGCGCACGGGCTGGGCAACGCCGCTCGTCTGCTCGACGCGATTCGCGACGGCCGCGTGAGCTATGACTTCGTTGAGGTCATGGCGTGCCCGGGCGGCTGCGTCGGTGGCGGCGGTCAGCCCATTCACGACGGCTGCGAGCTGGCAGCCGAGCGCGGTCAGGTGCTGTGGGGCCTGGATGCCGCTGCGGACATTCGCTTCTCGCACGAGAATCCTGATGTCCAGGCGTGCTACCGCGAGTTCTTGGGCAAGCCGCTCTCGCCACTGGCCGAGGAACTGCTGCATACCGACCATCACGCATGGACGATGCCTAACGAGGGGACGTGCTAGCGATGCGCGCGTTTGATTTTGAAATGTCGCGCCGGGGGTTTGCCTCGGCGCTCGCCGTGGGCGCCCTGTCACTTGCGCTCGCGGGCTGTGGCGGCGGGGCTGCCGGTGCCGGGTCCGCCGCGGGCTCGGCTGCCACGGACGGCGCCGGTGCTGCCGCAGAGCCGGTCGAGGTGCACGTCGCCTCGCTCAAGGGTCCGACGTCGATCGGTCTGGTGCAGTTTATGGACCAGGCAGCCGATGGCGAGACGGACAATGAGTTCGACTTTGCGATCAACACTGCCGCCGACGAGATTGTGCCCAAGGTCATTCAGGGCGATATCGATATCGCCCTGGTGCCCGCCAACGTGGCGAGCGTGCTCTACAACAAGACCGAGGGCGCGGTGCAGGTCATCGACATCAACACGCTGGGCGTGCTGAACATTGTGACGGGCGACGCGAGCGTGGCCTCGTTTGGCGATCTGGCGGGCCATACTGTCTATATGACGGGCAAGGGCGCCACGCCGGAGTACGTCATGAACTACCTGCTGGAGCGCGCAGGCTTGGCCGGTCAGGTGACGCTCGAGTTTAAGAGCGAGCCTACCGAGGTGCTCTCGGCTCTGCTTGCCGACCCGACTGCCGTGGGCGTGCTACCCGAGCCGTTCAAGACGGCGGCCATCGCCAAGAGCGAGGGCAAGCTGTCGGCACCGGTGAGTTTGACCGATGTGTGGGACGAGCTGGCAGGAGACACGGGCTCGCGCTTGCTGACGGGTGTGACCGTGGTGCGCCGTGCCTTTGCCGAGGAGCATCCCGAGGCCGTGGCGGAATTCCTGAGCTGCCATGCTGCGAGCGTTGAGGCCGTGAACGCGGCGCCGGCGGACTGGGCGCAGGCCGTGGTCGATGCGGGCATCGTGGATAACGCCAAGATCGCCGAGAAGGCGATTCCCGGGTGCATGCTTGTCTGCCAGACGGGGAAGGATATGAAGGCCGCGCTCGGTGGGTACCTGAAGGTGCTGGCCGATGCGGACGCGAGCGCCGTGGGCGGCAAGCTCCCGGCTGATGATTTCTACTACATGGAGTAACCCGTGCGTGCGTTTGCTCGACAAATGATAGAGCGTATGAAGGCGGTGGCGGCAGCAGGTGCCGTTGCCGCCTTTTGGCTTGCCGTGTGGGTCTTCGTGGCGGCGCTGGTGGCACAGCCGCTGATTTTGCCGGGTCCGGGTGCTGTTGTGGTGGCGTTGCTGCGGCTGGTATGCGATGCCGGCACGTGGGCGATTCTGGCGGGCTCGGGTGTGCGGATTCTAGGCGGTTTGGCGCTTGCCGCGGTGTGCGGTGGTTTGCTGGCCGGAATTTCGTCGCGCTCGCGGGCGTTTGCCCGCTTGGTGGCTCCGGCGCTTTCGTTTGTTAAGGCGACGCCGGTTGCCTGCGTGGTGGTCCTGCTGCTCATTTGGCTGGGGTCGGCGCGCGTAAGCATTGCGGCGGTCTTTTTGATGGCGCTGCCGGGAGTGTATTTTTCGCTGGTCGAGGGCTTGACGCAAGCGGATAAACCGCTGGAGCAGATGTTTCGTCTGCATGGCGTGCGGGGTTGGCGACTGTTTTGTGCCCACACCTGGCGCGAAGTCCTGCCGTTTGTGCTTTCGTGCGCCCGCGCCGTGATTGGCATGAGCTGGAAGGCCGGCGTGGCGGCGGAGCTGATCGGCATGGCGGTGGGCACCGTGGGTGAGCGCATCTATCAGGCGAAACTGCTCATCGAGACGGCTGACCTGCTGGCGTGGACCGTGTTGGTCGTGGCGGCATCGTGGGCATGCGAGCGCGTGCTGGTGTGGCTGCTGCGGGCGTCGGGGCCCGCAGCATGGCGTGCTGCTGTGCGGGCGCATGGGCGTTGTCCTCGCGGACGTGCAGGCGGCTCTGCTGGCGGCAGGGCTGCTGCGGAGCTTGCGCTCGCCGTGGGCGATCGCGCTCCCTGGGCTCCGGCGCTCGACGGACTGGTGCTTCGTGTGCCCGCCGGTGGGCGCGCCTGCGTGATGGGCACCTCGGGCGTGGGCAAGTCGACGCTGCTTGCGCTGGCGGCGGGGGAGTGCGCGCCGTGCTCCATGGTGTTTCAGGATGTGCGCCTGGTAGAGGGCGCCTCGGCTTTGGATAACGTGCTGGTGTGCGCCGACGCGCGCGTGGACGCCTCGAGTGCCGCGGCCCTGTTGCGCCTGCTGGTGCCGGGGGTCGATGTGCATGCTCGTGTGGCCGAGCTTTCGGGCGGGCAGCGCCGTCGCGTCGAGATTGCCCGAGCCCTGCTGTGTCCGGGCGGCGCAGTGATTCTGGACGAGCCCTTTACCGGCCTAGATACCGCTGCGCGCGACGCATGCGCCGAGGTTGTGCTCGACTTGCTCGACGGCCGCATGCTGTTGCTTGCCACGCACGATGCCGTCGATGCTCGGGCCCTCAATATCTCGGACATCATCACGCTCTAAATACTTACTCAGCAACAAAATGATTCGTTTTCCCCCGTCCCCATGGGGTCGGGCGTGGTATTCTATCTGCGGGGTAATACTTAGGAATACCAAGTAATACCAATGCCGTAGAACAAACTCCAGATGCGGGCCAATCGGGTTGCCTTCACAGCCCGTCGCCCAGCCGCGTGGCCCGCATCCATCCGCACCACCGTCGTTTCAAAAAGGAAGCGCCATGGCAGAACACATGACCCCGGTTGTCGCGAAGGTCTTGCCCGAGGAAAAGGCGGCCTTCGCGGCGGCAACCCAGCTCGTGGGCACCACGCCGTCCAACGCCATCCGCATGTTCATCGCCGCCTTCAATCGCTGCGGCACCTTCCCGTTCGACATCTCGCCGAGCGGGGCTTTTGGCGCTGCGCCCGATTCTCATCAACAATGACTGTCCCAAACTGCCGGCACTTGGGGACGTTCCTTTTCTGCCGGCAGTTAAGGAACGTCCCTAAGTGCCGGGTTTTGAGGAGGTTGGCATGCTCAATGCGATGGCGTGGGCGCTTGCGTGTTTTGGCGTTGTCGCTGCCGATATAGCCCTGAGCGTGGTTCTGTTTTCAGTTCTCGATGCCGTATCGGCGCTGACGGGCTATCCGATCGACAACCTCGATATCCAATGGTTCCAGGCTGCCGCTCAGACGACGTCGTTTTTGATGGCGCTGCTGTGGTGGCGCTATCTGTGGCCGCGGTCGTTTATCGCGCGCTGGCAAGGTGAGCGTCCGCTTGGCGGGGGAGTGCGTAGCGCGTGGAAGCGCATTGCCTGCGTTATCGTGATCGGCTTGGCACTGCAGGTGGTCGTTGGCTACGTGACCGACGCCGTACTGTCATTGTTGCCCGAGGTCGCGGTCGATTACAGTGAACTTGTCGAGGAAACAGGCATGGGCGACACCAGCTATCTCGCCGTCCTGACTACGGTGCTCGGCGCTCCGTTTTGCGAGGAGCTGCTGGTGCGCGGCATCATTTTTGAGTTTTCGCTCCGAGCGTTTAACCCGCAGTGTCGCCCACTTTGGAAGCGCCGACGTCTCGTGCGACCGCAAGACGGCGCCATGGTGCCCTGGGCGGCCCCGAGTACCTGGGGTATCGCCGCGGCGATTGTGCTGCAGGCGGCAATCTTCGGCTTTATGCACATGAATTGGGTACAGGGCTGCTATGCGGGTGCCGCCGGCCTCATCTTTGGCTGGGTACTCGTGACCACCGGAAAGCTCCGCTACACGATTCTGCTGCACTTTGCCTTTAATGCCGGGTCGTATCTCATGACGATGCTCTGGTTTGTGAACACGCCGCTCGACGTGGCGGTCACGGTTGCCATCGCCGGCATCATCCTCGTGGAGGCGATGCGCTCACTGCGCCACGCATGCGAGACGGACATAGCGACGGCACCGCTGCCTTAGTTGCGCCTGCCGCCTCCGTTGGCGCCCTGCCGTCCCTGGGCCGCGCGGTTGCGGCCGGCAGTGTTCTGCGCGCGCGACATGCCGCCGTGACCCTTGCTGCCCTTAGGCCCCTTGCCGGCGCCGCCAGCGCCACCGTGGGCCTTGCCGCCCTTATTGCCGGCGCCATGTCCGCCGCCAGCAGACGTCTCGCCCGGTCGCGGCGGCACGGGACGGATCAGGCAATGCTTGGTGTAGCCGATCAGATCGCGGCGGCCGGCCTTCTCCAGCGCCTCACGTACCAGCTTGTAGTTCTCGGGCTTGCGATACTGGATGAGCGCGCGTTGCATGGCCTTCTCGTGCGGGTCGCGCGCCACGTAGATCGGCTCCATGGTGCGCGGGTCCACGCCGGTGTAGTACATGCAGGTCGACATGGTGGACGGCGTGGGGTAGAAGTCCTGCACCTGCTCGGGCATGTAGCCCATGTCGCGCACGGCCTCGGCAAGGTCCACGGCTTCCTTCATCGTCGAGCCGGGATGGCTCGAGATCAGATATGGCACCACGTACTGCTTGAGTCCGTACTCGCGGTTCAAACGTTCAAATTTACGGCAGAACGCGTCGTAGACGGAGCGGCTCGGCTTGCCCATCACGGACAGCACCGCGTCGCTCACGTGCTCGGGCGCTACGCGCAGCTGGCCCGAGACGTGATGTTCCAACAGCTCGCGCAAAAACTCGTCCGAGGCATCGGCCATGGTGTAGTCAAAGCGGATGCCGCTGCGCACGAAGACCTTCTTGACGCCCGGCAGCTGGCGCAGGTCGCGCAGCAGCTGCGTGTAGCCGCTCTCGTCGACCACCATGTTCTTGCACACGCTCGGCCATAGGCAGCGCTTGTTCTTGCACACGCCGTGTTTGAGCTGCTTGTCGCAGGCCGGGCGGCTAAAGTTGGCCGTCGGTCCGCCCACGTCGTTGATGTAGCCCTTGAACTCGGGGTCGTGTGTGAGCAGCTCGGCCTCGCGCATGATCGAGTCGTGGCTGCGCATCTGCAGCACGCGGCCCTGGTGGAAGGTCAGCGCGCAAAACGAGCACTCACCAAAACAGCCGCGGTTGGAGCTAATGGAAAACTTGATCTCGGCAAAGGCCGGCACGCCGCCCGCCGCGTCGTAATCGGGATGCCAATCGCGTGCGTAGGGGAGTTCGGCCACCTCGTCCATCTCGTCGGTGGTGAGCGTGGCCGACGGTGGGTTCTGCACCACATAGACGCTGTTGGGGTAGGGCTCTACCAGACGATGCCCGGTGATGGGGTCCATGTTCTGCTGCTGTACGTTAAAGCTGCGCGCGTAATTGAGCTTGTCGGCGGCAAGGTCGTCCCAGCCGGGCAGCAAGTCGTAGTCGTAGACCTCGTCGAGCGAGCTGGTGCGGTAGACGGTGCCGGTGATATAGGTGATCTGATCGACGGGCAGCCCCGCGTCGAGCGCGTCGGCGATCTCGACAATCGCGTGCTCGCCCATGCCGTAGATGAGGATGTCGGCGCCCGAGTCGAGCAGCACCGAGCGCTTGAGCTTATCCTGCCAGTAGTCGTAGTGGGCCAGGCGGCGCAGGCTTGCCTCGATGCCGCCGATAATGATGGGGGCGTCCTTGAACGTCTGACGGATGAGATTGCCGTAGACCGTGACGGCACGGTTGGGGCGGTGACCTTCCTCGCCGCCGGGGGTATAGGCGTCGGTGTGGCGGCGGTGCTTGGTCACCGAATAGTGGTTGACCATGGAGTCCATGTTGCCGGCACTGACCAAAAAGCCCAGGCGCGGCTCACCGAGCACGCTGATGCTGGCGGGATCGGTCCAGTCGGGTTGGCAGATGATGCCCACTTTGTAGCCGTGCGCGTCGAGTACGCGGCTGATGATGGCCATACCAAAGCTGGGGTGGTCCACGTAGGCGTCGCCGCAGATGTAGATGAAGTCACACTGGTCCCAACCGCGCGCGTCCATATCGGCGCGGCTGACGGGGAGGAACTTATCGCGGCCCGGGCGCCAGGGGCGGGCAGGCGTCGCTTGGGAATGCTTGGCGCGGGCGACCGTGGCCTGCGCCTTGCCGCCGCGCTTTTGCTGCTGGCCCTGTTTGCCCTGCTGTTCGCGTTGGCTGTTCTGAGCGTGCTGAGGCTTTTTTGCCACGATCCCTCCCGGTGTCTGTATGCTGCACGTAATTGTAACCAGTCTTTTTGGGACGGCGCTAAAAAGACTGGTGGAGTACATGAGCTGGTGAGTGAGAGCGTCGCTGAGCCAGTCGTTTGTTTCCAGACTGTGTATCTGCGCGTTGGAGAACCCGTCTCGCGCGCACGCCATGTTGTCAATGGGTTACAGTATGAACGGCGGTTATGTTTCCGCCAACGCACGAGAGGGTCGTCAACAAGGAGGATGCACGACGATGCAGCGTGCCAAACAGATATCAGAGTCCATCGAGCTGGGCATTATCTTGGCGCTCGCCGGTGGCTTTATGGACGTCTATTCGTACATTGGGCGCGATCATGTTTTCGCAAACGCGCAGACGGGCAACATCCTGCTTGTGGGCGTGAGCATCTCGGAGGGCAATTGGGCACTTGCGGGGCGCTACTTCTTCCCTGTGGTGTCGTTTGCCGTGGGCATTATGCTTGCCGACCTGGTACACGAACGGTTTGGCAGCGTGATTCACTGGCGCCAAGTGACGGTGTTCTTTGAAGCCGTCATCTTGCTGGGTGTGAGCTTTATCCCGGGCGGCAATTTCAACCTGCTCGCCAACTGCCTCACCTCGTTTGCCTGCGGCATGCAGGTCGAGAGCTTCCGCAAGATACATGGTCACGGCATCGCCACGACCATGTGCATCGGTAACCTGCGCAATGCGCTGCAAAACGTGGACGACTACATCATCACCCACAAGCGCGGCTTTTTGGAAAACGGCGTGCTGTACTTTGGCGTGATCTTTACCTTTGTGTTTGGCGCCGTGCTGGGCAACTGGTGTATTGAGCGCATGGGGCTGCACTCCATTGCGGTGGCGAGCGTGCTGTTGTTTATCGCGTTTGCCATCATGTTTATCGACCGCGAGCGTGACTTGCGCTCTCGCTGGAAGCGCGCCTGCGAAGATTGGAAAGACGCCTGCCAAAAATAGCGGCAGGATGTGGCAAGGGGGCAGTCCCCTTGTCAGATAGATCGATAATGGGGAGGGGACGGCCATCTCGGCCGCCCCTTTTTGTTTAGTGGTCTGGTGGTGACGATACCAGTTGTTGAAACGCTTTAACACTTTTGACGTTCTCACGTGTTTTTTGTTTCAAAAGCGTTAGGATGGGACTTATAGTGCGGGGCGTAACGGGTGCTCCGCGCACGATAGGAGGCTATCAATGGCTAATCGTTTCGTTCTCAATACCATCTCTTATCATGGTTCCGGCGCCATCAAGGAGATCCCCGGCGAGCTCCAGCGTCGCGGCTACAAGAAGATCTTCGTCTGCTCCGACCCCGATCTGGTCAAGTTTGGCGTTACCGCTAAGGTGACCGACGAGCTCGACGCCGCCGGCATCGCTTGGAGCCTCTACTCCGAGATCAAGCCCAACCCCACTATCCAGAACGTCAAGGACGGCGTCGAGGCCTTCAAGGCCGCCGAGGCTGACGCTATCGTGACCATCGGTGGCGGCTCCTCCATGGACACCGCTAAGGCCATCGGCATCATCATCAACAATCCCGAGTTCGCTGATGTCCGCAGCCTCGAGGGCGTTGCTCCCACTAAGAACCACGCCGTGTTCACCATCGCCGTGCCGACGACCGCCGGTACCGCCGCCGAGGTGACCATCAACTACGTCATCACCGACCCCGAGAAGGTCCGCAAGTTCGTGTGCGTCGACACCAACGACGCCCCCGAGGTCGCCGTCGTCGATCCTGACATGATGGCTTCCATGCCCGCCGGCCTGACCGCTTCCACTGGTATGGACGCTCTGACCCACGCCATCGAGGGCTACACCACCAAGGGTGCTTGGGAGCTCTCTGACATGTTCCACTTTGAGGCTATTAAGCTGATCAGCGAGAACCTGCGTGACTCCGTCGCCGAGGCCAAGTCCGGCCAGCCCGGCTCCGGCCGCGAGGGCATGGCCCTTGGCCAGTATGTTGCCGGCATGGGCTTCTCCAACGTTGGCCTGGGCATCGACCACGCAATGGCTCACACCCTGTCTGCTCACTACGACACCCCGCACGGCGTCGCTTGCGCCATGCTGCTGCCGATTGCCATGGAATTCAACAAGCCGGTTTGCGCCGAGCGCCTGGCCAAGGTCGCCGTTGCCATGGGCGTTGACACCACGGGCATGAGCACCGACGAGGCCGCCGACGCCGCTATCGCCGCCGTCAAGCAGCTTTCCGCCGACGTGAACATCCCGCACGTCTGCGAGGCCATGAAGGCCGACGAGATCGAGGTCCTGGCCAAGGACGCCATGGCCGACGCCTGCTTCCCGGGTAACCCGCGCGAGGCGACGCTCGATGACGTCATCGAGCTCTTCAAGAAGATCTGCCCGGCTGCCTAATTTGGTTCGGCGGGCCCCTGCCCGTTAGCCCCACAATCGTCCTCGGACATGTCGGAAGCCCCCGCTGCGCACTTCGTGCGGCGGGGGCTTCCTCCGTCCTGCGGGAAGATTGTGGGGCTAACGGGCAGGGGCCCGCCGGCTCGTTATCGTGGCGGGCGCAGTTCTGAGGAGCTCAATGGGTTATCTCGCTAAGTAAAAAGATGGTTCGCGGTGGTATTGTTGCTGTGGGTTTAATTCGATATGAAAGGGTGACTTTGGTGTCCAAGATGGATTCTACGCTCTCCTATATTACTGACCAGCTGAAGGCGCTGACTTCTATTGCTTCGCCGACGGGCTATACCCGCGCGGCGACTGATTATCTGATGGAGACCCTGCGCGATATGGGGTTTGGGCCTGAGCGTTCCAATAAGGGTAACGTGCTCGTTGAGCTTGGTGGTGAGGGTGAGCCGCTCGTGTTGGCGAGCCATGTCGATACCCTGGGCGCTATGGTGCGCTCTATCAAGGACAATGGTCGTCTGCGCCCCACGACGATCGGCGGGCATCAGTGGTCTACGGCCGATGGCGAGAACTGCACCGTCTACACGCGCGACGGCAATGTGTACACGGGTGTGGTCCTCAATACCGAGCCTTCGGCGCATGTGGCCGATGAGCCGGTCAAGACTATCGAGAAGAACATGGAGATCCTGCTCGACGAGAACGTCGACAGCAAGGACGATGTGCTCGAGCTGGGTATTCAAACCGGCGACATCATCGCTATGGATCCGCGCACCACGGTGACGGAGAGCGGCTACATCAAGAGTCGCTTCCTTGACGACAAGCTGTCCGCGTCGATTCTGCTGGGTCTGGCCCGCGCCATTGCTGACGGCGAGGTGTCGCTTTCGCGCAAGGTGTCGCTGCTCTTTACCGTGTACGAGGAGGTCGGCCATGGCGGTGCCTTTGTGCCGGCCGACACGCGCGAGATGATCAGCGTGGACATGGGCTGCGTGGGCGACGACCTGGGCTGCACCGAGCGCATGGTGTCGATTTGCGCCAAGGATTCGGGTGGTCCGTACAACTACGACCTGGTGACCACGCTGTCCAACATCGCGCGCGAGCTGGAGCTCGATTACGCCATCGATGTGTATCCGCACTACGGCTCGGACGTTGAGGCCACGCTCTCGGCCGGCTACGACATCCGTCACGGCCTGATCGGCCCCGGCGTTTACGCGAGCCACAACTACGAGCGCAGCCACATGGACGGCGTGCGCAACACCTTCGAGCTCGTCCGCGCCTACGTACAGCGCTAGGGGAAGCGGTTCATAGCTTGGCTGACCAATTGCTCTAAGGCCCGATTGCTCGGGCCTTTTTTCGCTTCAGTCTGTTTAGTATTATGCTGTATGTAACTAATTAACTTTACGTTTGGAATACTTAACGAGGTGATGCAGTGTATGGATACATCTGAGTACTTGTCTATGGGTGATGCTGCCCGCCTGTTGGGCGTTACGAAAGCCCGCATATCTCAGCTTGCCGCATCGGGAACGCTCGTGTGCGATATTGTGGGCGGACGGAAGATGGTTGAGTATGATTCTGCGGTCGCTTATCAAAAGGTCCGCAAACGTGGACGCCGTCCTGCGGCCGATGTGGGGCGCAAGTTTACGCTGATGTCCGCCGATTACGAGGTTGCACGTGTTTCGTTTGATCCGACGCGCGAGTTTTCCTTCGAAATCGCCGAGGTCCTCGATGCGCAACGAATGCCGTTTGGCACGTGCTCGAGCTCTTCTCCAACGGTGAATAAACGGGAGCTCAACGTGTGGTGGGGCCATCGGTCGGTGCCTGACGTCCGCCCCGGACTCGTCTCGCGCTATCGTGAACTGGGAATTGCCAGTGGCATCGAGGCTCCGGTTCGGTGCCTGGGTCTCTCGCTTTCGGATTGCTATTGGCTGCGGCCGGCCGATTGCGGCGAACTCAAATGGCAAAACATCAATTACTTTGAGAACGAATTTGAGCGATCGGCGCCCGAAGAGCGTTCGGGTTGGCTGGAAGGCATCGGTCTTAAAAATCCGGATAACACGTCCGAGGGTGAGCTCCCTAAATCGTGGATGATTCGCAACGGCGTTCGCGTTCTGGTCAAGGGATGCGGCATGGACGATCAATGTCCCTTTAACGAGGCGGTTGCAACGGCTCTACATCGTCGCTTGCTGTCAGAGGGTGAGTTTGTTCCTTATGCGGTTGAGCGGATGTTCGATGCCCCTGTGTGTCTGTGCGACGACTTTCTTGACGGCCGCGAGGAATATGTTCCGGCTGTTTACGTTAAGAACGCCCTTGGCGGCCAGCGAGGAAACTCGACGTACGACCGGTACTGCCGCTTCCTTGGTAAGCATGGAGCAGACGAGACTGCCGTGAGAAGGTCTATGTCGCAGATGATTGTTTGCGACGCCCTTTTGGCCAACAGCGATCGCCATTGGCGAAACTTCGGCATCATCCGCAATGTCGATACCTTGGAGATAAGGCATGCACCGCTGTTCGATAGCGGCAACTGTCTATGGTATAACGTGCCAACTGCTGTGCTCGCAGCTGGGGAGTTTGGGTTTGCCGCTAAGCCGTTTGGACCCAATCCTTCCGTCCAGCTGGCGCTTGCGGACTCGCTCGATTGGTTCGACTCATCGCGGCTCAACGGATTTGTTGATGAGGCGATCGAGATTCTTTCGCAGAGCAAGTGGGCCACGGCGGAGGGCCGGCTCGAGTCCATTCGCCGCGGCCTGGAGCGTCGCGTTATCGAGGTGAATGCTGCTGTTGAAGTGCTTCGACACGTGCGGCGATAAGCCCGCGGCTACTTAAGCGCGCCGGTCACGGTGCCGCCGCCGAGGACGATGTCGCCGCGATAGATAACGACGGCCTGGCCGGGGGCGATGGCTCGCTGCGGCTCGTCAAAAGTCAGTAGCATTTGTCCGTCGGCGCCACGTGTAAGGGTCGCTGCCTGGTCCTTTTGACGGTAGCGGTACTTGGCGCCCAGGCGAATGCCACCGGCATCGAGCTCTGCCTCCATGCGGTCGGCAGGGGCGCTCCAGATCCAGTCATTGGCCGTGAGCGCTGCGGCCGTCAGGTCCTCGGCCTCGCCCAGATGCACAATGTTGTTGGCGGCATCGACACCCGTTACGTACACGGGATGCGCCATCGCGACGCCCAGGCCCTTGCGCTGGCCAATGGTGTAGCGCAGCGCGCCGTTGTGGCGCCCGACTACACTGCCGTCGCGCCACACAATGTCGCCCGGTGCGGCGGGATGTCCGCAGCGGCGCTCGATATAGCCCGCGTAGTCGCCGTCCGCGATAAAGCAGATGTCCTCGCTCTCGGCCTTCTTGGCGTTGATGAAGCCCTGCTCGGCGGCAATGCGGCGCACGTCGCGCTCTTTGTCCAGCCCAGCCAGCGGAAAGATCGTGCGTGCCAGACGCTCCTGCGTGAGCGAATACAAAAAGTAGCTTTGGTCCTTCTTGGGGTCCTCGCCACGGTGCAGCCGCCAGGTGCCGTCGGACGCCTGGCTCGTTTTGGCGTAGTGACCTGTGGCGATGTAGTCGCAGCCCATGTCGAGTGCCGCATCGAGCAGCGCGTCAAACTTAATATGGCGGTTGCAGATGATGCACGGATTGGGCGTCAACCCTTCCTGGTAGGCAGTCACGAAGCGCTCGATAACGTTGCGGTCGAAGGTCTGCTGCAGGTCGAGCACATGGTGGGGTATCCCCAGGCGCTCGGCGACAGCCTTTGCATCGGCGATGTCGCGGTCGACCTTACTCATGCCCGTGACGGGATCGGGCGCGGGGCAGGTGAGGCGCATGGTGGCGCCGACGCATTCGTAGCCCTGGCTTTTGAGCAGGTACGCGGTCACGCTGGAATCGACGCCGCCGCTCATGGCGACGAGCACGCGCTTGTTGTGCATGGGGAGGTTCTCCTTGGTGGCATGTGGCCAAAAAAGAAAAGCGGCGCGGGAGGCTGGTTCCGCGCCGCAGACATTGTAGCAAGTTCGGACGTCTCGTGGGACACCCTGATTGGATGGACTCAGACTGCCGGGAGAGAGAGGAGACCGGCTCGTCCGTGGGCTCAACCTATGGGCGACAGGCCCTTAGTCCTGGAAGAGCGCCGTGGACAGGTAGCGCTCGCCGGTGTCGGCGAGCAGCGCCACGATGGTCTTACCCTCGTTCTCGGGGCGCTTGGCCAGCTGCAGCGCGGCCCACACGGCGGCGCCGGACGAAATGCCCACGAGCACGCCCTCCTTGTGGCCCACGGCGCGGCCGGTGGCAAAGGCGTCGTCGTTCTCGACGGGGATGATCTCGTCATAGATCTGGGTGTCGAGGACGTCGGGCACAAAGCCGGCGCCGATACCCTGGATCTTGTGCGGGCCGGCCTGGCCCTTGGAGAGCACCGGGGAGGTAGCGGGCTCGACGGCGACGACCTGGATCTCGGGGTTCTGCTCCTTAAGGAACTCGCCCACGCCGGTCACGGTGCCGCCGGTGCCGACGCCGGCGACGAAGATGTCGACCTTGCCGTCGGTGTCATCCCAGATCTCGGGGCCGGTCGTGGCCTTGTGGATGGCGGGGTTGGCGGGGTTCACAAACTGGCCGGCGATGATGCTGTTGGGCGTCTCCTTCTGCAGTTCCTCGGCCTTGGCGATGGCGCCCTTCATGCCCTTGGAACCGTCGGTGAGCACGAGCTGTGCGCCATATGCCTGCATAAGCTTGCGGCGTTCGACGGACATAGTCTCGGGCATGGTGATGATCACCTTGTAGCCGCGAGCCGCCGCCACCGAGGCGATGCCGACGCCGGTGTTGCCACTCGTGGGCTCGATGATGGTGTAGTCGCCGCCGCGCACGAGCTTGCCGGCCTTCTCGGCCTCGTCGATCATGTTCTTGGCGACGCGGTCTTTGACGGAGCCGGCGGGGTTGAAGTATTCCAGCTTGACGAGCACGCGGGCCTTGAGGTCCTCATCGGCCTCAAAGTGAGTGAGCTCCAGAAGCGGAGTGTGGCCGATAAGCTGATCGATGGACGTGTAAACATTGCTCATGGTGAACCTCCAAAGTGTTCAAATGACTGGATACCGTGTGGTTTTACGGTGTGTGTAGCAGCGAAACCCACAAACCTTATGGGTTGTTCGTTTTGCTGTTGGCAAGCATAGTAGACAGTAAAGCCTAGTAACGCAATAGGAAATAGAAGATTATTACGAGTCGATTAACCATCTTGACCGGAACGGGTATTTTCAAAACCAATTTTTCGGCTAGAATTTCTACGGACTAAATGACCGAAAGGCAGCACTATACATGTTGGTTTCTACTAAGGGCAGATATGCCCTGCGCGTTATGGTCGACCTAGCCGAGCACCAGGCGGCCGGTCGCATCCCGCTCAAAGAGATCGCGGCACGCCAGGGGATTTCCGAGAAATATCTGGAGAACATCTTGGCTACGCTCGTCCGCGCCAATATGCTCTCGGGCATGCGCGGCAAAGGCGGCGGCTATGTGCTCACGCGCCCGCCCGAGCAGTACACGGTGGGCGAGATCTTGCGCCTGACCGAAGGCAGCCTGGCACCGGTCGCATGCCTGGACGGCGACTGCAAGGGCTGCTCGCGTTCGGATGAGTGCCCCACGCTCGACGTGTGGAAGAACCTGGACAAGCTCATCAACGACTACCTCGACGGTGTGACGCTCGATCAACTTGTCGCTCCCAACCATGGCTACGACTACGTCATCTAACCCACACCTGCATTTGGGGACGGGGTGGAAATGGTAGATTTTCTCGCCCTTTGAGACTTGGCAAATAAGAAGGCCGCCCATTTTTGCGATGGGCGGCCTTCGTTTTGGGCTGTTGAGACGGACACGGCCGGAATGGCCGTTTTAGTCCTCGGCGATGCTGTCGAGGATGCTGCGCGTGATGGACACCAGGATGCTGCCCATAAAGGCCGATCCAAAGCTGGCGATGGAGATGCCGACGCCCAGCAGGTTGACCGACAGGTAACTCGCGAGCTCAAGCATAAAGCTGTTGACGACAAGCTGGAAAATGCCCAGCGTAATGATCGTGAGCGGCAGCGAGATGACCGTGAGGAACGGTTTGACGAACGAATCGACAATGTTCAGGAACAGTCCCACAAAGGCAAAGCAGACCCAGGTCTCGGCAAAGCCGAAGGGTTGGATACCGGGGACGAGGAACGTGGCGATCGCGATGGCGATCGAGGTGAAGAGCCAGTTAAGCATAAAGCGCATGGCGTGAATCCTTTCTTGCGCCGGGATTGCTGGCGTCGCGTGAAGCGGCTTACGGCGGCGACCTGGATGGTTGCGCGGGCGCGCCGCGGTGTTTGGGCGCCCATTGTCTCAAATATTCGTGGAGCTTACGTGCGCATATGGTTTCTAAACGGCGTTCGTCCTGAAAAACGCGCCGCTGGCAGAGAGTCTTGTCGCTTTAGTTTGGTGGTGTGCTACACTGCTACGGGCAAAAGCCACAGGCGTTGCCCTATTGCATAGAACGGGTGAACGATGCCCGATGTCAGTATCAACTTCGATGCCTTTTGGCGGGTTTGGCGGTGATCGATGAATATCGAGAACATGTTTGACAAGCCTGATGTCAAGCAGCTGGTCCACGCATTTAGCCTTTTGGACGACGAGAAGGATATCCAAGCGTTTTTGACCGATATCTGCACGCCGCGCGAGATTTGCGACCTTTCTCAGCGTTTGCAGGTTGCGCGCTATTTGGACGAGGGCGAGCCTTATGTTGAGGTTCAGGCCCGTACCGGCGCTTCGTCCACCACGGTGAGCCGCGTTTCAAAGGCGCTGAACGGCGAGTACGGTGGCTACCGCAAGATCCTCATTAAGTTGGAGGATGGCGAGTAGGCCAGCGACAACATTGAATTACGAAGAACCGTCCCTCCGGGGGCGGTTTTTATATGCCTGCAATCGGCTGGTGCGTTGGGTTCAGGTTGCTTTGTACCAAAAGATGGAACTGCGGTGGCAATGTGTCCGCTTGGGCGGGTAGGATGGATGCATTGATTATTGCGAACGGTTTGAGCGGAGGACCATGCCTGTTCGAATCTATACCACCAATGCCGGCACGGATTTGAGCGATGCCGAGTCGGCGCTGCTTACCGACCTTATTGCCCGTCACGGGCGTGCCGTGTTGCTGGCACCAACGTTTGCCGAGCTCGATCTGTGCCGTCATGATGCGGCGGAAGCCGGCATTTCGCTGGGTATCGACTACAAGACACCCGCATCGTGGCTTCGCTCGCTTTGGGAGCTTTTGGGCGACGGGCGCGGTTTCGTCGACAACCTTCAGCGCCAGATGCTGTTCTCGGACATGATCGACCGCCGCGACGACGCCGCTCTGCAGCCGCTTTCGCGCAGCCAGGGCACAGTGCGCATGCTCGCGCGCATGGCCCGCGACGTGTTGCCGGGCGTTGCGGGGACGGGCGACGAGCGCTGCCGCGACGCCGCCGCTCAACCCGAGCCCAAAAGTGACGCCGAGGCCCGCGTGTTCGAGCTGTTGAGCGCCTATGCGAGCGGCTTGGACCGTCGAGACATGGTCGAGCCCTGCGAAGCCGCCGATATGATGGCAGAAGCCCTGGCGAACAGCCTGCCGGCGTGCGCCCGCGCCGTATGCGTGCGCGGTACCACGTCGTTTACGCACGGTCTACTCGAGCTGCTGTCTGCCGTGGCGAACAATGGGGGAGAGGTCGTCGCGCTGCTTGCCCGCGAGCAGGCGGCGATGCGCGAGGAGCTTGCCACGGCATTTGATGCCCGCGGTGTGCTGTTTGAGATCGCGCCGCTGGGGGAGGACGCCGTCGCGTCTGATGTCGCTTGCGGGGCCGCCGCTCAGCCTGCCTTTATTGAGGTCGCCGGCCCCCATGCCCGTGCTCATGTCTATGCGGACGCCATCGATAAGTTGGTGAAAGCGCACAAGGAGTCCAAGGCCGATAAAGCTACTGCAACGCCCGCCGACCCCGTGCGCGTGCTCGTCGTTTCTGCCCGGGCACCCCAGCTGTTCGGCGAGCTCGCCGCCCGTTTGGCGGCGCGTCACATTGCGGCCGAGACGACTGAGTTCACGGCGTTTTCCCAGTCCATCGCGGGCAGGCAGTTTACGGCGCTCGCCAACCTGATCGAGCGTATGAAAGCCGCCGACGAGGGCACCGCTTCCAAGACTGAGTGGTGGCCCGCGCCGGAGCTTACCGACTGGATCTACAGTCCGCTTTCGGGCGCTGATGCCGTCAATGCCCGTACCTTCGATAAGAATATGCGTCTCTCGCGCAGCAAGACTACCGCGGGCGTCAAGAGCCTGCTGCAGAGCGTTCAGGGCCAGGTGAGGGGCGCGCGCAAGGCGACGAGCGACGATAACTGGTTTAAGAACGTACCGTGTGTGGTCTCGGACGTGTTCCAGGCGCTGTGGCGTGACAAGCCCGTGACGGCGCTTAAGGCCATGCTTGCCGTTGCCGAGGCGTTGCCCGATCGCGCTCTAGGCGGCCTTGACGGCCAGGCCCGTCGCCAGGCAGAGACGGCTTTGCTGCGCCATGCCATCGACATCCTTATGAACGATGCTCGCGCGCTCGACGTGTCGCAGGCCGCGACCGTGCCGGTTCTCGACGGCGTTCGAACCAAGGTGGACAAGCGCAGTACCGCCTACGATTACGAGACCTATGAGGTCGATCGCACACCACGAGCACAAGTGCGCTTCGCGTCGCTTGCCGATGCGTCGGTTCTTCGCCCTGGCAGCTACGATGCCGTGCTGTTTGCCGATGTCGACCTGGACAGCTATCCGCTTTCGCACGAAGAGGGCCCGCTTGCCACGTTGACAGCCGAGCTGCGCCGCGACGGCGTGTCTTTGGAGCCCGCTGCCCTGCTGCGCGTGCGCTTTGGCCGTGCGATGCAGGCGGCGAGCGGTCCGGTCGCGCTCGCCCGTGTGACGCACGATCGCCAGGCACGCGAGTGCTACCCGGCAGCCGTATGGACCGAGCTGTGGGCACATGCCGAGGCCGCTGGCGCTGCCAAGCCCATGCGCGTGGGCGAGGGCGATATCATCGCCGACTTTGATCCCGCGGCAGGTGAAGGCCTCAAGCGCGAGCGCGTGACCTGTGAAGCCCCTCAGCATCTGAGTGCCGAGGCCGTGCCGTATTTGGTCCTGCGCCGTCGCGATGGCGAGGGTGAGGACGCGCCGCTCGTGCCGCGTCTGACGTCCGCCTCGCAGATCGAGGCCTATTCGACCTGCCCGCTATGCTGGTTCGTCTCGTACCGCGTGAAGCCCCAGTCGATCGACGCGGGCTTTGGCAACATGGAAAAGGGCAACTTTGTCCACGACGTGCTGGAGCATCTGCATGCCCGTCTGCCCCAAGAGGGCATGGAGCGCGTGACGCCCGAGAATCTGCCGCGCGCACAGGAGCTGCTGCACGAGGTCTTTGACGAGACGTTGGCCGAGCACGCCGGCAAGCGCGGCACGGAGGGCCCGCTGGTGCCGCTCTCTGCGGTGGAGGAACGCCAGGTGGCCGAGATCTTGCCGCAGCTGGAGGGTGTGCTTGCCTACGAGTCCGAGGCACTTGCCCCCTTTGCCCCGCGCTACCTGGAGTTCGCCTTCAACGAGCTCAAGGTCGAGTATGCCGGTTGGCCGCTTGGCGGGCGCATCGACCGCGTGGACGTGGACGCCGAGAATCGTGCCGTGGTGATCGACTACAAGCATCGCACGGGCGTTGAGGAGTTTAAGCTCGCCGACCCCACGGTGCGCGACGAGGAATCGGGCACGGCGCCCATCGACGATCCGCGCTGGTTGCCACCACATACCCAAACGCTCATCTACGCCCAGGCCATGCGCCGGGCGCTGGATTTGGACACCCGCGCGGCGCTCTACTTTTCGACCAAGGGCGGCAAGCCGGCGTTGCGCGGTGCCGCGAGCGCCGAGCTGCTCGAGGAAGAGCGCGGCGACGGTCGCATCCCGGGCCTTAAGAAAGGTTTCCCCGGCGAGGGTGGCAGCATGGACTTCGACGCCCTGCTCGATCGCGTTGAGGCCGGCATCGCCGAGCGCCTGCGCGAGCTCGAGGCAGGCAACGTTGCCGCCGTCGACCCGACGTCGGCTCAGGCCGCGCATGCGCGCTGCTCGTATAACCACGAAGGAACGTTTGTAAGGAGGAACGTGTAGACCATGGATCTTTCGACTTTGATGCCGCAACAGCTGCAGATTGTCAAAACGCTCGACCGTCCGCTGTTTGTCTCGGCGGGCGCCGGTTCGGGCAAGACCTTTACCCTCACGCGTCGCATCGTCTACGCGCTCTCGCCTGAATCCGGTCCGTTCGTTGAACATCTTGACCAGGTGCTCGCCATTACCTTTACCAAAGATGCCGCGGCCGAGATCCGTGACCGCGTGCGCCGTGCGCTTATCGACGAGGGCATGGACGAGGAAGCACTGACCGTCGACGACGCGTGGATCTCGACCATTCACGGCATGTGCTCGCGTATCCTGCGCGCGCATGCGCTGGAGCTGGGCATCGACCCCGAGTTCACGGTGCTCACCGATACCGACGAGCTTATGGACCAGGCTGTTGAGCATGTGTTGGCCCGCGCGACGGCGCCCGATGCCGCCCCCGAGCTCGCGGCATCGCTCAAGGCCCTCTATGCCTGGTATCCCATGGCGGGCGAGGGCGGTTCCTTTGGCGCTGGCGCGACCATCAAGGGCCTGGTGCGCGACCTGCTGGAGCTGTCGAGCCAGTTGCCGGGCGGTATGGACGACGTGTGCGTGGCGCGCGGGCAGGCCGATACCTCGGCACTCGCCGATGCCTATCGCGCGGCGCTGGGCGCAAGCAAGGCCGCGACCGAGAAGGCGCAGATGGCACTCGACGCCATTGACGCGTTCGAGGCGAGTGGCAAAACCATGGAGGATGCGGCGCGACTCATGATGTCATGCACCATGCCGCGCGCGAGCAAGGCATTCCCTAAGGAGCAGGTCGAGCTGCTCAAGGCCGAGGCCGCCGATGCGTTTATCAATATCGTGCTTGCCTGCGGTGGCCCGGCGCTCGATGCGCTGGTGGGCCTGGCCCGTTCCGTGGAGGCTGAGTATCGCGCGCTGAAGGCTGCCCAGTCCGCCCTCGATAATAACGACCTGCTGCGTATGGCCTACGAGGCCCTGCGCGATTACCCTGCCATCCGTGCTGCGTACGAGGGCCGCTTTAAGATGGTCATGATCGATGAGTTTCAGGATACCGACCAGATGCAGGTCGATCTGATACGCTACCTGACGGGTGCGGGGGAGCGCGCGCTGTGCACCGTGGGCGATGCGCAGCAGTCCATCTATCGCTTCCGTGGCGCCGAGGTCGAGGTGTTCCGTCGTCAGGAGCGCAAGGTGGGCTCGTCTGCCGCGCCCGAGGCGACTGCCGTGGCCGATGCCCCTGCCGGCGAACTCGTCAAACTCGTGCGCAACTTCCGCAGCCATGACGAGGTGCTGCGTTACGTGGCACGCGTCTTCGACGGCGATGACGGCGGCCTGATGCAGGGCTTTTTGGATCTTGAGGCGAGCGACGGCCGCAAGGACACGCTGGTGGCGGACGCCTCGCGCCGCCAGGCCCTCTTTGTTGCCGGCGGCAGTATGCAGGAGCGCACACAGGCCAAGGCCCGCGCGATCGCCGAGCGCTTCCGCGCGCTTGCCGATGCCGGCCAGCCCCAGGGCGGCATGGTACTGCTGCTGGGCCGCATGACCAACGCCGATGTCTACGCCCAGGCCTTCCGCGATCAGGGGCTCGACTGCGTCATCGCAGGCGGCTCGGTCTTTGCCCAGGCAGCCGAGGTGCAGACGGTGCGTGCCCTGGTCTGCGCGCTCGCCAATCCGGCCGATACGGCGCAGGGCCTTATGCCGCTGCTCGCCTCGCCGATGTTTGCGCTCGGCGCCCAGGAGTTCCTGGCGCTGGCGACCAAGCTCGATGGCGAGACGGGGGAGACCTCGCGCCGGAATATCGACATGGGCATCATGAGCGATTCCGATGTGCCGGGCTTGCAGGGCTTGCCGCTTGTGACGCGTGCCCGCGAGGTGCTGCGCTACGCACTGCGTCGCGTGGGGCGTGATTCGTTCGCCGCCATCGCGCGCGACGCGGTCAATGCCTCCGGCTGGTTCGTGCGCCTGGCGCAGCGCGGCCCCGAGGGCAAGGCCATCGCCGCCAACGTGCTCAAGGCGCTCGACGCCGTGGCCGAGGAGGAGGCCGAGTTCGGCAACTCGCCGCGTTCCATCGCGCTGGCCTTCGACCGCTTCTTGGCGGGCAAGGAGGCCCCGGGTGCCCTCAACGAGGAGGGCGACGGCGCGGTGCGCATCATGACCGTGCATGCGTCCAAGGGTCTGGAGTATCCGGTCGTAGCGGTTGCCGAGTGTTTTGGCGTGCGCAAGCCGTCCGGTGCGGCTCAGATGGGGCGTGTCGAGGGCGGAGCGCAGGTCGTGGCACTGCCAGCTCGTTTTGATGGCGTTAAGCTTGCCGATGGGACCTTTGTGAAGGGCGATGACGTCAAAAAGCAGTTTGAGCATGCGTTTAAGGGCAAGGGCACGTCGCTGTGGCTGCCGCCGGAGCTCATGGAGGACGTCTGTGCGACGGGTTCTCCCGCCGAGGCATTTGCTCGCCTGCGCAACGACGACCTGCAGCTTTCGCTCGAGGAGCGGGCTCGTCTGCTCTATGTCGCCATGACGCGAGCGCGTGAGCTGGTCATTCTGGCGATGGATGCCGGCGTGAGCCGCGGCAAGGTGACGGCGCCGACCTTCGATGTCGAGACCGATCTGACCTACGATGTGCTGCGCCGCATCCTGCCGGCCGACAGTCTGGACATGCCGCAGCTCGATAGCGACCGTTTGGTGTTCGACAACTCCAAGCCGGGCGACTACGAGCTTATCTCGCTGGCGGACTTTACGTTTGGCGAGCAGGCGTTTGAGGCCAACGCTTCGCTGGATGTCGAGGGCAGGCTTGTTCGCGGCGATGCCGATGCCGCCGATAATGCTGCGCGCTCAACCGTGCCCGGTCCTGCCGACCCCAAGCCCGATTCGTTTGAGCTTGTGTATCCCCAGGCAGTGGGCGTGCGCATGGGCATCTGTCCGTATCCGATGCGTGATTCGTATAGCTACTCGTCAATCGCCGCGGCGCTCCATGCCGAGACGGAAGATCGTGCCGCCGAGGCACACGTGCCCATGGACGAGTCCGGCGATGATGCGGAGTCGGATGGTTCCGAGATGACGGATGCAGACGTGGCCGCCGTCGAGCCCGTTGGCAACCCCATGGCGCTGGGCTCGGCCTTCCACGCTGCCTGCCAGTGGCTCATCGAGATGGGTGCCGATGCGCTGCCCGCTGAGCGTGCCGAGGCCCTGGCTCGCCTGTGGCACCTGACGCCGGAACAGCGCGAACGCTTCGACGTTGCCCTGGACCGCTGGCTCAAGTCGGCTGTTCGTGCCGACCTGCTCGCGTGGCCGTGCGTTCGCGCCGAGGTGCCGTTCTTTTCACTGGGCTGCGAGGACAAGGACATCGCTCGCTACGGTGCTTATGCCGAGGGCGCCATCGATGCACTGGCTACCGACCCGGCCGATCCGTCGTGCGCACTGGTCATCGACTACAAGACGGGCGGCACGCCGGATGAGACGCCCGACCAGCTGCTCGAGAAGCACGCCCTGCAGGCGCGCGTTTACGCTGATGTTCTGCACAAGGCGGGCTTTGAGGCCGTGACCGTCAAGTTCGTCCGCGTGGAGCAGCCGGATCCAACCATCTTCGTCGAACCCGCCGAACCTCAAGTAGTCACCTACAACCTCTAGCCACCTCAGGCTTTACGGTGCTATTTGGTTAGTTTTGGGGCCGTAAAGCCCTCAATCGTCCAAATGGCACCGCAACGCATGGGAGAGCCTGGGGCGGTACAATGACTCGAACGGTTCAAACGAATAAGGAGCCATCATGCAGCTCACCAAAACGCTTAAGGTGACGCCGGAGGAGCTTTTTGACGCTCTGGCGGGGTTCATCATGCAGGATATCGAGAACGCCACGGGCAAGCGTCGCAGCCGCAACAAGCTCAACGGTTATAAGTACGAGAAGCGCGCCCAGTCCGCAAAAGGCAAGGCCAAGGGCACGGCGATCAAGGTTAAGATCAAGCACTTCGACTACCCGTGCCTCTATGAGGTCCGTTTTCAGTATGCGGCGGGCATCAATACCATGCGCTATGAGGCTGCACCTGCTGGCGATGGTGCCTGCGAGCTCACCTATACCGAGGATTTTCAGGGTGTGGGTGGCAACACGTCTGGCACGCGCGGCAAGCTTGGCCTCTTCTTCTATGAGCGAAAGCTCAAGAGCCACGCCAACCAGACGATTGATCAAATCGTCAAATACATCGAGGGTGAGCGCCGCGTAAAGGCTAATCCCGCCTTCGCCGATGATACTGCCGAAAACGCTTCGGATGTATTCCATTGATACCCTGTGCAAAAGCTTTACCACTCTTCACATCAGCTGTGAACACTTCAGGCTTCGAGCCAGTAGCGAGCGGCCCGACAAAATTAGTTGATGGAAGTACCAAATGAATAAGAATGCCACTACGCAACTGCACATCTATTCCGCCTTTTTCGTTCTCGCGGGATTTGTTTTAAATCGGGGAGTGTTTCTACTTTTCCTTGCGGAGAAAGGAATGTCTGTCACGGAAATTGCGCTTTATCAAGCCCTGTTTAACATTGCAACGGTCGTCCTCGAGCTGCCAACAGGGTTGATAGGCGATTTCTTTGGAAAGAAGTTCTCGATTCAAGTGGGCGTGCTGCTGCTTTTCTTCCATACGGCTGGCATGCTGTTGCTCTCAGGTCCCTTTCTCGTCGCGCTTTCCCTTGTTGAGGCACTCGCCTACTCCCTTCAATCGGGATCCGAACAAGCGCTTTTATATGAAATTGCCCGGAATGCCGGTCAAGGAGAGCGCTTCCTCACCATCAACGCTCGGCTGCTTGCCGCGCAATCAATCGCGACGGGAGTGGCAATCGTACTTGGATCATTCATTGCCCAAGTATCTTGGAGCGCCCTCTACGTATGTGTCTCCATTTTCTATCTCCTGCAGCTTTTCCTTCTGTATCCCATTGAGAGGATGGAAACGACCCATTCCAAAAACTCTGGGGAGGAAAGGTTTGACGTAGCCAAGATCTTCAGACGCGAAACCTGGTGCATTGGAGAATCCGCTTTTGCGGTGTTGCTTCTTCTAATCGGCACAAGCATGCTCGATGGATTCTATGGGAGTTATTACAACTTGAATCAGTTGGTATTCGACGCATTTGATGCTCCCGTCTCCATAATAGGAATCTTTTTCGGTGCATCCTATGCAGTAAATGCGACGGCCTATATTGCAGCAGATTTCTTCTCGTCGCGTTTCGGGAAAAGAAATACCATGCTCGGCTCGATGCTAATCGAGGCCGGTCTTTTCATGATTCTTCCGTGGTTCGCTTCAAATCCGCTGTGTTTGTTTGGCCTTAGCATGGTGCTTTGTTTTCTCCCAGAAGTGGTGTATATCACTTCGGAAAACTTAATCCAAGACGCGATAGCGGACGATCTCCGCGCGACGATCCTTTCCGTCGCGTCTCTGGTAAGGGCTCTCTTTTCCGCAATGTTTTTCTCCATATTTGGACATGTGTTGGGGTTATATCCCATTCAGATAGCGCTCGGTATTATTGGTACAATCGCGATAGCAATTACCGCCGTTGTTTCATTGAAAATGGTAGGAATGCAGGTCTCCAAGAATTGATATATCGATTGACGAGCTATCCGAAGCGTCGAGCCTTCTTGATGGACATGACTATTCGTCACAAATCATTTCGCGCATCGCCGGGGTTCCAGTAATACTCGATGTATCTGGATGCCCTCATTCCCCTTTTTGAAGGTACCAAATTAGCTACCCGTGTGGGTTTGGCTAGGTTCGGGTGCTGTCCGTGCCGTGGGGTAAAATCGTTCAGTCAGAACACGAACCCGCATCGGAGCTCATCACATGGCATTCGTCCATCTGCACAATCACACTGTTTTTTCCATGCTCGACGGCGCAACCCGTATCCAGGATATGGTCAACCGTGCCGTTGAGCTTGGCATGCCCGCCGTGGCCATTACCGACCACGGCTACATGTATGGCGTGCCCGACCTGGCGCTGGCCTGTGACGCCGTCAACCACAACACGCCCGAGTACAAAACCTGGAGCCACGACAAGGCCTTCCTGGAAAAGGACCGCCGCGACGAGCTGGTGGAGCCCGACCCCGAGGCAAACCCGCGCGAGCATGCCCAGTACGTCAAAGACATGGCCATGTGGGACGAGAAAGGCAATATCGACGAGCTCAAGCCGCCCCTGGTCATCAAACCCATCTTTGGCTGCGAGGTCTACTTTACGCCGGACGAGACGCTCGCTCGCGACCATAAGCCCGAGCTCTACCATATGATCCTTCTGGCCAAGGACCAGGAGGGCTACGTCAACCTGATGCAGACGGTTTCCGAGGCCGCCGTGCAGGGCTTTTACTACAAGCCGCGCGTGACGCTCGACAACCTACGCCGCCACGCCAAGGGCATGATCTGCACGAGCGCCTGCATCGCGGGCATCATCCCCAAATACATCGACCGCGGTGACATGGAGGGCGCCATCAAGTGGGCCGAGACCTTCCGCGATACCTTCGACCCCGGCGACTTCTACATCGAGATCCAGGAACACGGCATCACCACCGACAACGGCCTGACCGACGAGCAGATGGACCGCACGCTCATCGATATCGCCAAGCAGGTGGGCGTCAAGGTCATCGCCACCAACGACTTCCACTACCTGCGCCGCGAGGACGCGCCCGTGCAGGACGTCATCATGTGCATCGGCATGAACGCCAAGGTCGACGACCCTAACCGCATGCGCATGACCGGCTCGGAGTTTTACATGAAGACCGAGGAGGAGATGCGGGCGATGTTCCCGTATTGCCCCGAGGCCTGCGACAACACGCTCGAGATCGCCGACAAGTGCTACGTCGAGCTGGACTGGGACTCCATCATCCTGCCGCGCTTCCCGCTGCTCGACCCCGGCGAGACGCACGAGAGCCAGTTCCGCCGCGAGTGCGAGAAGGGCCTGCGCCAGCACTACGGCGACGACTGGGCCACGCGCGAGATCGGCGGCGTCAACATCAAAGAGCGCTTTGAGTACGAATACAAGGTCATCTGTGACAAGGGCTTTGCTGCCTACTTCTTGATCGTTGCCGAGTACGTGCAATGGGCCAAGGACAACGGCATCGGCGTCGGCCCCGGCCGTGGCTCGGCCGCCGGCGCTATCGTCGCCTACGCCATGAACATCACCGCGTTCGACCCGCTCGAGAACGGCCTGATGTTCGAGAGGTTCCTGTCCCCGCAGCGTACCGAGATGCCCGATATCGATATGGACTTCGACGATGAGCGGCGCCTCGAGGTCGTGGAGCACGTTCGCCAGCTCTACGGTCCCGAGAAGGTCACCCACGTCATCACCTACTCGACCATCAAGGCCAAGCAGGCCATCAACGACGCCGCGCGCGTCCTGGACTACCCGGTCTACATGGGCCAGCGTCTGTCCAAGATGGTCTCGAGCGACCCCAAGGTCAAGCTCAAGCAGGTGCTCGACAAACAACCCGGCAAAGAGGATCTGTTTAACCCCGATTTTGCCGAGGCCTATAAAAAGGACGACGACGCTCGCCGCATCATCGACACGGCGCTCTCGATCGAGGGCCTCACCCGTGGCGAGGGCGTGCACGCGTGCGCCGTTCTGATCTGCCGCGACCCCGTCAACGAGCACGTGCCCACCAAGCTCGACACCAAGGGCGGCGTCGAGATTACCCAGTACGAGGGCCATACCGTCGCCGACATGGGCCTGCTCAAGATGGACTTCTTGGGCCTGCGCACGCTGACGGTTATCTCCAAGGCCAAGGCAAACATCAAAAAGAACTTCGGCATCGACATCAAAGAGGAAGAGATTCCCTTTGACGATCCCGAGATCTTTAAGCTCATGGGCTCCGGCCACACCGCCGGCGTCTTCCAGGTCGAGTCCGCCGGCATGACGGCCACGATCAAGAACATGAAGCCCACCGAGTACAAACACGTCGTGGCATTGATCGCCCTGTACCGCCCGGGCCCGCTGGGCGCCGGCATGGTCTCGTCCTACATCAACCGTATGAACGGCAAGGAGCCGGCCGTCTCCTACGACGACCGTCTGGACGACATCCTGGGCGAAACCTACGGCACCATGGTCTACCAGGAGCAGGTTATGCTCATCTCCGTCGAGATGTGCGGCTTCTCCAAGGGCGAATCGGACTCGCGTATCCGTAAGCCCGTGGCTAAGAAAAAGATTAAGCTGCTCACGTCGACGGTGCTCCACTGGGAGGATGGCTCGGACGAGACCACTTACGACCACTGGATGAATGGCGCTATCAAGAACAACTACACGCGCGAGGTCGCCCAGAAGATTTGGGACGATGTCCTTGAGTTCGCGTCCTACGCCTTCAATAAGTCGCACTCCGCCGGTTACGCCATCCTGGTTATGCAGACGGCATGGCTCAAGGCGCACTATCCGCATGAGTACATGGCGGCCGTTCTGACGTCCTATACGGGTAAGACCGACAAGATCGTGCACTACGTCTCGGCGTGCCGTCACGACGGCATCCCCGTGCTGTCGCCAGATGTCAACGAGTCCGGTACCGAGTTCACGGCTACCAAGGAGGGCGTGCGCTTTGGTCTGGCCGGTATCCGCGGCGTGGGCATCGGCGTGGCGCAGGCGATTATCGCCGAGCGCGAGGCGGGCGGCCCGTTTAAGACGCTGCACGACTTTGTCGAGCGCGTGGACTCGAGCCAGGCCAACCGTCGCGTGATCGAATCGCTGATCAAGGCAGGCGCCTTCGACTCCACGGGGTATCCACGTCGCCAGATGATGCACTTTGTGGACAAGAACAACCCCGAGAACATCATCGATGCCGCGGTAAAGCGCCAGAAGGACCGCGCGAGCGGCCAGACGTCGTTCTTCGATATGTTTGGCGACGTTGAGGGCTCGGGCTTTGAGGTGAGCGTGCCCGATCCGGATGGCCAGGAATGGGACCGCCACCTTAAGCTGAGCCAGGAGAAAGAGGTTCTGGGCATCTATGTCTCGGACCACCCGCTGCGTCCGTTTGAGTATGCACTAGCCAAGGCGCGCGATTTTTCGTTCTCGCAGATCGACACCGGCTACGAGGTTCAGAATCCTACGGGCGGCACCATCAACCAGGAGATTCCCGAGGGCAAGGCGCTGTGGTGGGCCGGCATGGTCTCGAGCGTGTCCAAGCGCGTGACCAAAAACGGCGACCCCATGGGCATCGTGCAGCTCGAAGACATGGAAGGCGAGGCCACGGTCGTGGTGTTCCCCAAGACCTACAAGGAGGCCGAGGGGTATCTGTACGGCGAGGTCGATCCCGAGACCGGCGCGCAGCTGTCCGACGCGTTTGTGCGCATTAAGGGCAAGCTCGAGCGCTCGGACCGCGGCGACCAGATCATCGCGCAGGAGATTGTGCCGCTGGAGCTTAGCGAGGAGAAAAACAAGCCCAAGGTCTTTGAGGTCATGGTGCCCAACAGTCGATTTAGCCAGGGCAATATGGCGCGCCTGGCCACGGTGCTCACCACCAACCCGGGCGGCGACCGCGTGGAGATCTTTATTGAGCAAGTCGACGGGCGCGTGCTGCGTGCCGAGGTACCGGCCAAGGTCAACGCACGCTCGATTCCGCTGCTGGCAGAGGCAAAGGCGATTGTGGGTAACCAGGGCCGCGTGACGGTTATCTAAGCTACCCCGGGTGAGATTGGAGGAAGTGATGGCGCAGGGGACGTTTGTGCAGGCGCTCCGGAAAGAGGCGGCGCTGAGCGGCACCTTTATGAAGGGCCGCTCGCTCATGCTCAACGGCGCCGTGCTGTCGATTGAGGACAGCGGCTCGCGCTTCTCCAAAAACGTGACGGTTGAGGGCTCGGTGCGCGGTTCGCGCGGCGACCTGTACAAGACGCACGTGGCGCTCGACATGGACGAGCACGAGGTAATCGACTACGACTGCGATTGTCCCGCTGCCTATCGTTACCCCGGCATGTGCAAGCACGCCATCGCCACAGCGCTGGCATACCTGGACGCCAGCGGCATTGAGCCCGTCGAGGGTTTGCGCACGCCGGTCCGCACGTTTACGGCGCAGCCGAAACAGCCCGCGCGCACCGCGCCCAAAGCGCCGGCCGTCAACCCCAACTTTCCCTTCCCGGCGCCCGTCCCCACGAGCCCGAGCCTCATGGCGGCGCTCTCCGATCTTTCGGACGCACGCATGGATGAGCTGGCGAGCATGCGCCGCAAGCTTGCCGGTGCCGTTGATCCCGACGCCCCCAAAGCGGCGTTGGAGCCCTCGTTGGTGCCGTACTACAATCCGCTGTTCGCCGACCGCTTTAGCTGGGCGCTCGAGTTCCGCATTCGCTGCGGTTCGGTGTCCTACGTGGTCAAGGATATCGACGGCATGGCCGATGCCTACGTGCGCGGCGGCACCTTCTCGTACGGCAAGAAGCTCACGTTTGTCCATACGCCCGAAGCCTTTGAAGACGTGTCGACAAAGCTGCTCAACCTTGTTGTGACGACAGTTGCCTATCTCGATGACATCACAAGCTCGCGTTCGGCGTCGTACGACTTTGCCCGCAGCGGTTTTGTCGCCGAGCGTCAGTTGCCGCTGTCCGAGCATAGCATCGTATATGTGCTGGACCTGCTGCGCGGCCAGACCATCTCCTTTGAGCCCGCCTGGTCGCGGGGGACGACGACGCATCGCACCTATGACGTGGCGGTTGAGATGCCTCCGGAAGGGGAGGACGAGGCGCTGTCTAAGCGCCCACCGCTCCTTGCCGCCAAAATCGCGCCGGCGGCTGGTGGTAGCTACGATCTGCGCCTGCCGGCCGATGCATACTGCTTTGCTTCGGGCGACGTAGCCTATCTGGTCGACACCCGCCGTGCGCGCCGCACCGATGTAGCGTTTGCCCAGCATGCAGCGCCGTTCCTATCGCGCTTGCTGCCCTGTCGCACGCCAGTCCATATCGCTGCCGACCAGGTGGGGGAGTTCTGTCGTATGGCTCTACCCATTTTGCGCGACTACACCGACCTCACCGCGCCCGCCGCGCTCGATACCGTGGCACCCGAGCCGAGCTTTGCTATGGCAATCGGCGTCGACGATGGGCTCGTGACCTGCAAAATTACGGTTACCTACGGCGATTGGTCAGCGGATCTCTTTAGCCTGGGCGCTCCGGGCAGTCCCTTCGAAGAGCAACGCCCCGGCGTGCCGCCCCGCGACGAGGTGGCGGAGTTTCGCGTTATGGACACGGCGGCCCTGTACTTCGATTTCTACGAGGGCGGTCTGGCGTTCGAGGAGCGCGATGACGCCCGCTTGTTCTGCCTGCTGACCGAGGGTCTGTCTGCCCTGTCCGAGCTGGGTGAGGTCATGCTCAGCGACCGTCTGCGCCAGATTTCGGTCCGCCCTGCGCCCAAGCTCTCGGTTCGTGCGACCGTCAAGAGTAACCTGCTCGATGTCGAGCTGGGCGCGAGCGGGCTTTCGGCTGCGGACCTTGCCATCTACCTCGACTCCTACAAGCGTCACCAGACGTTTGCGCGTCTCACGTCGGGCGATATCATTCGCCTGGACGAGGGGGCGCGCGCCGCGTTTGGCCTTGCCGAGGATCTGGGGGTCGATGCTGTCGACCTGCTCGACGGTGTGTCGCTTCCCGCGTCGAGTACCCTGTTCGTCGACAGCATGCTTGCGCGCACGCCGGCGCTTGAGGCCGATCGCGACGCTGCGTTCCGCCGTACCGTCGAGCGCCTGGACACGCTCGGCAAGATGGACTTTACGGTACCTGCCTCGCTCAAGGCCACGCTGCGTGGCTACCAGGTCGACGGATACCAGTGGCTCGGCTCGCTCGAACACCTGGGCCTTGGTGGCATCTTGGCCGACGACATGGGCCTGGGCAAAACGCTCCAGATGATCGCGCATATCCTGGCGCGCGTGGAGGCGGGGGACACCAAGCCCACGCTCGTGGTATGCCCGGCCTCACTCGTGTACAACTGGACTGCCGAGCTGGAGCGCTTTGCGCCCTCGCTCGATGTTTGCGCAATCGTGGGCGCCAAGGCGCAGCGTCGCGTGCAGATTGCCGGCGCGGCTGAGCATAACGTGGTCGTGACGTCGTATGACCTTATGCGCCGCGATATCGATGAGTACGCCGGACAGGATTTTGCCCGCGTGGTGCTCGACGAGGCCCAGTACATTAAAAACCCGCTCACCCAGGTGGCACGTGCCACCAAGCGCCTGCCGGCCGGCGTGCGCTTTGCCCTGACGGGCACGCCCATCGAAAACCGCCTATCCGAGCTCTGGAGCATCTTCGACTTTTTGATGCCGGGCCTGCTGGGCACGCGTGAATCGTTTGCAAAGCGCTTCGAAAGCCCGGTCGAGCATGCCGAGGGCGACAGTGCCGCCCGCCTGCAAGCGCTCGTGTCGCCGTTTGTGCTGCGCCGTGTCAAGGAAGACGTGGTGGCCGACCTGCCCGAGAAGATCGAGGATACGGTCATGGCGCAGCTCACCGGCGAGCAGCGCAAGCTTTACCTGGCAAACCAGGACCGCATCGCCCAGCAGGTGCAGCACCGCGAGGCATCCGAGTTTAAGAAAGACAAGCTCAAGGTGCTTGCCGAGCTCACCAAGTTGCGCCAGATCTGCTGCGACCCGCGTCTGCACTACGAGGATTACAAGGCGGGGAGCGCCAAACTCGATACGTGCATGGAGCTCGTGCACGGCGCACTCGACGGCGGACATCGCATCCTGTTGTTCAGCCAGTTTACGGGTATGCTCGATATTATCGGTAAGCGCCTGGCCAAGGAGGACATCGCCTTCCTTAAGCTCACGGGCGCTTCGTCTAAGGAGAGCCGCGCCAAGATGGTCGCGCAGTTCCAAGCGGGCGAGGTTCCGGTCTTTTTGATTTCGCTCAAGGCGGGCGGCGTGGGCCTTAACCTGACGGCTGCCGACGTGGTCATCCACTACGACCTGTGGTGGAACGTGGCGGCGCAGGACCAAGCAACTGATCGTGCACACCGTATTGGTCAGCAACATACCGTGACCGTGTACAAGCTCATCGCCAAGGACACGATCGAGGAACGCATTATGCAGATGCAGGAGTCCAAACGCGACCTGGTCAACAGCGTGCTCGGCGGCGACGGCATCTCGTCGGCGCTGTTTACCCGCGAAGATGTTCTGGCGCTGCTGGGCGGCGACGGTCGCTAGCCGCGCGCGGGGTGGGACTGCTGGAGTGGGCAGGACGGTCGACGCATTTTGGCCCGACCGCTTGCCTGGTCCGTTATGTGTTCATTTGCAATGCCGTGGATGGTTTGTCTGCCTTTGGGCATAAGAACCATCAAGAACATTGGCACATCAGCAAAGGAGAACATCATGGCGAAATTCTTTAAGGACCCCGACGGCAAGCTCATCGCTGCCCTTGGCGACGACGTTGCGACCCCTGCCGGTTGCACGGAACTGACTGCAAACACTGAGGACGCGGCGCACGAGAAGCACGTGCCTGTTGTCGAGACCGAGCGCGACGGTCACGTGATTCGCGCACGCGTTGGCTCGGTCGAGCACCCCAGCCTGCCCGAGCACTACATTGAGTGGATCGCGCTTGAGGCCGAGGGCCGCTTAGAGGTCCATTACCTTGAGCCCGGCATGAAACCCGCGACGTTTTTCGCGGGCGGCTCCAAGACCGGTACCGTCTATGCCTACTGCAACCTGCACGGGCTGTGGTCCGCGACATTCTAGGAGCGCGCCCCCGCTCGGGGTATCATAGCTAGCATATGCACATGCAAGCGCCGGCTGCATTATGCGGCCGGCGCTTTTACTACGATTTCGATGGTTTACGACGGAAAGGGCTGGGCCATGAAGCTCGCGCTTGCACAGATCGATATGCGCCTTGGGGATGTTGAGGGCATTTGCGGCCGCATCGAGGACCAGGCTCGTCTGGCCCACGAGCGCGGGGCGCGCGTGCTGTGCGTTCCGGCTCCGCTCTTTATGGGCGCCATGCCCGGTGGCCTGGTGGGCGCTGCCGACTTTGAGCACGACGTGCTTGCCGGTTTGACTGGTGTCGCCGAGCGTATCCAGGAGCTTGACATGATCTGCATCGTGCCCGCGGCGGTTTCGTTTGAGGGCCAGCCGCTGCTCGACTACATGATGCTCAAGGACGGTCATGTGGTGCCGGCGCGTTCGAGCATTGCCCTGCAGCGTGGCGAGAACAACGACACGCGTTGGGCGCCGCCGGTGTTCGACGTGGACGGCGTGCGCATCGCCGTGATTTTTGACTTGGACCGCGAGCTCGAGATGTTGCCGACCGGCGTCGACCTCATCGCGTATTTCCAATTCAACGCGTTTGACATGACCGACCGCGAGACTGCCGCCATTGCCGCCGTTCGCAGCGGCGCCTACCGCAAGATCGCATCCAAGCGCAGCGTGTGGTTTGCCTGCATGGCGCCGGTCGGTGCCTATGACGAGTCGGTGTATACCGGCGGTTCGTTTGTGCTCGACGACTGCGGTCGCGTGGTGGCCCAGGCGCCGTGTTTTGAGGAGAGCCTGCTGGTTCAGGAGATTCAGCGCGGCGTGATGCTCGATGCCCTGGAAGATCACGAACTGCCCGAGTTCCGTTCCGAGGAGTGGTTGTGGCAGGCGCTGGTGCTCGCCGTGCGCGACAACGCTCGGGCCCACGGTGCGTCGCGTGCTGTGGTGGCACTCGAGGGTGACCTGCCGTCATCCCTGCTGGCGGCGCTGGCCGTTGACGCTCTGGGTCCGCGTAACGTAATTGGCCTGGTGCTGGGGCGCAACCGTATCTTTACGCCGGCGCAGGAGGAGGCCGAGGCTGCCCGCTGTGCCGCCGTCCGCGCCATTGCCGAGCGTCTGCACATTCGCACTGTCGAGCGCGATGCACCGGATGCGGCGCGTGTGCTCGATCGCGACGTGTCGGCGGGCGATGCCGAGCGTCTGCGCTCGCGCACGCTGGGCCTCATGCTGGAGGACACGGCGCTCGAGCTGGGTGCGATGGCGCTGAGCCCGCTGTCCAAAACCGAGTATGCGCTGGCGGCGCCGGCGCTTTGCGGCGGTTGCCAGGGCGACTTTGCGCCCTTTGGCGATGTGTACCTGTCGACGCTTGAGTTTGTGGCGCGTGTGCGCAACCGCACGTCTGCCGTGGTGCCCCAAGAGCTCGTAACGCTCAACGCGGTGGAAGATTGTATGGAGCGCGTGCTGGCGCAGGCGCTCTCGACGCTCGACGGTCCGGTCGATATGCTCGACCGCGCGGCACAGCTGCTCGGCGGGCTTGAGCCGGGTGAGGTCGATGGCGCGCTCGAGGCGCACGTGGACCGCAATCGAGCTTTCGACGACATCCCGATGGCCGCCGGCAAGCCCGAGGCTTGCTCGCTGCTGCTGATGCTCGTGCGTCAGGGCGAGGCCGCCCGCCGCATGCTGCCGACGGCGCCGATCGTCTCGGCCCGTTCGTTTGTTGAGCGCGCCTGGCCGTACATGCTCGCGTGGTCCGACCTGGGGCTGAGCGGCAAGGAACGCATGACGGTCGATGCGCTGGCGCGCGCCGAGGTGAACCGCTTTGCCGACGAGGATACAAGCGAGCGCATGCGTGGCGAGATGATGGGCATATTGGGTGACCTGTTGGGCATTTCGCCCGAGCAGATGGAGGAGCTGCGCTCTGAGGACGGTCAGCGTCGTTTACACGAGGGAATGAAAAAGTTCGAGGGCGAGGTTCAGGACGCCATCGATAAGATGATGGGCGGTCAGGGCGGCTCGCAAGGTAGTCCCCAGGGTGGCCCGATGCCGCACCCGCCAGTAGATCCGAGGCAGTTCCCCTTTTTCTCGCAGAACTAACTATGGGATAGGGCCAAGGTTACGCGGTTTTACCAAACCGCGTAACGAGTCGACGCTGCGCGAGCCCCTGCCGGGCAATCTGCCGCTCAAACCGTCGCTTGCGTACAGAAGTACGCGGCGCTCCTCTTTCGCGACACCTTGCCACGGCAGGGACTCGCTCGCTGACTTATGCTCAACCTATGGTTCAACCTTGCTTGCTAGATACGGTCGCTGTTGTGTTATTCTAGAACAGACGTTCGTGAATGATGCGCGGGGCCTTGTCTTGCGCTGTGCTTGTGGCGAGGGGAGGTCGGCTTGGTTATCTTGGGCATTGACCCCGGTTTGGCTCATACGGGTTGGGGGATTATCGAGGAGCGGCGTGGCGAGGTTCGCTGCCGTGCCTACGGTTGCATCGAGACCAGCGCGGGCAGCCCGCTTGCGGTGCGCCTGTCGCATATCGCCCGTGACCTTAAGGATGTCGTCGAGCGTTATCGACCCGACACAGCTGCTGTCGAGAGCATCTACTTTGGCGCCAACGTTCGTTCGGCCATCCCCACGGCGCATGCCCGCGGTGCTGCACTCGTAGCGCTTTCGGAATGCGCGCTCGAGATTGGCGAGTACACGCCCATGCAGATCAAACAGGCTGTGGTGGGCACCGGCGCCGCGGACAAGCGGCAGGTCGCCTATATGGTACGCACGCTAACACAGCTCGACCACGACCCGCATCCCGACCATGCCGCCGATGCCCTGGCCTGCGCCATCTGCCACGTAAACCTCAGCCGCACCCGCGCCCTCACCGGTGGCGAGTTCTATCAACAGAGAGGAACCGGATACTGATGATTTCCCAGCTCCACGGAACGCTTGTCGAGTCCACGATGAGCTCTGCTGTCGTCGATGTGTCGGGCGTTGGCTTTGAACTCGGCATCTCGGGCAGCACTGCGGCCACGTTGCCGACGCCCGGCGGCGAGGTCCGTCTCTACACGCGTATGCAGGTGCGCGAGGACGCCATGACACTTTTCGGTTTTTCCTCAAAGGATGAGCGCACGATGTTCGACCGGCTCGTGTCCGTTTCGGGCGTTGGCCCGCGCCTGGCGCTTGCCGTGCTTTCCACCTATACCGTGGGGCAGCTGTATTCGCTGGTGATGGCCGAGGACGACAAGGGCATGGCCAAGGTACCCGGTGTGGGCAAAAAGACAGCTCAGCGCCTGATCCTGGAACTCAAGAGCACCTTTGCCAAGGATAAGGGCTTTGTGCCGGTCGACGTGATTCCCGGACAGGTTGCGATGCCCGTGCCCGCTGCCGCTCCCTCGGCGATCGACGATGCCCGTGCGGCACTCCTTTCCATGGGCTTTAGCCCGCAGGAGACCGATGTTGCCCTGAGCGGGTATGATGGGGAGAATATGCGTGTCGAGGATTTGCTCGGCGCGGCGCTTAAGCGACTTGGAATGGATGCGTGATGTGGGAAGCCGATGACTCTCAGGACCTGTGGGCGACGCCCGGCAACTCGCCGGCGGCATCCATGGCGCACGGCGAGCGCATGGTGGGCTCGGAGCTGACGGCCGAGGACCTCGATGTCGACCGCACTTTGCGCCCCCAGCGCCTGGACGATTACTGTGGCCAGGAGCACATCAAGCAGAGCCTGCGCGTGTTGATCGAAGCGGCGCAGAGCCGTGGTGAGACGCTCGACCACGTGATTTTCTCGGGTCCTCCGGGCCTAGGCAAGACCACGCTGGCCACCGTTATCGCCAACGAGCTGGGCGCTCAGATCAAGACCACGAGTGGCCCTGCCATCGCGCGCACGGGCGACCTGGCGGCCATCCTTACTAACTTGCAGCCGGGTGATGTGCTGTTTATCGACGAGATCCACCGCCTCAACCGTTCGGTCGAGGAGGTCCTGTACCCCGCGATGGAGGACTTTGCCCTCGATATCGTGATTGGCAAGGGTCCGGCGGCGCGCTCGATTCGCCTGGATATTCCCAAATTTACGCTGGTAGCGGCAACGACCCGCTCAGGCATGTTGACAGGCCCGTTGCGCGACCGCTTTGGCATTTCATATCGCCTGGATTACTACACGGTCGAGGAGCTCGCGCAGATTGTGACGCGCTCGGCGACTATCCTGGGCGTGGCGATCGACCATCCCAGTGCGCTCGAGATCGGTTCGCGCTCGCGCGGCACGCCACGTCTTGCCAACCGCCTGCTCAAGCGCGTGCGCGATTACGCACAGGTGCGCGGCAACGGCCCCATCGAGCTCGATATCTGCCGCCAGGCGCTCGAGTTCTTCGAGATCGACGAGCTCGGGCTGGACTGGATGGATATTCGCATTTTGGAGACGCTCGCTAAGACGTTCTCCGGTCGCGCCGTGGGACTTACGACCCTTGCCAGCGCGGTGGGCGAGGACCCGGGCACGCTCGAGGATGTCTATGAGCCCTACCTGTTGCAGTGCGGGTTGATGATTCGTACGCCGCAGGGCCGTCAGGCAACCCTTCGCACCTTTGAGCACCTGGGGATTGAACCTACCGTTTAGGGCGCTTTGTTTTGGCGAGCTGTTGGGCTATCGCTGGGCATCGGGTAAACATATCGCCGTTCATCGGTTGCGGGTGTTTTACTATTGCACACCCGTGCTATGCTGAATTGGTCTTTTTCTCATTCGGTAACGAAAGGACCGCCCATGCCTACTGACATCGAAATCGCACGTTCTGTCACGCCGCTACCTATTACCGAGGTGGCCAAGAACGCCGGCGTCGACGTTAAGCACCTTATTCCGTACGGCTTCGACAAGGCTAAGGTCGACTATTCACTGCTCAACGAGCCAACTGACCATCAGGCTAAGCTCGTCCTCGTGACCGCTATCAACCCCACGCCTGCGGGCGAGGGCAAGACCACCACGACCATCGGTCTGTCCGATGGTCTGCGTCGTCGCGGTATCAAGAGCGCCGTGGCCCTGCGTGAGCCTTCGCTCGGCCCTGTCTTTGGCGTCAAGGGCGGTGCCGCTGGTGGCGGTTGGGCCCAGGTCATTCCCATGGAGGACATCAACCTGCACTTTACCGGCGACTTCCATGCCATCGGTGCTGCCAACAACCTGCTGGCCGCCATGCTCGATAACCACATCCAGCAGGGCAATCAGCTCGGTATTGACGTTAAGCGCATCACCTGGAAGCGCGTCGTCGACATGAACGACCGCCAGCTGCGCCACGTCATCGACGGCATTGGCGGCAAGGCCCAGGGCGTACCGCGTGAGGACGGCTTTGATATCACCGTCGCCTCCGAGGTCATGGCAATCCTGTGCCTATCCACGAGCATCAACGACCTCAAGGAGCGCCTGGGCGAGATCGTCGTCGGCTATAGCTTTGCCGGTGAGCCCGTCCGCGCCCGCGACCTTAAGGCTCAGGGCGCTATGGCCGCTCTGCTTAAGGACGCGCTCAAGCCCAACCTGGTCCAGACGCTCGAGGGTACGCCTGCGTTTGTCCACGGTGGCCCCTTTGCCAACATTGCCCATGGCTGCAACTCCATCATGGCTACGCGTATGGCTATGCGCTTTGGCGATGTCGCCATTACCGAGGCTGGCTTCGGTGCCGACTTGGGTGCCGAAAAGTTCCTCGATATCAAGTGCCGCATGACGGGCGTTCGCCCCAGCGCCGTCGTGGTCGTCGCGACCGCTCGTGCGCTGAAGTACAACGGTGGCGTTGCCAAGGCCGACCTCAACGAGGAGAACCTTGAGGCACTCAAGGCTGGCATGCCCAACCTGCTGCGTCACGTCGACAACATCCAGAACGTTTATGGTCTGCCCTGCGTGGTCGCCATCAACCGCTTCCCGACGGACACCGAGGCCGAGCTTGCGCTCATCGAGTCCGAGTGCCAGAAGCTCGGCGTCAACGTTAAGCTTTCCGAGGTTTGGGCCAAGGGCGGCGAGGGCGCGCTCGACCTGGCCGATGAGGTCATGCGTCTGATTGAGCAGCCGAGCGAGCTCAAGTTTGCCTACGAGGACGGCGCCGACGTTGCCGATGCCCTCGAGGCCGTTGCCACCAAGGTTTATCGCGCCGATGGCGTCGACTTTACGCCGGCTGCCAAGCGTCAGCTTGCCGAGCTGCGTGAGAACGGCTTTGGCAACCTGCCGGTGTGCGTCGCCAAGACGCAGTACAGCTTTAGCGACAACGCCAAGGCCCTGGGCGCTCCCGAGAATTTCCGCATCACCGTGCGCGAGCTCAAGGTTTCCGCCGGTGCCCACTTTGTGGTCGCACTGACTGGCAGCGTTCTAACTATGCCGGGTCTGCCCAAGGTGCCCGCGGCCGAGAACATCGACGTCGACAACGACGGCAACATCACCGGCCTGTTCTAAGCCTGCTGCTCATAGCTGCTTGCCCGCCCCGCCGTGCCTACCAAGGCCCGGCGGGGCTTTTTGATCCCAAGGCCCGCGCATGTCTTGTAGATACCGACGGGCTCTGCCCATCATAGGCTTTTGCGCGGGTAGAATGCATGGATAACTTGATGCTCACGCGCGACGGAAAGGAATCGTTGTATGGATCAGGACAAGACAACCGTGATGGGCGGCTACGGTTCCGCGCAGGCTGGCGATAGCGCCGATGCGACCCGCGTTGTTCCCAACCCCGGTTATGTCGACCCCGCCGCGACGCAGCCTTCTGCCGGGCCCACCCGGGTTATGGGCTATGGCGACACGGCGCAGGATTCTTACGCTGCATCTTCGCAAGGCCCCTATGGCAACGCAGCTCCGGATCCGTTTGATTACGCGCCGCAGGATTCTTATGCTGCCTCGACGCCGAATTCCTATGACAGCCTGCCGCAGAATCCCATTCCGCAGCCTCAGCAGACGACGTATTTGCCTCGCACGGCGCAGCCTCGCTACGAGTCGCGCGAGCCGTATCGCGAGTACCCCAAGTCGATTCCGCAATATGGCGAGGACGAGGAGAAGAAGCCGTCGCGTTCGTCGAGCATGATCAAGAAGATCCTCATCGTGCTGGCGATCTTCTTTGCGCTGTCGGTTGTGTTTGCCATCGTGTCGGGCATGCTCAACAAGCGGGGGAGTTCAACGGCCGATACCACTGCCGAGCAAACCGAGTCCGCCTCGTCTGGCACCGTCGATCTGAGCGATATCCCGGGGCAGTACTGGTCCAACGCCAAGAAGATCCTCAAGTCGCGCGGCGCCGATCTTTCGAATGCCGTGGTCCTGACTGATGATGGCTCAACGCCCGTCGTCGATGCCAACTGGGTCGTTACTTCTGCCTACTATAACGACAGCGGCAACCTCGAAATTCAGCTCACGCACAAGAACAGCTCAGGCAACTCGTCCGACGGACAAAGCGGTACCGATAGCTCGAGCTCCAATACGCTGGAGGACTTGAGCAACAAGGCGCAGGAGTTGGGAGACAAGGCGCAAGAGCTGGGCGATACGGCGCAAAACCTGGGCGATACCGCGCAGAACTTGGGCGGCATGGCGATGGATGCCTGGAACGCACTGCAAAACGGCATCTCGGGCGCGCAGGGAAACTAGCGGACGAGCGGAGCGGGGCTACAGCTGCTCGGCCGGACGCTCGGGCGAGCTGAAGCCCGAATCAAACGTGACGACGCATGAGACATCGGGCCGGCGCTCGTGCACGATGCGCGTGACGAGCTCCAACAGCTCCTCGTCGGATATGTCAAAGCCGTCGGGACGCACCAGGTCAAACGAAACGAACCCGTCGTGCTCGTGAAGGTCGTGGATGGAGAGCGCAGGATCGATCTGCATGATGCCGCGCTTGACCCAGCCGCGCAGGTCGTCGCCGGTGGTGGCGATGGGGTCGCAGTGTAGCGTGATACCGATGCCCATCTGATGCTTGATATCGTGTTCGATGGTGTCCAGAATCTCGTGGTGCTCAAAGGCATCGCCCTCGCCGGGCATTTCCACGTGTGCGCTGGCAAACTGACGGCCGGGGCCGTAGTCGTGCACCATGAGGTCGTGTGTGCCCAGGACCTGCGGATAGGACATGATCTTGTCGCGGATTGCCTGGACGAGCTTGGGGTCGGGCGCTTGCCCCAGCAACGGGCTGATGGCGTCGCGCACCAGGCCCATGCCGCTGATGCAAATGAAGATGCCCACGCCCAGGCCCGCCCAGCCGTCGAGGTCAAAGCCGGTCGTCTGCGAAATAAGCGCCGCCGCTAAGACCGAGCCCGAGGTGATGACGTCGTTTTTGGAGTCCTGTGCTGTGGCGATGAGCGTCTCCGAGTCGATGCGGTCACCCAGCGTGCGGTTGAACGCGGCCATCCAGAGCTTTACGAGCATGGACGTAGCCAGTGCCGCAAGGGAAATGAACGTGTAAGCGGTGGGGGAAGGCTTGATGATCTTGGTGACCGACTCGAGGATCAGGTTGATGCCGACGGCGCAGACCAGGACGGCGACGAACAGGCCGGCTAGGTACTCATAGCGGCCGTGACCATAGGGGTGGCCTTCGTCTGCCGGGCGGCTGGCAAGGCGGAACCCGAGCAGGCTCACGATGTTGCTCGAGGCATCGGAGAGGTTGTTGAAAGCGTCGGCGATGAGGGAGACGGAGCCGGCGAGCAGGCCCGCGATGCCCTTGGCCAGGCACAGGGTGATGTTGAGGCCAATGCAGATGAGGCTTGCGGCAAAACCCGCGTTGGTGCGGCAAGATGCATCGACCGGCTCGCCCTCGCTGCCGGGAACAAGCGTATGTACCAGCCGATTTACAAATAGCATAGCGGTCGTCCTCACAATCATGTTTAAGGGGATAGTGTAGCTCGCGCGGGGGCGCCGTGCACCGATGCTCAGAAAATGCAGCAATAGTCTGCCGGTGCTAACGAGCGAGCCTTCTCGTCTGCCTGGGTGGTCCATTTTGGGCCACATGGGTATGGGCATGTGCCTGTTTGCTCGACATACTTAATGTCGACAGCCCCTGTGCAAAGGAGGACGTTTCCATGGACGAGATGTTTGCCGTTAAATGTCAAAACTGCGGCGGCCCTATGTACTCGCACCAAGCTAAACGCAGCTTTGAGTGCGCTTATTGCGGTGCGGTCATTCCGTGGCAGGCGGACGCCGGAGAGCCCAAGAGCGCTTTGGGCATTCGCCATACGCCGTTGACGGTAGTGGATGGACTGCTCAAGCTCACGCATGTGTCGCAACTCGAGCGCCCGGAGGACCCGGACTGGTATTTCTTCAATTCGCACTGGCGCAATCAGTCGGTCCTGGAACATCTGCTGTGGGAGGATCGCGGCACGGCGCAGGAGTTCCAAGAGGCCACGCATGTGAGCATTCCTTGCCCCTTCTGTGGTGCGTCCTTTGAGGGCGAGTCGACCCAGCGCGTGTTTGAGTGCCCGTCCTGCGGCAACAAGATCGGCATTGCCGACCTGCTCAAGCCGGGGACGTTTAGCAAGCGTCTGACCATGGGCGTGGGTGCGGAGTATGTGCCGGATCAGGGTATTCCCTGCGAAATCTCGCCGCAGCAGGCACGTGCCAACGCGCTGCAGCTGGTGCGCCAGTATCCGGATGCCTTTGCCGGGCACGACGTGGAAGATGCGATCCAAAACGACATGATGCTCTTCTATTTCCCCATGGCGCTGGCGGACCTGCGCATGATGGCGAGCTTCCCGGGCAAGGGCCTGAGCAAGGAAACCCTGGTGTACTACGAGGTGCTCGACTGGGCATACCCCAGGGCAAACTACCTGGACGTTCGCCTCATGGGCATTTTGGAGCCGTGGGACTTTGCCAAGGTCGGTCCGTTCGATCCCGCCATGCAGGAAGGCGACTTCCGCGTCGTCTCCGTCGATGCATCTACCAAGGACCAGGTGGTCATTGATAAGTTGGCGCTCGACGTTGCGGGCAACGATGCCGAGGCCGTACTGGGGCTCAATAAAAAGAGCATCCGAACCTGGGCGCGCAAGGCCCGCAAGCATAAGGATGGCCTGGTGATGGTGCCGGTCTACTTTGTCGATCGTCCGGCGACGGATGGCCGCGATGGCGAGCAGGTGCGCATTGCCGTAAACGGCCAGACGGGTCGTGCGGCCGCGGTGGTGTTTAGCGACAAGCGCGAAACGCATATCGTGGCGCCGCTCAGCCCGAGCCTGCATCTGTCCGGTGAGAGCACCGTACACGCCACGCCCGTCGAGGTCAAATATGTTAAATCTCCGTTCCTATACCAGATCGTGCGCCGTGGAGGCGGCGAGCAACCGCGCCAGGTTGCAGCCGCCGTCGAGGGTTCCTACCGAGAGGAGAAGCCCAAACGCCGCGGTCTGCTGGGTGCGCTATTTGGGAAGTAGGGGAGTAGCACCGGTTGTTGCCGTAAGGTGATGGCCGGGGGTGCGGGGCAGCTCTCAGGAGTGCGGGCTGCCGTCTGATTGTTTGAGGGTGCCAGATGTAAATAAACAGTGGAGCGGCTGCAAAAGAGCCTCCTCACTGGGTAAAATCAGGTTGTGCCGCGGAACCCGCTCCTCAGCTAGTCACACTTCGGAAGCGCGGGCAACGCAGGTATTATCGTCTAAAGGGCCGGCTGCAACCGGCCCTTTTCTGTGGCAGCCAATGGACCCACATCAGACGAAGGCCGCGTCTTTGCCTGTCAGGTCACGCTCGCCAGCCACGGCTAGAATGTCGTTGCCGGCGTCCATGACCGGTATTGTTTCGTAGCGTGCGTCGCAACCGCGAGTGCGCCTGCGACGGCTGTGGTGGTTTCGGTCGCAATGTGCTGCTACCCTTGCGCTTTGCCATTAGTCGCTTCGTTGATGGCGCGGTACTCGGCACTCAGCTCGCGCGCCAGCTCTTCCTTGCTTGGAAGATACGGCAGGTATTTGGCGGCAAACACTTGGTCGTTGTCTTCGGGCAGCGTGTACTCGACAATCGAATCGCTTTTGTCCGCGCAGAGCACGATGCCTATGGGCGGATTGTCGCCTTCGTTCATGAGCTCGCGCGTGTAGTAGTTCACATACATTTGCATCTGGCCCAGGTCCTGATGCGTAAGGTCATCGGTCTTAAGGTCGATGAGCACGAAGCAGCGCATCAGATAGTTGTAAAAAACAAGGTCAATATAGAAATGGCGTCCATCAAAGGTGATGCGCTTTTGGCGCGCCTCGAAAGCGAAGCCACGACCAAGCTCCAGCAGGAACTTCTGAAGATGCGTGATGAGCGCCTGCTCTAGATCGCTCTCGCGAAACGTAGCATCGTCCGAGAAACCTAAAAACTCCAGTACATATGGGTCGCGGATGATATCCTCGGGGCGACGAGCCGGGGCGCTCTCTTGGATTTCCTGGGTGACGGCCTCTTTGTCCTTGCTGGTAAGTAGGCGCTCGCGGAACATGGTGTTGATCTGGCGTTCGAGCTGGCGCGTGCTCCAGCGAGAAACGGCGCATTCGTTCATGTACCATGTGCGAGCATCAGGGTCGGGAATGCGCATCAACCTGCGGTAATGTGTCCAGCTCAATTCGGGACGCAGTGAGTCCCGAATTGGAAATGCAAGATAGAACTGACGCATTTTGCGCAGCTCTCTTGCTTCAAAACTTTTACCAAAATCCTTGGTAAGTCTGATTGCGAGGGCCTTGAGCAGCGCCTCTCCATACTTGGCGCGCCCCTCTCCGCCCTGTTCATCAACAATACTCTTGCCGATCTCCCAATATGCCTCAACCATCGCAAAGTTAACGGCGGTATAGGCCTTGTCGCGAGCGGCGTTGAGAATCGAGGAGACCTGCTTGTAAAAACCTTCGGGCACGATTGCCGATTCTCCACGGTTTACCAGTTCGCCCATCACTGTCGCCCCACTTTCCTTTTGTGGAATGCGTCTTTATCGCATTTAGTTTAAAGCCTCGCGCGGACACGAATCGCTGTGCTGTCTGACATCTTCGCATGGGGCCTTGCGGTGACTAAAATGTGACCATAGAGGCAGTTTTAGCGAATCCCACGGGAGTGACGCGTATGGACAATAACACGCTGCTATTCCAGGACAAAGGTTCGGGTAGGTATAAAGACGTCAAGATCTACCCCAACCGTATTGAGGTGCTCAAGAAGGGCACTTTTGGTGGCAAGCACACCGAGATTGTCTATCTTAAGGACATTACGGGGGTCAACAGGATCAAGGGCCGCGATGTTTTTCTGCGTAACAGGCTGTTGACTGCTTGTGTTTTTAGCCTGAGCAGCCGTGCGAAGGCCCAGGAGTTTGTTAACGCGCTGAACATGGTGATGTAGCCTATGGCGGCGTTTGGGCCAAGGTAAAAATCGGGGGCACAGAACGGTGTCCTGCGCCCCCCATTGAGTCGATGTGTCTAAAAGGCCGGCTTGCCTATTCGCTGCCGTCCCCAGCGTTTTCGCGGTCGTTGGCAAGCATTGCCGCGCCGGCGACCGTTGTCGCTACGGCGGCGGCAGCGAGCCCGGCGGCAATGCCGGAGCCGTCGCCCGTGTCGGCGAGTTTTCCGCCCGAGTTCTTGCCCTTGTTGCCCTTACCGTTCTTATCAGCGCTGCCTGCGTTGGAACCCGTGCCACCGTCGGTGCCGGTGCCGCCTGCACTGCTCGAGGCCGCTACGGTAAAGCTCGCGGCTCCGTCATTAGCAAGCTTGTAGTTTTGCGCCGCGTCGCCCAAAAGACCGTTCGCGCGCACCCAGTACGTTCCCGCGGTAAATGCCTCGCCCTCGGCCATTGCCGTGCCCGGAGCGCCGTCCGCGTCGTGCACAAACTCGAGCTGAGCCGTGCAGGCATCGTTTTCGAGTTTGCCCTCGAGCAGCGCCGCGACCTTTGTGCGCACATCCTCGCCGGCCTTAAGGCCTTCGAGCCCCTCAAAGTGGGGTGTCAGTGCGCGCGGATCGATATCGATGGGCACGGATCCCTGCAGCCCCGTAACGGTCTCGTTGCCCAAGGCGTCGACATCCACGTATTCGATGGTAAACGCATGGCCCGAAGCCGCCACGTTGAGTACGTTGCTGCTGTCGACAAGGCGGAAATGGCCCTCGCCAACGGTCTTGCCATCCTGGAGCGAGGCATCGCTCAGCGAGTCGCCGTACGTCATGCGCATGCGGGTCGGGAGGCAGCACGAAGCCGACTGCGTGTGCTTCGTATCGTAATTGTAATTGCGCTGGTAGATGCTCCGGGCCAGCGCCGCATCAACAAAGTCGGATGCGATGATGCCAATGTGCTTGAGGTAATCTGACTTTGTATCCTCGGTGCCGCTGGGATTGATGTACGGGCTCTTGTACAGATGCTCGTTGACTACTCGTGCCGAGGTAAAAGGATTGCCTCCGTGCGACAAGCCCGTGCAGCTGGTGTAGTTGATAGACCAGCAACGCTCCTGGACTTGCACCTCGGCCCCGGCATCGTCCACGACGTCCACCTTGTTGCACGTGCGCCCGGTCGTTTCCTTCAGCGCATTATCGACCCAGCTGAGCTTGTCGGTTCCCGTGAGTTTGTACTTGTCCTGGGCATATACCTTGGTGCAATAGGGCTCTTCATTGCCCGTTTCCCCTATGGCTTCAAATCCCCGCGCGTCTTGGACGAGACACATCGACTGCCCGGAATGCGCCTTGATCTTGTCATCCCATTGGGTGAGGTCGAGGCCCCACGTGTGGCCGCTTACGCTGTTGCCGGCGAGCCCAAATCGACGCAGCAGGACGATCTTTCCGCGCACCTCGCCCAGCGTGGGGACGTGGCTCGACGTGTAGAACAGGTTGGGGTTATCGGCCATAACCTTGGCGAAGGCCGTCGTTATGCTTTCGTCGGTAGCCTCATCGTTGCCGCGCGATGCGAGCATGATGAGCGCTTCTGACGGGTTTTCGTTCAAAAACGTTTTGAAGTACCCGATGACATCGGAGAGATGCAGATAGTTCCCGTCTTTTTTGAGTAGGTAGAAAATCCCGTGGTCGATGCCGGGGTCATCGCCCTTTCCGAGCCGGATATCAAAATAGCGAATGCCTTCGAGCAACTGCGTGGGAATGTAATCCTGCTGGCATTTTACTTGCGAGGATTGGGGCTCAGTGTCGTTGTCCACGCTGCAGGTGCCCGAATCGTGCGTACCCGGGATGCTCAGCTCGTCGAGGAACTTGTTGTCGTCGACGTATTTCATCCAACATGGTCCGTCGACGTAGCTGCTGTACGTGATCCAGTCGAGGCTGCTAACCGTGGCATCGTTCTTTTTCATGTCGTAACCGATAAGTTCGAGCTCCCACGGAATGCTCTTACTCTTATGGCAGATCTTATTGTTGTCCTGGTCTTCGCCGTTCGATTCTATTGCCAGGTACTTAATGTCTTTTTTCTCGGTTTCTTTCTCGACCGTGCGGTCTCGGATGATATAGGTTCCGTTTGATTGACGCTCGAACGCAAAAGCGCGGCTGGGCTTGTTGTCATACTCGCCGCCCCATACGTGGATGACCTTTCCATCTTTGTCAGAGTCGTCGTCGACCGACCAAATGCTGTAGCCCGTCTTTTTATGCTCTTCGAAATTGAGCAAGGTGCGGATAGCATACCAGTTTGTATCGTCATTCTTGGTCGTTACGTTCTCAAGGATGAGCTTGCTGGACGTGCCGTCGTTAAACAGGTGGCAGACGTTGCCGCGAACGTTGCCGTCTTGGTTGACGCTCGCGGTGCGAAAATAGCCCGCGGGGCGAAGGCGAATGACGAAATTGTCGAGGCTGTCCGACGGTGCGGGTGTGTTGTCTGCAAATGCCGCTCGCAGGGGAATGCCCGGCGCTGCGGTTTCGGGCAGGCTTGCAAGTGGTGACAACGCCGCAAGCCCTAGGCCCAGCGTAAACGCTCGGCGGCTGATGGCATGGTGTTCGGTCATAACTTCTCCATTCGCAGAGTGCGGTTATGCGATAGTTTTGGTCACTATACTGCCCAGATGTTTAAAGATGCTGGTTTAATTGTCTGCGCGGCGCAATAAATCGGTGGGCGGACGTGTTGGGGTGTTTGTCGTTTTCGTACTGTTGCCACATTTGGGGCGGTTCCGGCGTCCGGCATCCTCGCGTTCGTCGGCTACAGGCATAAGAAAGGGAGGGTCGGTTTACCGGCCCTCCCTGGGTACGAAGCGCTGGGGTACCGTCGCTTGTTTGCACTGCGACCGTGTTTCCCGTTGCGCTCGCCAGTCGCTTAGCGCTTGATCTCGATATCGTCGAGCTTGACGTCCATGGCCTCGGTCTTGGCCTCGGCGATGTCGTCGGCAAATTCCAGAGACTTCATCATGGTCTCGACGGCGTCCTTGTGCTCCTCGACGTTGTCGATACGCACATACACACTGCCGCCGTCAACGTCGGTGAAGTATTCGGTCGTTACGCCGCCCGAGTGTGTATAGGAAGCGTTGCGCCAAGTCTTGCCGTTGTACTTGACGGGGTCATTTTCGGTCCACTCAAAGCTGGCATTCCACTTTGCCTCGTAGTCGAACAGCTCGTCGGCGTTCTTGTCAGAGTCGAAGACGGGGATGAAGCGGTCGCTGGCGTGCTCGCTCTCGGTGAACTTAAACTGGGCCCTGTCGGCGGTGTCGCCGGCAACGTCGGTAATCTCGACGCCCTCGGGAACCTCGACCTTAAACCAAATGAAGTCGGTCCTCATATCCACGGCTGGCTTTTCTGCCCCGCCGCCACCGCCACTTCCGGTAGCGTCGCCGCTGCCACCGCAGCCCACCAGGGCAACTGCGGCAAAGAGACTGATGCAGAGGGTGAGAATCGCAAAGGCCTTCTTTTTCATGGTCGTGTCCTCCTCGATCTGTAACCGCCCATGGATTACCTGTCTTTACTGTACGCGTGGACGGCTCGCTAGGGTGGGCCATGTGTCCCATTCTGAGGGCCGGATTTGCGCCGTTAAGTGGCAATATGTTCGGGCGCCCAACCCGGGGAGGGCTGGTGCTGTCGGCCCTCCCCGGGTTGGGCGCCCGTTGTTTTAATGGGGCGCATGTGCGCGGGTGCGCGTAGGCGCGTGCGGGTGTCCCGTTACTTGATCTCGATGCTCGAAATCTCGACTTCGCGTGCCTCGGAAACTGCCTCTTCCATGTCATCGGGGAACTCGATGGAGTTGAGGAGTGCCTCGGCTTCTTTCTTGTGCTGGTCGAAGTTCGAGATGAGGACGTAGACGCTTCCCGGCTCAACATCGGTAAAAAGCTTGGTTGAGATGCCGCTGTTGTCCTCGTATGTTCCGACGAGCCACGTCCTGCCGTTATACTCGACGGACCCGCCATCCTTCCACTGGAACGTATCCCCCTTCTTTTCCGCCTGGTCGGCGTGGGATTCCTCGGCCGTCAGCGCTTTTTTCCAAACGGGGATAAAGCGATCGGCCGAGGCGTTCTCGTCTTCGGGGAAGGTGAGCTGGACCCTGTCGGCATTCTTGCCGGCAGAGTCGCTTACGCCGACGCCCTCGGGCATCTCGACCTTAAACCAGATGTAGTCGGTCTTCTTGGCGACGGGGGCCTTTTCCTTGCTCTCGCTCTTGGGGGCGCTGCCGCCGCCCGATGCGCTCCCGCCGCAGCCCACAAGGGCGAGCGCGGCAAAGAGGGCGATGCAAAGGGAAAGGATCGATAGGGTCTTTTTCTTCATGGTGGCGTCCTCCTTGTCTGCCAGGGACATCGTGTGCCGCGGATCGCTGGGGCGGCGGTTACGCATGCGCATGATGTCTTTGTTTACTGTGCGGTTATTCTTCCATTCGTCGTCCGGTGCCGTGATGAGCTTGCCCCAACATAGGGCTCCTTACCTATATGTATGCCCCAGTTGCCGCTGCCCGGAAGTCTCGAAAGGTGGGCCATGTGTCCCATGTTTGCGGTGCCGACGCCTATCGTTCGTCATAGAAATCCGCGATGGCCAGGTGCGCTGACGCTTATGTACTTATGGGCTAGACTTAGCACCATTATGTGATCGATGCGGTCGGTCGGCGGTTTCCACCCGACCGATGTATATGACTTGAAGGTGCATGCGTATGAGCCAAGAGATGATGGACAAGACCTGCCGCGGGTTTGCCGAGGCGCTTGCCGCGCGCGAGCCGGTTCCCGGCGGTGGCAGCGCGAGCGCCTTTGTGGGCGCGCTGGGCGCCTCGCTGTGCGGAATGGTTGCCCGCTACGGTGCGACTAATCCCGCGCTTGCTGATCGTGCGGATGACCTGACGCGCGCGTTTGCCCAGGCTGATGAGCTGGCCCAGGAGCTTGTCGAGTTGGTTTCCGAGGACGTTCGTGCCTACAGGCGGGTGTCCGCGGCGTACGGTATTCCGCGTGACGATCCGGCTCGAGCGACCGCGATTCAGGATGCGCTGCATGTGGCCGCTATGCCGCCGTATCGCATTATGGATGCCTGCGGGCGTGCGCTGGCGCTGCTCGAGGACATGGCCGACAAGGGTTCGCGTCAGCTGCTGTCCGATGTGGCGTGCGGCGCCGTGTTCTGCCGTGCCGCTATGCAGGGCGCGAGCTTGACGCTCTTTGCGAACACCACGTCTATGAAAGATCGCGCTCGTGCTGAGGAGCTCGAGACGGCGTGTGATGAGTTGCTCGACACATGGTTGCCGCGCGCCGATGCGCTGGCGCGCCGCGCCTCCGACGCTGCAAGGAAGAGAGGATAGCCATGGCTGAACTGCTGAAGGGTGCTCCCGTTGCTCGCGCTTTGACCGAGGAACTTGCTGCTCGCTGTGCAGCCCTGCGCGAACGTGGCGTTGTGCCGACGCTTGCTATCGTGCGTGTGGGTGAACGCGAGGACGACCTATCCTACGAGCGCGGCGCCCTTAAACGCTGCGAAAAGGTTGGCATTGAGGCTCGCCGCGTTTTGCTTCCTGCCGATGTTTCGCAGGACGAGCTGTTGATGGCCGTCGAGGACATCAATACCGATTCGGCTGTTCATGGCTGTCTGATGTTCCGCCCGCTGCCCGCCGGCCTTGACGAGAACGCCGTCGCCGCAGCGCTCGATCCCGCCAAGGATGTTGACTCCATGACGCCGGCCTCGCTGCTTACCACGCTTTCGGGTCGTGGCGAGGGCTTTGCTCCCTGCACGGCCGAGGCCGTGTTGGCGTTGCTGGACCATTACAGTGTTGAGCTGGATGGGGCCAAGGTTGCGGTCGTCGGTCGGTCTCTGGTGATTGGTCGTCCCGTTGCCGCCATGCTTACGGCGCGCAATGCGACCGTGACGACGTGCCATACGCATACGCGCGACCTTGCTGCCGAGTGCCGTGCTGCCGACATTGTGGTTGCCGCCGTTGGACGCGCACGCACGATTGGCGCGGATGCGGTCCGCGAGGACCAGACGATCATTGATGTGGGCATTAACTGGGATGAGGACGCTGGCAAGCTGGTCGGGGACATCGATTTTGATGCTGCGGAGCCGGTCGTTAACGCCATCACGCCCGTGCCGGGCGGCGTGGGGGCTGTGACCACCGCGATTCTCGCCAAACACGTGATTGAGGCGGCGGAGCGCGCATCAAAATAGGCGTTTTGGGCTGTTTGAGGGGGTTAGCTATATACCACGTGGTCAAACAATGCCAAATATGAGTACTGTTGCCAAGATAGTCACATATGTCTTACGTCTTTTTGGCTTCCTAACGGTATCCATTATCGTTAGGAAGCCTATTTTATTGAACTTATGGGGAATAACGTTGTCTTGCTTTTGGGCAAATGGGGATTTTCGGCACTCGTTCCAGGGAAATTTGCTGCCACTAAATTGGTGACAGTACTCATATTTGGCATTTTTTGACCACAAGGGCTGCCGAGGCCGTGGTTTCGCCCTTTCTGCGCCGAAGCGATACACTGTTGCCGTTTGATTTCTTCGCTCAAGGAGGATGCGCATGCCGTGCACAACGATTCTGGTCGGTAAAAACGCAAGCTACGACGGGTCGACCCTGGTCGCGCGTAACGAGGACTCGTCCAACGGGGTATTTGAGCCCAAGCGCATGCGCGTGGTGCATCCCGACGAGCAGCCGCGCGTCTACATGAGCGTCCTGAGTCACCTGACCGTTGAGCTGCCCGATAACCCCATGCGCTACACGAGCGTCCCCGATGTTGTCCCGGGCCACGGCATCTGGGCCGAGGCCGGTTTCAACGAGCTCAATGTGGGCATGTCCGCAACCGAGACGCTCACCACCAACGAGCGCGTCCGCGGCGCCGACCCACTCGTGGACTACGTGCCCGCCAAGGGCAACGAGGGTGAGGACGGCTATGTGCCGGCGCAACCTGGTGGCCTGGGCGAGGAGGACATGGTGACCCTGGTGCTGCCGTATGCCAAGTCCGCCCGCGACGGCGTTCGTATCCTGGGCGACCTGCTCGAGCGCTACGGCACTTACGAGAACAACGGCATCGCCTTTAGCGACGTGGACGAGATCTGGTGGCTCGAGACCATCGGCGGTCACCACTGGATTGCCAAGCGTGTGCCCGATGACGCCTATGTGACCATGCCCAACCAACTGGGTATCGACAGCTTTGACCTGGATGACGCCGAGGGTGCCCAGGCCGACCACATGTGCTCCGCCGACCTGCGCGCCTGGATGGCCGAGTGGCATCTGGACCTGACGCTGGGCGTTGAGGGCGACGGCCCGGCTGCCGTCTTTAACCCGCGCGAGGCCTTTGGCTCGCACAGCGACAGCGACCATGTCTACAACACGCCGCGCGCCTGGTACATGCAGCGCTGCCTCAACCCCAGCGACGTGTGGGATGGCCCCGACGCCGACTTCACGCCCGAGAGCGACGATATCCCCTGGAGCCGCGTGCCCGAGCGCAAGGTGACCATCGAGGACATCAAGTACGTACTCTCGAGCCACTACCAGGGCACGGAGTACGATTGCTACGGTAGCAAGGGCACGCCCGCTACGCGTGGCGCATATCGCCCCATCGGCATCAACCGCAACAGCCAGCTCGCCGTGCTGCAGCTGCGCCCCTATGCGCAGCCGGCGTATCGCGCCGTGCAGTGGATGGCCTTTGGTTCCAACTCGTTTAACGCGCTGGTTCCGCTGTACGCCAACGTCGAGACCATGCCCGAGTACTATGCCGACACGCAGGCTCGCGTGACGTCCGAAAACTTCTACTGGGCCAACCGCCTGATCGGCGCCCTGGCTGACGTCCGTTTCCATGAGTGCGGCCGCGCTGTGGAGGACTACCAGGAGAAGGTCGGTGGCATGGGCCACAAGCAGATCCATGACGTCGATGCTGCCGTAGCCGCGCTACCCGAGGCCGAGGTGCCTGCCGAGCTTGCACGCGCCAACGAGGCCTTTGCCGAGCTTGTGCGCGTGGAGACCGATGCCCTGCTGGGCAAGGTGCTCTACACCACGAGCTGCGCCATGAAGAACTCTTTCGCGATGAACGACAACGTGAGGTAGGGATTTCCCGTCGATCGAATAGTGCTAAAACGCTTTGTCGCTTTCGCTCAATCTTGGGTACAAGAACGCCAATGCAGTTGTTTGTGATTGGAGACAACCATGGTTATGAAACTCGATCAGCTTGTTAACGGCGCCATCAACGTGGGTTTCGGCGCTGCCGCCGTTGCTGTCGAAGGCGGCAAGAAGGTCCTCGACGACCTTAACACCAAAGGCGAGCAGGTGCGCAAGGACACCGCCACCCCCGATATCGCCCGCAGCGTGTCCGACATGTTCGAGCAGGCCGGCGGTACCATCTCCGATCTGACCGAGCGCTTGGGCATGCAGGGCGAGACCGCGGCCCAGCGCGTGCTCGACGAGCTCATTCTGGCTCGCGTCCGCGTTATGACCGCCCCTGAGCGCACGGCCTTCCTGGCCCATGTGCGCGACATCGTCGATTCGGTCGAGGACAACGTGACCTCGGTGCCCGTCGAGTCCGTTGAGCCCGACGATGCGAAGGATACCGAAGAGGCCGAGTAGCAGCGCAGATGGCAGATTCCACCACCGATTACAACAATCTAGATCCCTTGGGTGACGAGGCGGCGGTTGCCGACGAGGTCGAGGCCGCCGTTTCGGGCGCTCGCAAGAAGCCGCGCGCTGTCGATATGGTCCCCGAGGAGCCCGACGCGATTGCGCCGGATGAGGAATACCAACTCACGCCGGCGGGTCGCCGCGAGCGCATTGGGCAGATTGTTCGCTTGGTCAAAAAGTACCGTGTGTGGGATAACCTCACGCCGGTCCGCTTGCGCCGCCTGCTCGAGGAGCTCGGCCCCATGTTCGTCAAGATGGGGCAGATTCTGGCCAACCGGTCCGAGATTCTGCCGCAGCGCTTTTGCGATGAGCTGCGCCGTCTGCGTTCCGACGTGGAGCCGGTGCCGTACGAGGTGGTGCTTCGCTGCCTGGAGGAAGAATACGGCCTGCGCCTGGGGGAGATGTTCGATGCGATCGACCCCAACCCGCTTGGTAGCGCATCGCTCGCGCAGGTGCACCGCGCTCGTCTGGTGACGGGCGAGGACGTGGCCGTCAAGGTGCAGCGCCCCGGTGCGCAGCAGGTTATGGCACAGGATATCGATATCATCCGCTCGGTGGTGCGTATCGTTTCCAAGTTCGTCAACACCGATCAATTCGTTGACCTGCACGGCGTAGTCGAGGAGTTGTGGACCTCGTTTCGCGAGGAGACCAACTTTTTGGCCGAGGCCAAAAACCTCAACGACTTCTACGAGTTCCATAAGAGCGTTCATGGCGTGACGTGCCCTAAATCCTATCTGGACCTGTGCACCGAGCACGTGGTGGTTATGGACTACGTCGACGGCATTTCGATCGCCGATCCTGAACGCTTGGTGGCCGAGGGCTATGACTTGGAAAAGATCGGTGCCGCGATTGTCGAGGACTACTCGACGCAGGTGCTCGACGACGGCTTTTTCCATGCCGACCCGCATGCGGGAAACATCATCCTCAAAGACGGTATCGTTTACTTTATCGACTTGGGCATGGTCGGACGCATGTCGAGTCACGATCGCGGTATCGTAAAGGACATGATTTTCGCCGTGGCCGAGGGTGACGTGCCCAAGCTCAAGGATTCGCTCATGCGCTTCGCCGTGACGCGTGGCGACTCGGCTGAGCTCGATCATTCGGCCTTTTTGTCCGATCTTGACTTTATCGTGGCTGACTTTGCGGGCCTCGACCTTAAAGACCTGGATATCGGCGAGTTTTTGACCTCGCTGCTAAACCTGGCGCGCAAAAACGATGTTGAGCTGCCGAGCGTGGTGACGATGTTCGCGCGCGGCATGGTGACGCTCGAGGGTTTGCTGACCGAGTATATGCCCAACGTCAACATGATCCAGATTATCCAGACGCACATCAAAAACGAGAAGAGCGCCTATGCGCGCGCGCGTGATATGGGACGCGATCTTGCCGCGAGCAGCTATCGCGCGGCAAAAGGCTCGCTCGAGGCAGCCGAGTATCTGGGCTTGGCTTCGCGTATGCTCACACGCGGCCAGCTTAAGGTGAACACGCAGATCATGAGCAGCGATAAGGCGCTGCGACAGCTGGGTGGGATTATCGACCGCATGTCGATGGCTATCGTTATCGCTGGTCTGTTTATCGGTTCGTCGGTGGTGTACTACGCGCGCATCGAGCCGGTTGTGTTTGGTATCCCGGTCATTGGCTTTATGGGCTACGTGAGCGCGCTGGTGCTGGCGCTTATGCTGGGCCGCAATATCTGGCTCAACAGCCACGGCGGCAAGCACTAGAGGCTGCGACCGTCACCGCATTTTCCTTTCGCAAACAATAGCTTTTACCTTGGGCTTCGCCTGCGTGCGAGGCCCTTTTGCGTGATAGCATATTGACGGTTTTAATCGATGGCCTAGATGGTGGTGCGGAGACGCACGAATGCGCGGTTTTCCTGCGCGTTTGGGAGAATCGGGGTGCAAGTCCCCGGCTGTACCAGTAACCGTAATTCCTCTTGGCTCGGGATGTTCGCGTCGCAGATCGGACGGCGCGCCTGAGCCGTTAAGGTTAAGTCGGATCGCCTCCCATCTTGCATGCGGCTGCGGCGTATGCCGCCGGTGTGCATAGGGCTCTGGAGGGAAGGGGGACCCCGATGGGGGAACTCGAGCGCAACATGCGCGATGACGTGGGGCAGCCTCAAGGCAACGCTCCAAGTACAGACAATGGGGGACAAATGGATATGTTTGAGGACGAGCGCGAGCGCGCCTCGTTACATCGCCGTGGCGCGATTGCGCACGGTGTAGCCAAGCGCGGCCTGGTGGCATTCCTGGCCTTCGCGATGGCCTTTGGCACCACGCCGGCTCAGCTGTGGGCCGAGGGCGCCGAGGGCATTGCCGAGGCTGTGGCTCAGACTGCGACGTCGAGTGAGGGCACGGGGGCCACGGACGGTGCTGCCGACCAGGGCAAGGCCGAGGTTTCGGATTCTGGGAGCGCGCCTGCAGCTAGTGCCGACACAACAGGGGCGGCAACTGGCGACGAAGGCTCGGCGACGGGGGAGAGCCCTGCCACGAGCGAGCAGTCTTCGACGGCATCCGCTGGCCAAGCAGGATCTGCCGCCGCGACTGCCGTCCAGACAGAGAACCCGTCAGAAACCGGCGATGTCGCCAAGAAGCAAGTCGAGGTCTCGTTCTCGATTATCGGCACCGATGCCGACGGCAAGGCTCAGACCTGGGTGGCGCCTACGCAGCTCAAGCTCGACGAGGGCGCGACGGCTGCGGATGCCTTCATTAAGCTGCAGGAGAAGACGGGCTTCAAGGCGAAGTACGAACCGAACACGGCATACGGTTTCTACCTCGAAAGCATCACCTCCCCGAGCGATGGCCGCACGCTTGCCTACGATCCGACGACTCATGCCTACTGGCAGCTGTTCGTCGACGGCGCGTCTTCCTCGGTTGGCGCGAGCAGCGTCAAACTCACCCAGGGGCAGAAGATTGAGTTTGCCTTTACGGGTGGTAGCGCGTCCCCTGTCGTTAAGGACCAGCTTGCTGCGAATGTGACCGTCATTGGTCGCGATGCCCAGGGCAAGACTCAGACCTGGGTCGACAACGCGCAGTATGTGGTGACGTCCGGTTCGAGCGCGCTTGATCTTACGAAGGTCGCGCTTGAGGCGAATGATATTGACGCCGTTGCTGCGGGCTCCTTCATTCTGAGCCTTAAGTACAACGGTGTTGAGCTGGGTACGCCCCAAGATTATTCGACCTATTGGCAGCTGTTTATCAACGGCAAGTCGAGTGACTATACGGCGGACAATGTCACCATCCATGCTGGCGATACCGTCACGTGGTTCTACGGTGGCTGGGGCGACCAGTTGCCGTCCGATTCTGTCCATGCTTCCGTTCAGGTGCTTGGCAAGGACAAGGACGGCAAGCAGCAGGTTTGGGCTTCGATGGGCCAGACGAGTCTCAAGGCGGGCTCTACTGCTAAGGACCTGTTGGAGCAGACTGGTCTTAAACTCAAAGCTACAGAAGAGTCTTGGGGTTGGTACCTTAGGGGCATTACCTCGCCGCTTGACGGTAAGACCTATTGTGGCTCTGATGCTGCGACCAATAGCTATTGGCGCTTCTACGTAAAGGGCAAGTCCGACGCAAAGTACAAGTTCGCCGACGTTGGCGCTGGTGCCTACGAGCTCCATGAGGGTGACGCCGTCACCTTTATGTATGCTGGCGACAGCGATGCCCTCCCTGGTCAGGTGCTTGGATCCGCCGATATCATCGGCCCCGATGTCAACGGCAACAATACTCGCTGGGGCTCGGCAAGCAATGTTTCCCTGCCCGAAGGCTCTACGGCCCAGGACCTTATTGAGACGGTTCTGAAGGCGAAGGGCATTGATTACAAGGCCTCCCAGAGTGGTGCATACTGGTCCATTACTTCGCCGTTCGAAGACAAGTCTTACGGCTATGATGGTGCGACCGGTAAATACTGGCATCTGTATATCAACGGAGAGTCCTCATCTCTCTGTGCCAACCAGGTCACGCTCAAGAGCGGCGACAAGGTTACGTTTGCCTATACCACCGACGATTCGCCCATGCCCGATCCCGACAAGATTGTCGTGGACCCGAGCGCGACGACCCCAAATTGGGATGCCGAGTGGGCTGGCTACGGCAACAGTGGCAACGGTTCGACCGTAACGGATGCCAAGACGCCTGCGCAGGCCGCCGGTCTTAAGTGGGCCTTCGATTGGAAGGCCGAGTCTGGTCAGCAGTATGCCAACTGCAGCGAACCTGTCATCGCTAACGGCTTTGTGTACATCGCGACCGAGAACGAGCTCATTAAGATCGATTCGTCCACGGGCAAAAAGGTTGCCTCTGCGCCGCTTGCCTCCAAGGTGAGCTATACCTCTCGTCCGATCTATACCAATGGCCTTATCATCGTTCCGCTCAACGGCGGTGCGGTCCAGGCGATTACTGCAGACAAGCTGATCTGCAAGTGGCTGACGCCCGGTTTGACGGACTTGACGCAGAGCTCCTGCACCGTCGTTTCGGACGGCGAGTACGTCTATGTAGGCTCGGTCGATATTTCGTATGACGAGAATTACAACGCGACCTACGGCCACGGCTCCTTTGCGCGCATTAAGATTGCCACGGGCGAAGTTTCTTGGCAGAACATCGACCCTGCCGAGGGCTATTACTGGACTGGTGCGGCTTTGACGGATAAGTATGCCATCGTTCCTACGAGCGCGGGTACGCTTAAGTGCATTGATAAGACGACGGGCGATGTCGTTTCGACCATGAAGCTCGGCACTCTCGCGAATGCCGACTGTGTCGCCGATCCGTCCAATGGTTCGACCTTCTATCAGATGACGCATGATGGAAAGCTCCATGTGATTTCGCTTTCGGCGAAGGGCGTGCTGAGCGAGCAGAAGACGGTCGATCTGGGTCTTACTAATAACATGAGCGCACCGGCGGTGGCTGGCGAAAACTTGATTGTCGGCGGACAGACGGCTACTGGCTCTGCTCTGGCTCTCTATAATCTGAAGACCGGCAAGACCACGATGGTCACCGCTGCTGACGGTAAAGAGCTTCCGGCCGGATTTAACGGTATTGCTGCTACTCCGCTGGTGAGTGTTCAGGGCGGCAAGACCTATGTGTACTTCACCGTTAACAGCGCGGATAGCAAGGATTACGTCAACTACTCTGCTGGTGGTGGCGTGTATCGCTATACGCTCGGCGATGCAGAGGCGACGCAGATTTATGATGCGGCTGGCCATTACCAGCACTGCGACTCTCCGGTCATTGCCGATGCATCTGGCAACCTGTACTACATCAATGACTCGGGCACGCTGTTCAAGCTGGGGGCCGTTGAGTCTTGGACGGTTGCCTTTAATTCCAACGGCGGGTCTGCTTGCGACACTAAGTTTGTTGCTACGGCCGATGGCAAGCTGGTTAAGCCGGCCGATCCGACGCGCGATGGCTACACTTTCGGCGGTTGGTATACCGATGAGGCTTGCACGCAGGCGTATGACTTTAGCACGCCGGTGACGGCCGATCTGACGCTGTATGCCAAGTGGACCAAGAATGCCGTTAACCCTGGCGGTAATGGCGGCGCTGGTTCGAATGGCGGCGGCGGTTCTGGTACCGGTTCCGGCACTGGCGCTGGCACGGGTTCTGGTTCCGGCTCGAAGGGCGGTGCTATTGCCCCGGGCAAGAAGCCGGTGACCAAGACAACAGTGTCAATCAAGACGGAGACCAAGGACGACAAGAAGTCCGACAAGAAGGACGAGAAGAAGTCTGACAAGAAGTCTGACAAGAAGGACAGCAAGTCCGACAAGAAGTCCGATTCCAAGTCCGATACGGGCGCTGCTTCCACGACCACTGCTAAGAAGTCCTCTAGTGCTTCCGAGCAGGAGACTGGCACCAATCCGCTCGCCATCGTCGGCGTTGCCGCCGGCGTCATCGGTCTCGCCATCGTCGGCGTGTTCGTGTTCACCAAACGTCGGTAGGTGAGGGCTGTGTCCAGTAAATCCAAGGACGCTGACCCCAAGCAACCAGATTCCTCGTTCATTCAGTTCGACGATTCAAAGCAACAGGGCGCCGCTTCGACGGCGTCCGCCCCTCGACGGAAGGCGCTTACTGGCGTCCTGACCGCCGCGTGCGTTGCGCTGATTGTCATATCGCTGGGCTTCGTCCATCCTTCCGAGAGCGGCGCCTGGTCCATTGACTGGATCGTTCAGACTGTGACGGGGGAGAGCGTCGTCACCAAGGACACCAAGGCGTCTGGCTCGTCTGCCGCTTCGGGCGAGGCCAGTTCCAAGGATTCCAAGTCATCGAATGATGCAAAAGACGAGCCCAAGGGTTCGAACGACGCCAAGGACGATTCCGAGTCTTCAAACAAGGAATCGGACAAAAACTCGGATAGCAAGAAGTCCGAGGACCAGGACGGCAAGAAGTCTGGCGATAAATCTGCTGCCCAAAATACGGGAGCCGGTGATACTTCCAATGTGTCTGGTGGTGCTTCTTCGGGCGGTGGCCAGTCGTCTGATGGAGCCTCATCCTCTAATGGTGGAAACGCCTCCTCGGGCGGCCAGAGCGGCTCACAGGAGTCCAACTACGTAACGGTGACGGTTTCGGTCACATCGAGCGCTGTGGGCAATCCTGTGTCCTCTGGCGGCACCTTTACCTTTAACGAAGGCGCCACCGTTTACGATGCCCTTTGCGCGCTGGGCCTTTCTGTCAACGCACATGGCTCATCGTACGGCACGTATGTCTCCGCGATTGGCGGTTTGGCCGAGAAACAGTACGGCGGCACGAGCGGCTGGATGTACTCCGTCAACGGCACAACGCCCATGACGGCCTGCAGCAACTACGTTCTCTCAAACGGGGACAACGTAGTCTGGTATTACGTTACAGGCTAGAGACCTCGACATAGCGCGCCAGACGGGCGGTTCGGACAAACATCCGGGCCGCCCGTTTTTCATGCGAATTGGACGGGGTCGCCTGGGATCTCGGCAAACAAAAAACCGATTGGAACGGGAATTCCAACCGGTTATACATTCAAGCAAATAGTGAATCGACTACGACCGTGCGCCCTCGAGGAAGAAGCGGCGGCTAAAGTAGTTGTACCAGGTGACCAGGAATGTGGCGATGGCCTTCATGGCCTGGTAGCCGATGCTCAAAAACGTGACGCCCACAAACATGTACAGGTCGTTGAGGCCCAAACCAATCACCGACAGGATGGTGAAGATCGTGAACTCGCGCTTGCGGCTCATGCCTTCGCGGTGGTCGAACACGTACTTCATGCTGAGCCAGTAGTTAACCACGACGGACGTGATAAACGAGATCGTGGTGCTCATCAAAAAGTCGAGGTGGAACAGCTCGACGAGTGCAATGAGCATGCCCCAGTCGATGCCAAAGGAGATAAGACCCACGACAGCGAACTTGAGGAATTGCTTAGTATGAGGTTGTGCCAGTGCCTTGCGCACGTAATCACATCCAATGCGTTGACGAATCGAGCAGAGGATACTTTAGAGCTTTTGCAGGGGAAACGTAAGGGCTTTGCCAAGAACTATACGAACTCGCCAAATATTCAAGAGGTAATCCGCAAACGTTGCAAATCTTACCGTAAACGAGCGAGGCCCACGAACAACACGGTGCTCGACGCGCGTCATCCGTGGGTCCCGTAGTGCAACGAGGGGGCCGAGCTACTTGGTCTCGTCGCCCTCCAGGAAGATCTTTCGGGTCACAAAGTTGTAGACCATAACAAGCGCGGTGGCGCAAATCTTGGCGATATTGGCCTCGAGCCCCAGGCCGGCGTTGAGCGCCAGCACGATACCGTCGTTGAGGGCCAAGCCGATCACGGACAGCACGACAAAGATGATGAACTCGCGGCGGCGGCTCATGCCCTCCTTGTGCGCAAACACGTACTTCATGCTCGCGACGTAGTTAAAGATGAGCGAGACGATAAAGCCGCTGGTATTGGCGATCAGGATATTAAGGCCCAGGCCGTAGTGGAGCAGATTCATGATGCCAAAGTCGATGACCGTGGCGACGACGCCGACGACGCCAAACTTCATGATCTGCGCAAGGAGCTTTTGCATGGTACCTGCCTTAGGGTGGCGCCGGAGCGCCGCGGGGATGACGAACTCAGCAAGTTTAGCCAATCCCCGCAGGCGGGGCTAGGCGCGCTCCTCGATAGCACCGTTTCTATATGCATCGAGCAGTTGGCGTAGGTCCTGGATCTGGCTGCGGATCTTGGCACCGGTATCGGTGTCGCTTACCATGCGGCGGCGGTCGGCCTCGTCAAAGCGGTTGGTCTCGCTCTCGATGTCTACATTGCGGGTAAGTGCCTCGGCAACCGTGGTAAAAGCTTGGTGCGACTTTAGGCGACATCCGCGCGAGCTGGAGATAAGCGTGTAGCCGGCGATGCCCGTCTTGGGGTGGTAGGCGCGGCAGAAGCCGCCATCGATGACCAGCAGCTTGCCCTCGGCGCGGATGGGCTGCTCGCCCTTGGTGGTTTTAACGGGTGTGTGGCCGTTGATGATGTGGCCAGTCGGCGAACATGCCATGGGGGCAACGCCGAACTCGCGCATGATGTCGTCGCAGACCGAGGGCGACTTGGTAAGCGTAAAGTACGGGTCCATCGGCTCGACCCAGGTGCTCTTATCGGCGATATAGGCGCGCTCAAAGGTACGCACCAGGCGTCCGCTGGCGGGTGAGTTAAAGCCGATCCACAGGTACCACATCCAGTCGAGGGCGTCGCGGTCGCCCACGCGCCAGGCGCGGCGGGCGATGCGGTCGCAAAAATCGAGATAATCACGGCCGGCGTGCCAGGTGCCCAGGCAGTTCATGCTGCTAAAGGTGCCGTCTTCGTTGAGCGGCGCGCAGCCATGGAACAGCAGGTTGCCGTTGGTGACCTTGTACATCGAGCCGTGGCTATAGAGGAAATCGATATGGCGATGCAGGTGATCGGCGGTGACAAACTCGGACACGAGCTTGTCCATGATGTGCTGTTCCTGGGGCGTGAGCATGTAGGGGTCCGCCGGATCGACGGTGGGGAAATCGTTGGTCGTGAGCGGCCACACACTGCCGTCGGCAAGCGTGACCGTGCCGGTGTCGTGGTCGATCTTGTCGAGCAGCAGGCGGTCGGTCATGTCGAACTCGGGGTGGCGCTGGATAATCTGGCCCTCGAGCTTAAAGAGCAGGACGTTAATGGCCTTGATCAGCGGGGTGATGGACTCACCGGCGGTGTAGGTGGCATCGGCAAAGGCGACGAGCTCGCGCAGCGAGATGCCGTAGTCGTTCTCGAGGATCTCGTAATTGTCGTAGCGCAGGTTGTTGCGCAGCACCGTGGCGATGCAGGCGGGCTCACCGGCCGCAGCACCCATCCACAGCAGGTCGTGGTTGCCCCACTGGATGTCGAGCGAATGGTAGGTGAGCAGGCGGTCCATAATCTTGGCAGCGCCGCCGCCACGGTCGAAGATATCGCCCACCAGGTGCAGGTGGTCGACGGCCAGGCGCTTGATGAGCGAGGCGAGCGACTCGATAAAGTCGTCGGCGCTTGCGGTCTCTAGGATGGACTCAACGATGCGCTCGTGATAGCGCACACGATAGTTGTTCTCGTCCGGATGCGTGTGCAGCAGCTCGTCGATGATGTAGGCGTAATCGCGCGGGATAGCCTTACGCACCTTGGAGCGCGTATAGCGGCTCGAAAGCGAGCGGGCAACCATGATGAGCTGGTCGAGCATTGTCTTGTACCAGGTGGGGGAGTCCTCGCGCCGGCTGCGGACCAGCTCGATCTTCTCGCGCGGGTAGTAGATGAGCGTGCACAGCTCGCCCTTTTCGTCAAAGGAGAGCGTGTCGCCAAAGATCTCGTCGACATGTTCGCGCACGACACCCGAGCAGTTGTTGAGGATGTGCATAAAGGCTTCGTACTCGCCGTGCACGTCGCTCATAAAATGCTCGGTGCCTTTGGGCAGGTTGAGAATGGCCGAGAGATTGATAATCTCGGTAAACGCGGATTGCTCGGTGGGAAATTGTCTCGACAGCAGACGCAGATACTTAAAGTCTTGCGGGTTGCGATCGAATGCGACCATGAAACACCTTCCAATATGGTTGGTAAAACTGATAAACATCGTCAAACGTTTATCAGTATGCGCCGGCTTTGTTTCGATTTAGCGCCGGTGGCTGAATTGTCGGCTGAACGGTTTGCTAAATCGATTTAGTTGAGGTTGATATGTCGGTTAAGTGGAGACGAAGGGGATGATTTTGCTCATGTTGGCCCATGGCGGGGATGGGGATGTTGGTGATAAAGATATTCAATGCCAATGGTTCGAATTGGTAAATAGTGGACATTTGTATCGTATTTAGGCTTGCTGTGCAATAATTTGCGTAGCAATACTTAAGGAGCCTCATATGAGTGATTTTGTCCTGACCTGTGAATCCGCTGCTGACCGAACCCGTGAGTTCTTTGCGTCGCGCAATATCCCTGTCGTGTGTTTTCACTACGAGATCGACGATGTTGTCCATGACGATGACCTGTATCAGTCGATTTCACCGGACGAGTTTTTTGCCCAGATTGCCGCGGGCGCCATGCCCAAGACGTCTCAGGTGAGCGTGGGTGAGTACGAGGAGTTTTGGGAGCCGTTTGTTGCCGAGGGTAAAGACGTGCTGCATCTGACGCTGTCGTCGGGTATTTCGGGTACGTATGGTTCGGCTTGCGTTGCGGCGCAGATGCTCGCGGATCGCTATCCTCAGGGCGGCAAGGTGCGCGTCATCGATTCGCTGGCGGCGTCTTCGGGCTTTGGCCTATTGCTGGAATATGCCGCCGACGTGCGCGATAGCGGCGCTTCGCTCGACGAGACGGCCGCTTGGATTGAGGAGCATAAACTCTACCTTCACCACTGGTTCTTCTCGACCGATCTGTCGAGCTACCTGCGCGGCGGTCGCATTTCAGCCGCGAGCGCGATCATCGGCACGGCGCTTAAGATTTGCCCGCTTATGACGGTCGATTGCGAAGGCAAGCTGTCGCCACGTGAGAAGATCCGCACCAAGAAGCGCGCGATTTCCGAGATGGCTAAGACCATGATGGCGCACGTGCAGGACGGTGCGGATTATTCGGGTAAGTGTATCTTGTCCCATTCGGCGTGCCGCGAGGATGCCGAGGCCGTTGCGGCACTGATTGAGGAACAAGTCCCGCAGCTCAAAGGCAAGATTGAGATCAATTGCATTGGTGCTCTGATCGGTTCGCACACCGGACCTGGTACGGTGGCGCTCTTCTTTATGGGCGACAAGCGCGTGGATTAATTCGCCCCATCACGTCGCTGCATGATTGCTCAAACGAAAACGGCCTGCCTCACCTTTGTGAGGCGGGCCTTGCTGTTTGGGTTAGCGTTTCTTGCCGCGGAAGAAGAAGCCGTGGAGCGATGGCTTGAGGCCGCGGTTGGCGCGGCGCTCCTCGATATGATCGTGGATCGAAGCGACGCGCTCGATAACCTCGTCGGGAATCGGCACGTCGGGATTCATGTTCTCGACCTGGCTGACCTCGGCGGCGGCAACCTGGTCGATAATGGGCACATCGTCGTGCGAGATGACGGGCGTGGCGTCTTCCTTCATCTTGCGGTAGCGCTGCATCATGTCGGTCTGTAGCTGCTGGGCCGAAGGCGGCGTCCAAATGATGGCGTTGGCGCCGGCGGCGATGGTCTCGCGGATGCTCTCGGGTGTTTTGCCGCCCGGTGCGATGAGCGGCAGGTTGGGATAGTGCTCGCGCAATTCGCGTAGGACCTGCGGCGTGTTCTTGCCGGCCGCGATGTTGAGGATCTTGGCGCCGGCGCGCACTTTGGCATGCGCGTCATCGTCGCAACGTACGACCGTGGCGATGACGGGGATGTCGGCGATGTTGGTGATGTGCTCGACCATCTCGGCAGTGGCGGGGGAGTTGACCACGCAGCCCGCCGCGCCCTGCATCTCGGAGACGGCTGCCATCTGTACGGAGCGCTTACCGGTCGTAGTTCCGCCGCCCACGCCTACAAAGACCGGGCACTCGGCGACGGTCAGCAGCGCCTGCGTAATGGCGGGCTGCGGCGTGAAGGGGTAAACGGCAAAGACGGCATCGGCGTTGGAGTTGCGGATGACCGCTACGTCGGTGGTGTAGATAAGCGACTTGATACGACGACCGAAGAGCGTAAAGCCGCTGGCCTCCTCGATCTCGTCGGGCATGCGGAGGGCCGCCTTGCGCAGACGCCCGTCGATGGGCAGCGGCTCCATGGGGAGCAGTCCGTTGGGGGTCACGGCTACCTGGGGCTCGGTGAACTCGTCTGCGAGCTCGACCTCGGAAAAATCGACCGAGGCGACGATGTCCTCGTGAACCTCGGCGGGAACATCGATGGGGGCTTGGTCGTTAGTCGCGGCAGGCGCGTCGAAGGAGCTGGTGCCGACAAAGGCGTCGACGCGCTCGTTTAGGTCGTTAAGGGTATTCATGGGGGCTCGATTCTATGCGATGGTGGCCGGCAGGGCGCCGGCAGCGTTGTGCTTGCTAAATCGTTTGACGAGTTGATTTTTCCCCACCGCGCCATCCGTTAGACCGAAGGGCCGGCGAACGTGAAGGAGCTGTGGTGGCGGGTATTGAGGTGCTATCTTGAATGTCCCGTTTAAAAGAGAGGTGACGCGGTATGGAATTCACAGCAATGTTGGGCTCGATTGGCCTGTGTGTGGGCGCAATCGTAGCCGCCGCGGTCATCTACTTTGTGGTTACGGCCATTAAAGGCAAAAGAGCCGAGCGCAAGGAACGCGAGGCACTTAAGCAGCACCGTGACCAGCAGGACAAGCGCGCACGGAGATAGTTTGTTGAGTTTTGAATCCGTGCGCTAGCTGCGTTTTCGGATCAGGGCGATGTAGAAGCCCTCAAAGTCGCGGCTGGGCGGGATGGTGAGCGTGCCGGGCATGCCGTTGGTGATGGCCGATACCTGACCCGCTGCGATTGCCTCGGTGAGAGCGTTGGACTCGATGCGCGGCTCCTCACTGGCTTCCTGGGCGCGGCGTGCTTCGCTTTCACTCGGCGTGCCGTCGAGGGGAATGAGCTCGCAGTCCATATGCTTGTCGAGGGCCTCTTGCAGGGCGTCCTCGTTTTCCTGCGGCATGATCGAACAGGTGGAATAGACGAGCGTGCCACCCGGCTTGAGAGCGCCCATGGCGCGGTCCAGAAGCGCGCGCTGCGAGCGGGCGCACTTGCCAAGCAGTTGCTCGGTCAGGCCGCGCAGGCTTTTCTCGTTGCCGCTGATGACGGTGCCCGTGCCGGTGCAGGGGGCGTCGAGCAGAATGCGGTCAAAGCGGAAGAACTCGTCGAGCTCGCGTGCGTCGATACGCATGACGGGCACGTTTTTGGCGCCCTGGCGGTGGAGGTTGGCTTCGAGCTTCTCGGCGCGGGGAATGCTCATCTCGCAGGCCGTGAGGTGTGCCTGGCCCTGGGTGAGGGCGGCGACCTGCGTCGTCTTGCCACCGGGGGCCGCGCACATGTCCAGGATGTCCTCGCCGGCTTGAGCGCCCAGGACCAACGGTGGCATCATGGACGACAGGCTCTGCAAGTAAATCTTGCCGTCGCGGTAGATGTCGAGGTCCCACAGGTCGGAAACCTGGGCCTCGGACAGGATGAAAGCGTCCGGGTACCAGGCAACGGTTTGGTGGGCGATGCCGGCCTCGTCGAGTGCAGTGGCGATGTCCTCGGCGGTCGCCTTGAGCGTGTTGGCGCGCAGCGTGACCGGGCGTGTGGCCGCGGCACCGAAGCCCTCGATCATGAGCTCGGCATCGGTGGGCGTGTAGGCGCCGGCGACCGTGTCGACCATAAAGCGCGGCAGGTCGGCGGCGCAGGGAAGGGCGGCAAGCTGGTCGGAAAGCTCGGTAGCGGCAAACTGCCTGAGCTTGAGCTCGGCCTTAACCTGCTTTTTTTGCTTACGACGACGCGGCTTGGACATCCGTCTTTCCTTCCCGTCCCAAATTGATTACTTTCCGGGCACGCCGCTACTGGCGTGCTTTAGTACTGGCTCTCGTGCTTGCTGAAGAAGTCGAAGCGCGGGGGCAGCGGCTTTACGCGGTGCTCGCCGGGCTTCTCGCCCAGGCTCTCAACAAACTCGTCCGTGGAGGCGAAGATGTTGTCCCAGCTAAAGAAGGCGACCGGATCGGCGTCGAAGTACTCGCAGATGAGCTCGCAGCCGGCCGGCACAATACCATGCATGAGCACGGTCGCCACGCGCAGCTCGGTGAAGGCGTCGACGAGGGCCTGCTTCATGGCGGCGTTGGCCGGCTCACCCTCGAGCTTGTTGGCGGCCTTGGAGGCGTCGCTCCAGCGCTTGTTGGCGGCGCGTAGGTAGTCGTCGCACACGGCGAGCGCGCGGTGCGTCTCGAACTTGTACATGGCCTGCTCGAAGGCAAGGGCGGCCTGCTCGGCAGCCTCGACCACGGCAGCAGAGGCTGCGCCGGCCGGAATGCAACCGTTGCGATAGGGGCTCTCGTCGCCCTCCTTGACGGCAACGCCGTAGAAGCAGCTGCGGGCTAAGCGGTTGAACACGCCGGTCAAAAGGGCGCTCTCCTTAAGGGCCGGATCGATAACGCGCTTGTCGTCGCAGGCGCGCACCTCGTTGCCGTCCTTGTCCTTGCCGGTCACGCGCGTGTCATATGCCTTGGGGCTAAAGCTCACCGGCTTCTCGGACAGACCGAGCGACAGCCAATGCGCGCGCATCTGCTCGCAGGTGTAGTGGTTGAGCAGGTCATCTGCCGGCGGGGGAGGCGTCTGCGAGGACGAGCTCGCCTTTTTGCCCATGTAGAGCAGGTGGTAGCAGGCGCTGACGGTGCTCTGCGTGAGGTCCCAACCCAGGGCCTCCCACATGGCGGTCTGCGCGATGCAGTAGAAGTAGATGTTGTCCTGGCCGATGAACTGATAGATCTGTGCGTCGTCAGAGCACCACCAGTCGCGCCAGTCGAGCGAGCTGTGCTGGTAGGTGGGCGCGGGGACCTGCGTGGAATCGGCGGCGGGCTCGCCCATGAGGGCGGCATCCTGGGCGGCGACACCCTCGGTTACGCCAGCGGCGCGGGCATCGCGTGCGAGCACGGTGCGCGTATAGCTGATGGGCGCCCACAGGCTCTCGGGCCAGCACCAGCAGGTGACGTCGGTCACGCCGTCGACCTCGGGTACCGGAACGCCCCAGTCGATGTTGCCGGTGATGCGGAAGGGCACGAGCGCCTTGCCGCTGCGGAAGCGCACACCGCCGTTGGCGAGCACCGCGTGGGCGTCGTCGCGCTCCTTCCAGCTGGGGAAGGTGACGGTAAAGCTGCTCTTGTTGCCCTCGGGCTCCAGCACGGTGTGCTCGGGCAGCTGGTCCTCGACGGCGTCGAAGGCCTCGCGAAACTTGTTCTGAATGTAGAGCTGTGCCGGCAGCAGCCATTCTTCCATGGTCTTGGAGACCACGGAGCGAACCTGCGGGTTCTGGGCGAGCTTGGCGGTGTAGGCCTTCATAAAGTCGAGGTAGGCCGGCAGGTCAAAGTAGAGGTTGTCGACCGGGCGCAGCTCGGGTACCTCGCCGGTGAGCTGGCTCTTGGGCGCGATGAGCTCCTCGGGCTCAAACTGGTGACCCAGGTCGCACTCGTCGGCGTACGCCTTCTCGGACTTGCAGCCCTGGATGGGGCAGCGGCCGATGACCTGGCGGCCGTTGAGGAACGTGCCGGCCTTGGCATCGTAGAACTGCAGCGTGGAGCGCTTGGAGATGGTGCCCTGCTCGTGCAGGCGCTCGATAATCTCGGCGGTAACCTCGTTGTGAATCTGCGCAGCCGGCTCTAGGCCCGAGCCGCCGTAGATATCGCAGCTGATGTTGTAGTTGTTGAGGGTCGCGGCCTGGCGAGAGTGATTGGACTCGACATACTCGCCGATGGACTTGTCGTAGCCTTCGTTCTCCTTGAGCTTGCGGTAGCTCTCCATGATGGGCGAACCGTAGCAGTCGGTGCCCGAGGTGAAGATGACGTTCTCGCGGCCCAGGCGGTCGCGCAGGAAGCGGGCGAAGAAGTCGGCCGGGACAAAGACGCCGCCAACGTGGCCAAAGTGAAGGCCCTTGTTGCCGTAGGGCTCGCCGGCGGTAACGATGGCGCGGCGAGGCCAACTGGGACGGTCGTTCATGGAGTATTTGGATGCCATGGGACTCCTTCACATATGGTGAGAGCGCACCCGGGCACAGGGCCTGGCGACGCGGTGGTCAATTCGTGCATATCGTTCGACATTATCGCACATGCGGACGGGTACGTGACAGGGGCGCTATCCTAAGATGCTATGAATGAGATTTCCAACATACATGCGTTTGAGGACGAGGATTTTCTGCACGCCTGCTTTGTGTGGGGGATGGCCGTGCTTGGCGCATTTGCCGTGTGTCTGGTGCCGGTGTTTATGCTGCTGGGCGGGCCCGCGGACCTGGATGCGGCGGATGCGGGCGGTTGGACGGCCGTTTTGGGCTGGATAGTCGGCTTGGCTGCGGTTTCGGCGGCGTCATTTGCCGTGCATGAGTTGGTGCACGGTGTGTTTTTTAAGCTGCTGGCGCCTGCGGGCGCGCAGGTGACCTTTGGGGCAAATCGCGAGACGGCGATGATCTATGCCTGCGCCGAGGGCGTTGTGTATTCGCGCATGCGGTACGTGGCGGTTTGCCTGGCGCCGACGGTTGTTGTGACGGCGGCGTTTGCCCTGGGGTTTGCGTTCTCGGGCTATCCGCTGCTGTGCTACCTGGCGGCCGGCTTGCATTTGTCGGGTTGTGTGGGCGATTGGTATTACGTGCGGACCATTTTGCGCGACCGCCGCATTGTCGCCTGCGAGGACACGTCCTTTGGCGTGCGCTTTTTCGCAAGGTAGTCTTTTGGGATGATTTTTCTGGGACGGGGATGTTGATGAAGCCGTTGCTGCTGCATGCTTGCTGCGCGCCGTGCTCGCTGGAGCCGGTTCGCTTGCTGCGCGAGGAGGGGTTTGAACCCACAATCTGCTGGACCAACCCTAATATTCAGCCTCACGATGAATGGCAGCGGCGTTTGGACGAGCTGCGCCGGTGGTGTGCCGATGGCGACATCGAGCTTATCGAGGCGGGGGAGGACCGCGAGCGCTGGGAGGCCGGCGTGGCCCCGCTGGGCGCCGATCGGCCCCGTCGCTGTCGAGCCTGCTATGCCCTGCGTCTGGCCGAGGCATGCCGTGTGGCTCAGGAGCGTGGGTTTGAGTTTGTGGGCACGACGCTCGCCGTCTCGCCGTATCAGTTGTTCGAAACCTGCAATGATGTGTTGGAGCGTCTGGCTGCCGCTCGCGGTCTCACTCCGGTGATTCGCGATTTTCGCCCGTATTACCCCGAGGCCACGCGACGTTCGCGCGAGCTGGGCATGTATCGGCAGAATTATTGCGGCTGCCGATTCTCGGCCGTCGAGGCGGCCATGGACCGCGCCCGCATCCGCGACGAGCGCAAAGCGTCCAAAAAGTAGTTCTTTTGAGCTGGCAGCCTGCTAGGATGTAGAGCGGACTTTAGCTATATAAGGAGTATCCGACGTGTCTATGCGTACCGATGATTTTGACTACAACCTTCCCGAGGAACTGATCGCCCAGGCTCCTGCCGAGCCGCGCGATTCCTGCCGCCTGCTGGTGGTGGATCGCAAGGGCTCCCGGGCAGGAACGCCGCTGGAGCATGGCGGCACCGTCGAGCACCGCATCTTCCGCGACATCATCGACTATATCGAGCCGGGCGACGTGCTCGTCATCAACCAGACGCGCGTGATGCCGGCCCGTCTGATCGGTCGCAAGGCGGGCTCGGGCGGTGTGGTCGAGACGCTGCTGCTCAAGCGCCGCGAGGATGTTGACCCGCTGGGTCACGTTTGGGAGTGCCTGGTCAAGCCGGGTAAGCGTCTGAAGCCCGGTGCTAAGATTGAGTATCGCGCCGGTGGCGCCCATGCGCCCGAGGGGGCTCCCGTGGTGCTGACGGCCGAGGTCGTCGACTTTGTCACCGATAGCCGCGGCGGCCGCCTGGTGCGTTTTGAGCCGGCCGGTTGCAATGCCGCCGGCGACCCGCGCACGCTCGACGAGGCCATCCATGCTGCCGGCCACGTGCCGCTGCCGCCCTACATTACCGATTACGAGGGCGATCCCGAGAAGTACCAGACCGTCTACGCCATGAAGGAGGAGCACTCGGCTGCCGCTCCCACGGCGGGTCTGCACTTTACGCCTGAGCTCATGGCCGCTATCGAGGCCAAGGGTGCGAAGTTTGCCGCCGTCGAGCTCGAGGTGGGCATCGATACCTTCCGTCTGGTGGAGGAGGACGACCCCACGCAGCACGTGATGCATACCGAGCGTTACCACGTATCGCAGGAGGTTGTCGACGCCGTGCATAAGGCTAAGGCCGAGGGGCATCGCGTAATCGCCGTCGGCACTACCGCAGTGCGCTCGCTCGAGAGCGCGTTTGATGCGGACGCGCCGGTGTCCGATCCGGCTGTGACGGCGCGCTATTTTGAGGGCCGCGAGGACGGCGCCGACACGCTCGGCCGCGGCGACATCGTGGTGCGCGAGAACGCGACGACGCAGCTCTACCTCATGCCTGGCTCGACCTATCACGTGGTCGACGCGCTGATCACGAACTTCCACGTGCCGCGCTCCACGCTCATGATGCTCGTGAGCGCACTTGCCACCCGCGACCAGATCATGGATGCCTACGCCGCTGCTATCGAAGAGCGTTACCGCTTCTTCAGCTTTGGCGACGCCATGCTCATTTGTTAGTTACGCGGTTCTACGAACCGCGTAACTGCTCGACGCTGCAAACCCGCCAGAGCGGCAATCTGCCTTTCAACTTCGGCGGCATGACCAGAAGGTCAATGCCGCCTCGTTTCAAGGCACCTTGCTCGCTCTGGCGGGTTTTCGCTGTCCGCGCCAAAACATTGGCGTTGTCGTGGCTCAACCTGTCAAAAAGGGACAGGTTTATTTTGGCAGGTTTTATCTGGGCAAACGTTGTTGGCGCAATGGAGACTGGTCTATACGCACCAAGTTGGTGCAAAGTAGCTTGACCCCTTTGCACCAATCAAAAAGTTGCGGTGAGATAGTTCTTGAATTGGCTTTTTTGGGCTAAACAGGAACTATCTCACCGCAACTGCGTTGAGTGTTTTTTGGCAGCTGGTTTACTTGCTCGCGAACAGCCAGACCAGGATGATCACCAGAATCACGGCGATGATGCAGACGATGGCGCCGGTGAATTTGATGCGTGAGTCGCGGGTGCGCTCGCGCACGTCGTCCTCGGCGGCTTCGAGTTGAGCCACTTCACGCTCGGTTTCGGCGTACTCGGCCTTATCGCGGACCAGAGAGCCTGCGAGCGATTCGGTAATCTCGGGATGGTCATGCACTTCGGTCGCCTGCTCGATGATCGACTGTGCGTGCGCAACGTCCGCCTGGGCATTGGCAATAGCCTGCTCTTGCTCTCGACGCGCCTTGTCCTCGGCGGCGATCTTCTCGCGCAGTTCGCGCTGGCGCGTTGCGGCGGCGGCTTTTGCGGTCTGCAGCTCGTCGCGCGCGGCATCGGCCTCGGCCGTCACGGTCTGATGGGCGCGCTTGGCGTCGGCGATGGGGGCTTGCGCCTGCTCGACGGCGTGCTCGGCGGCCGCGAGCGAGTGCTCAAGATCGGCGGTGATGTTCGGGACATCTTCCTCGGCTTTGCGCAGGGCATCGGCCGTGTCAGAGATCTGCATCGAAAGCTCGCTGGTGCGCACCGTGTAATTGGCGGGATTCGCCGAAGGATTGCGCTGCAGCTCGGCATACTCGTGGCGCAGCGTTTCGAGTTGAGCACGCGTGGCGTCGACGGTTTGCTGTGCTGCGGCAACGCCGGCATCGCGCTCAGCTTGCACCTTGTCGCGGATGCGCTTGGAATCCTCGAGGCGGCGAACGAGGCGGTTACCGGTTTCGCGCGAGCTGGCTTCGCGCGCCTCCACGGCTTCGAGTGCGGCTTTGAGACGCCGCTCGGTGGCATCGTCCTCTTCTTTTATTTGCTCGAGTTGCGCCTTGAGCTCTGTTGCCTTGGCAGCATGGGTATCGCGGCCGATTTCTGCTGCCGCGGCGGCTTTTTGTGCCGCATCGATAGCCTGGCGCTGCTCGGCGACGATTTGGTCGTAGCGGCCTGCGATATCCTGGCGCGTCTCGAGTTCCTCGCCTTGATCGGCGATGCGCTGCTCAAGTTCGGCTAAATGGGCGCGGGCATCGGCGAGTGCCTTCTTGGCGGCGTTCATCTCGCGCATGGCCGACGCGCCCTGGGCGATAAAAGTGCCCACGGCGTTAGCGGTGTTTGAGACGGCGCTCCCCAGGTCGCGGCTCGTGGCGGGAGCATGCGAGGTGGTCGGGTGCGCGGCTTCGGCGGCATTCGTATCGGCAGTCTGCGGCGCGGCGATATTGCCGGTGCCGCCTTCGATCACGGAAAAGCCCGCTGCGTGCGGGTCGACCGCGTCGGCGCCGATCGTGGGGTGCTCGAGTTGCAGGAACGAGGGCATGGTGCTGCCCTGGTCGGCAACCGGGGTCTCGCCGGGCACAAACGTCGAGGCAGCCTCGGCGGCTTCCTCCTCCTCGGCGTCGACATCGGCATCGGCGACAGCGTCTTTCATAGCTTTGACGGCATCCATCATGGAGTCCATGACGGCGTCGAGCTCTTCTTCCGAAGACACCTCGATGGGGCCCGCTGCTTGCTGCGGGGCGGCGTCCTTTTTGGGGGCGTCGTCCTGAGCGGCCGAATCGTCGTTTTGCTCGTCGGCATCTGCGGCCGCAGGGATCTCCGCTGCAGCGTCGTTATCCAAAGTGGCGTCGTCGACGTCGGTATCATTGCAGGTCGCAGCGTCAGTATCTGCGGCGACGTCTGCTGAATCATCAATATGCTGTTGAGTCTGGGGATCCAGCTCGTCTGTCATAGGCATGTGCTCCTCATCGTTGTTTGTCACCCTATGATAAAGTCTCGCGTCGACATCCCGCGCGCTGCAGCAAAGTTTCAAAACGTGTTCGATGACTCGTTTGGATAGCAAAAATTCGACCTCTATATTCAGTTCAGGCTTGACATTCCCTTCGCCGAAAGACGTTGCGCCGTTCGCCTGCCGCAGTCTTTATTTTTCACTTGAACCCGCTAAAGTTGCATTTCAGCTTTTGGCGCGTGAAGTTGGATGCGCGCAGTCGGCGGGTGGGCCCGTCGCGATTTGAAAGGACTTCGTATGGGACTTTTCACTGGTAAGACCGTAATCGTCACCGGCGGCGGCAAGGCCACGCTTAAGGACGGTTCCGCTGGCTCCATCGGTTACGGCATCGATATCGCATTTGCCAAGGAGGGCGCAAACCTCGTCATTACCGGCCGCAACGTTGCTAAGCTCGAGGCTGCCAAGGAGTCCCTCGAGGCCGAGTACGGCGTCAAGGTTCTGCCTGTTCAGGCCGATGTCTCGGCTGGTCAGGACAACGAGGCCGTCGTCCAAAACGTCATCGACAAGGCCATTGAGGAGTTCGGCCGCATCGACGCCGTCGTCAACAATGCTCAGGCCAGCGCCTCGGGTGTGACCATCGCCGACCACACCATGGATCAGTTTAACCTGGCCATTTATTCCGGTCTGTATGCCACCTATCTGTACATGCAGAAGGCCTATCCGCATCTGAAGGAGACCAAGGGCTCGGTGGTCAACTTTGCCTCGGGCGCCGGCCTGTTTGGCAACTATGGTCAGTGCAGTTATGCCGCCGCCAAGGAGGGCATCCGTGGTCTGACCCGCGTTGCCGCCAACGAGTGGGGCAAGGACGGCATCAACGTCAACATCGTGTGCCCGCTTGCTTGGACCGCTGCGCTCGAGAACTTCCAGGATGCCTACCCCGAGGCGTTTAAGGCCAACGTCCACATGCCGCCGGCAGGCCACTACGGCGACGTCGAGAAGGAAATCGGCCGCGTGGTCGTTCAGCTCTGCGGTCCCGACTTTAAGTACATGAACGGCGAGACTGTCACCCTCGAGGGCGGCATGGGCCAGCGTCCGTAGGAGTTACGCGGTTTTACCAAACCGCGTAACCAGT
>UQPP01000002.1 GCA_900543025.1 uncultured Collinsella sp.
GCACTCCCTGCGCCACCTGCTGGAGTGCTCGGGGCTCAGGAGGTCGACCTACTACTACGCGCTGGCGCACCCGCGGAGGCCGACCAGGCCCGAGCTGCGCGACGCCGCGGCCGAGATATTCTCGCGCACCGCCAACGGCTGCGGGCACCGGCAGATAGCCATGTGCCTGCGCGCCGAGCTGGGCGCGGTCGTGGCCGACAAGACCGTGCTCAAGATGATGCGCGAGATGGGCATCCGGTGCGGGATACGCCGCCGGGGCTCCCGCCGCCGGTACAGCTCCTACAGGGGGCTCGTGGGGAGCACGTTCGAGAACGTCATCGCGAGGGACTTCGGCGCCGAGGGGCCGTGGCAGAAGCTCGGCACCGACGTCACCGAGTTCAAGGTGGCCGGCGCCAAGGCCTACTGGGCCCCGGTGCTCGACTTCTGCACGAAGGAGATCGTGGCGAGCGACATATCGACCTCGCCGGACCTCGCCCAGCAGCACAGGATGCTCGACCGGCTCCTCGAGGCCCTGCCCGACGGGGCGGCGCCGACCATGCACTCGGACATGGGCTGGCAGTACCAGCACGAGTCCTACACCTCCAGGCTGGAGGGGGCGGGCATCACCCAGAGCATGTCGCGCAAGGGGAACTGCATCGACAACGCCGCCACCGAGCAGCTCTTCGGCCACGTGAAGGACGAGTTCTACCGCGGCAGGGAGTGGGGCAGCTTCGGGGACTTCAAGCGCGACCTGGAGGAGTACATAGCCCATTGGAACGCGCGGCGCAGGCAGGTAAGATTGAAGGGCCTGACGCCGGAGGAGTTCCGGAACCAGGCCCTTGCGGCGTAGTCGCTATTTATTCAGTCCAAGTTTCGGGGCGCAGTTCACTGTCCCCTTTGTGGTGGTTGTGATGGTTGAGCGTCAAAAGTGAACGTGTCACTACTTGGACAGCTCGTCGGCGAGGGCCTCGATCTGAGCGCGCGAGGCGTCGTTGAGCGAGCCCAGCACGGTCACCTTGTTCTGCGCCAGGGTGATGTCCTTCATGCCCTCGAGCTCCTTGGTCATAACCTTGGCAGCAGCGGGCGCCCAAGAGCCGGCCTCGACGAGCGCCACGGTGCGGTTCTGGTAGGCATGCTCGGCGAGCGTATGGATAAAGGTGCTCATGAACGGGAAGATCTCGCCCTGATAGGTAATGGAGGCGAGCACCAGACGGTCGTAGCGGAACGCGTCCTCAACGGCCTCGGCCATATCGTCACGAGCCAAGTCAAAGACGGAGACCTTCTGGCCGCGGGCCTCGAGCGCAGATGCGAGCTCCTCAACGGCAGCCTTCAGATGCCCGTACACGCTCGCATAGGCAATCGTGATACCCTCGTCCTCGGGCTGATAGCTCGACCAGGTGTTATAGGTGTCGAGGTAGTAGCCCAGGTTCTCAGTCAGCACGGGGCCGTGGAGCGGGCAGATAATCTGGATGTCCAGGTCGGCGGCCTTCTTGAGGACGGCCTGCACGAACTTGCCGAACTTACCGACGATGCCAAAGTAGTAACGGCGCGCTTCGCAAGCCCAGCCCTCGGGATCCTCGATGTCGTTGGCGCCAAACTTGCCAAAACCGTCGGCACTAAAGAGCACCTTGTCGGTGGACTCGTAGGAGAAGAGCACCTCGGGCCAGTGAACATTGGGGGCACCGACAAAGGTTAGGCTGTGGCCGCCCAGGTCGAGCACGTCGCCATCTTTGACGACCATCTTGCGCTCGGGGAAGTCGGTTCCAAAGTAGTTGACCATCATGCGGAAAGCGCCCATGCTGGCCACAATCTGCGCCTGGGGATAGCGCTCCATAAAGGCGGCGATACCGGCAGAGTGATCGGGCTCCATGTGATGGACAACCAGGTAGTCGGGCGTACGACCATCGAGCACGGTCTCGAGGTTGCCGAGCCACTCGTCGACAAAGCCAGCGTCGACCGAATCGGCGACAGCGATTTTATCGCCCAAGATAACATAGCTGTTGTATGCCATGCCGTTCTCGGACACGTCGTACTGGCCCTCGAACAGATCGATGTCGTGATCGTCGACGCCAATGTAGCGGATATCCTTGGTGATCTCCATCAGGCAAAGCCTCCTAGATAGACAAAAGAACCCGTCTATCATAGCACTCGCCTTTAGAGCCACAGCTATCTGCCGGCATCCTTACCGATTGTTATTGATGCGGAATATACCGCTTTTGACCTGCACAAACTATGCGCGCGGTATTGCCGTGCTCTGTCGAATGATGAGCTGGCCGGGAATACGAATAGCAACGGTTTTGCCCGCCGTACCCGCCTCGGGAACCGCATGCTCGAATACCTCGCGCCCACGCTGATGCAAATCGAATCGAACGGTCGTGAGCTCGTTATGTGCCACAAAATCATCGAGTGAATCGTCGACGCCCACCACGCTCACGTCCTCGGGCACGCGCAGACCGCTATCGCGCAGCGCTGCAATCACGCCATTTGCCATCTGGTCGTTTGCCGCGTAAATCGCCGTCATGGTGCGGTCGTGCTCGGCCAGGTACCTGCCGGCCTCGTAACCGCTGTTGGCTGACCAGTCGCCCTCGAGCGGCGCCCGTGGCTTAATGTGCTTACGCTCGAGCGCATCCTGCCAGCCAGCGCGACGGAACTGCTCGTCGACCGAAAAGGACGGGCCACCGATATAACGAATCTGCTCGTGTCCCAGCTCAAACAGATGATCCATGAGCAGCAGCGAGCAGCCGTAATGATCGGAGTCGACCGTAGTCACCCGCGGGTGTGCATACATGGTAACGATGACCGTGCCAATGCCCGGCAGTGGATCAAACGTCTCAAAATCGGGCGCCATGCGGCTCATGCCGATGATGATGCCGTCCACCGGCAATGCGGCCATACGACGCGTGGCCTCGGCAAGCGAAAACTCCTCGGTCTTGGACATCTCGACCAGCGTGATGGCGCAATTATGCTCGCGAGCAGCGCTGGCGATGCCGTCGATCATTGAGAGGTTGCCAAACTTGGTGACATCGTTGACGCACAGGCCGACCGAATGGTAGCGACCGTCGCGCAGCGAGCGACCGGCATAACTCGGACGAAAGCCGAGCTCTTGCATAGCGGCCTGCACACGCTGGCGCGTCTGCTCGTTAACGTTGGGCAAGCCGTTGGCGACGCGCGAAACCGTCTGCTGCGAAACGCCAGCAGCGCGGGCGACGTCGGCCATGGAGACCGGACGCGAACTGGTATCGTTGGACGGACGCCTTGCCACAGGATCACCTTCACCCTTGCGAGATCTGAATAGCGTGCATGCCGGCCCGGGCAGAGATACACTCCGCGCCGAGGCCCGCCATCGTCGGACGCATGTTAACGTACTCTACTTTTTCAATCCGCAACTCTTCTGCTTTATAAGTCCATACAGCAGTACCGTTCACGGCTGTATTTCTACCGATTACCAGATTCTCAAAAAGTGACAAGCGTTGTGTTATGAGTACGTTAACATAGCCCGTAACGTGCGGTATCGTGAACACTTGGTTCACTCCGCTTCAAGTTGTTAACGTACTCATAACGACGCAAAACTCGCCCGTGCGCACCAAGGAAAGGACTCCCATGACCACCCCCGACGAAAAGACATTCGCCACGCTCACCAAACTGTTTGAGGAGGAGTTTGGCCCCATCGGCGACCGCCAGGTGCTCTATGTGCACGCGCCCGGCCGTTCCGAAATCAGTGGCAACCACACCGACCACGAGGGCGGCCACGTCATCGCCGGCTCGCTCGATGTCGCCGTTGACGGCATTGCCGTAGCGACCGACACCAACAAGATTCGCGTCGCCGACGAGGGCTACCCCACCTTTGAGATCACGCTCGACACGCTGGATATTCAAGCGTCCGAGAAGGGCACGTCCGCGAGCCTCGTCCGCGGCATGGCCCACGAAATCGCTGCTCTGGGCGTTGAGCCCCAGGGCTTCGACTTCGCCTTCACCTGCTCTGTCTCCTCGGGCGGCGGCCTTTCCAGCTCCGCTGCTGTCGAGGCGGCATACGGTCGCGCCATGGAGACGCTCTGGGGCGCACCCGCCATTGAGCCCGTCGCGCTCGCTCAGATGAGCCAGCGCACCGAGAACAACTACTACGGCAAGCCCTGCGGCCTGATGGACCAGGCCGCCGTATGTCTGGGCGGCCTCGCCTACATGGACTTTGAGGACCAGGCTCAGCCTAAAACCAAGAAGCTCGAGCTCAACTTTGAGGATCACGGCTACGCGCTCGTGCTCGTTAAGGTCGGTGCCGACCACGTGGCCGCCACCGACGACTACGCCGCCGTTCCGCGCGAAATGCAGGACGTCGCCGCCGAGTTTGGCAAGGAACGCCTGTGCGAGGTCGATGTTGCCGACTTTGACGCCAAGCTCCCCGAGCTGCGCGCCAAGCTGGGCGACCGCGCCTGTCTGCGCGCCGTTCACTACTGGTACGAAAACGGCCTGGTCGACAAGCGCTGGGCTGCCCTGAACGCCGGCGACATCGATCAGTTCCTGGTCCTGACGCGCGAGTCCGGCGCCAGCTCTGCCATGTACCTACAGAATGTCGTTGCCAAGCTGGGCTCCGAGCAGCCCTCGATGTATGCCCTGGCACTGGCCGAGCACGTGCTCGACGGCCGAGGCGCCGTCCGTATCCACGGTGGCGGCTTTGGTGGCACCATCCAGGCCTTCGTGCCGCTCGACCTGGTCGACACCTTCATCGCCAAGATGAACGGCTGGCTGGGCGAGGGCTCTGCCCGCCACTACGCAATTTCTGACAAGGGGGCCTACGCGGCATGGCTGTAATGACTGACGTGCGCGAGGCCGCGCAGAACCTGATCGAGTACGCCATCCACCGATCGATGATCGGCCAGGACGATCGCATCTGGGCGTATAACACCATTCTCGAGTGCATCGGTGCTACGGGCCCGGCGCTCGACATGGCCTGGGCGCTCCAGGTCGAGAAACTCTCGCTCTTGCACCCCGATACCCTGCCCAACTTTGACCTTGAAGGCACACTTGCCGCGCTTGCCGAGGCGGCTGTTGCCAACGGCGCCGCCGAGGACACGGCATCGGGCCGCGACCGCATCGCCATGCGCATCATGGGCGCGCTCATGCCGCGCCCGTCTGCCGTGATTGACGAGTTTACCGGCCGCATGGGCGTCAACGAGCCCCGCGCCGCGACCGACTGGTTCTACGGCCTGTGCTGCGACGCCGGCTACGTGCGCCGTGCCGCCATCGCGCGCAACATCAAATGGAGCACCCCCACCAACTGGGGCGATCTTGAAATCACCATCAACCTGTCCAAACCCGAGAAGGACCCGCGCGATATCGCCGCGGCAGGTGCAGCCAAGAACATGGGCGAGAAGTATCCCGCCTGCCAGCTCTGCATCGAGAACGAGGGTTACCCCGGACGCTCCGCCGCGGCTGACGGCGGCGCTCATCCCGCCCGCCAGAATCTGCGCGTTATCCCCATCCAGCTCGACGGCGAGCGTTGGGGCTTCCAGTACAGCCCGTACGCGTACTTTAACGAGCACTGCATTGCCATGAGCTCCGAGCATCGTCCGATGCACGTCGACCGCAAGGGGCTGACCTGCCTGCTCGATTTTGTGGACCTGTTCCCGCACTACTTTATCGGCTCCAACGCCGACCTGCCCATCGTGGGCGGCTCGATTCTGTCGCACGACCACTTCCAGGGCGGCGCGCACGAGTTCCCCATGATGCATGCCACCGAAGTCTCGCAGTTTAGCGTGCCCGGCTTTGACCAGGTCAGCGGTACCGTGTTGCAGTGGCCGCTTTCGGTGCTGCGACTGCGCTCGCACGACCGCGCTCAGTTGCTCGACGCTGCCGAGAAGATTATCCTCGCCTGGCGCGAGTGGACCGATGAGTCTGTGGGCGTTATCGCGCACACGGCCGACGGCGTAGCGCACAACACCGTGACGCCCGTCATCCGCCGCGTCGACTTCCGCGGCAATGCCGGTGGCGAGATTTACGAGGCCTACCTGGCACTTCGCTGCAACATCACGACCGACGAGCATCCGCTGGGCGTTTTCCACCCGCATGCCGAGTATCACCATATTAAAAAGGAGAACATCGGCCTGATCGAGGTCATGGGCTTGGCCATTTTGCCGCCGCGCCTGGTTCCCGAGCTCGGCGCTGTCCGTGAGCACCTGTTGGCGGCCAAGACCGATGCCAGCTACGACCTTGCCGGTGCACTCGAGGGCGACGACCTTTGCCGCAGCCACGCCGCATGGGCCGAGGACGTCTTTGCCCGCCGCGCCGACGAGCTTACGGCGGACAACGCCATCGACATCCTGCACGAGGAGGTCGGCGTGGTGTTTGGCCACGTGCTCGACAACGCCGGCGTCTTTAAGTGGGACGAAGCCGGCCGCGCCGCCCAACAGCGCTTTATCGACTCACTGTAATGATCCCTTGGGGACGGAGGAAAACGGATCACTTCGTCTTCAAGACAACGGCGCCCGCCGGCAACATCGCCGGCGGGCGCCGTTTTTAAGTGTTCGGTGTCGCGACTCCTACAGTTCAGTCACGACAACGCTGTTGTAGATCTCGTCCCAGCGGTCCATGACCAGGTGGCCGGTCTTGGGATCCATGGCGTTGAGCTTGCCGCAGGCATTGGCGGTCTTGAGCACCGTGACGTCGTCGGCACCAGCAGCAATGGCATGCGCAAAGCCGGCGATGGTCGAGTCGCCGGAACCCGTCGCGTTCACAGCCGCAATCGCGGGCGTCTTGGCGCGGAACGCGCGGCCCTCGTGGAAGCCCACCGAACCGGCAGCGCCCATCGAAACGACGACCCAGGGAATACCGGCAAAGCGGCCATCGGCGGCAAGCGCCTCGCGCAGGGCATCGACATCATCGGTCGTAAAGGACGTACCCAGCAGGCCGTTAATCTCGGTCAGGTTGGGCTTTACGAGCTCAGGCTTAGCGTCGGACTCCAGCGCGGCCTCCAGCGATGCGCCCGAGGTGTCGAGCAGCACCTTAGCGCCCGCCTCTTCGGCGATCTTGACGAGCTCGGCATAGTAGCCGGCATCGACGCCACGCGGCAGCGAGCCCGAAAGCGTCACAACGTCCGCCTTCGCTGCAAGCTCGGCGAACTTGGCCGTAAAGGCCTCGAGCTCGGCTGGGACGATCTGTGGGCCGCTCTCCAGCAGCTCGGTCTGATTACCCTCGTGCAGAATATTCAGGCAAATGCGCGTCTCACCGGCGATGGGCACAAAGTCGTTCTTGACGCCATCGACATCCATGAGCTCGGCCATATAGGCACCCATGTGACCGCCGAGCAGACCGGTCGCGAGCACATCGTCGTCCAACTGCAGCAGCACACGGCTCACGTTGAGGCCCTTGCCGCCAGCGGTCTTTTCGGGCGTCACACGGTTAACATCGTCGATGATCAGCTTATCGAGCTGATAGCGCGTATCAATCGACGGGTTCATGGTAACGGTCAGAATCATATTGAACTCCTGTTTCCGGGGCACGACACGCGCGGCCCCAAACATACGATAGCTCGTTAAAGGATCTCGATCTCAAAGCCGCGGGTGACGGTCTCCCCCGGCTTGGCCACCAGGCAGCCGCGCTTGTGCTCCAGAATATCGTCCTCGTCGGAGCAGGTGGACAGGCCGCCCCACGGTTCCACGGCCACAAAGTCGCCCTCGGGCTTGCTCCACACAATCAGGTACGGCATATCGGGGAACGTCAGGCGCACGCCCTTGTCCTCGGTCTTCTTGGTCAGCGTAACCACGCGGCTCTCGAGCACGTCAAAGATGGTCTCCGCGAAGTCGAAGAGCTCGTGGGTCAGCGGCAGGTTCTGGTCGATCATGGGGTTCTTGCTGCGATGCTCAACATCAATCAGGCCCGTCGAGGGAACGGCAGTACAGAGCTCGGTGGCCTCACGCTGTTCAAAACGGAGCTCGTAGTCGTCATAGGACTCGCCCTCGTCGAGCGGACACTTAAAGCCGGGGTGACCGCCCACAAAGAACGGCATGTCCTCGGTGCCCTCATTGGTCACCTCGTACGACACGGCCACCTTTTCCGAATCAATCGTGTAACGAGCAACGATCTTAAACGGATACGGGTACTGCTCGAGCAACTCGGCATGGTCGGTAGAGCTTAGGCTCAGCGCAACCATGTTGTCGCTCTGTTCCTCGAGCTTCCACTCCTGTTTGCGCGCAAAGCCGTGGCGGGCGAGCTTTACCTCGCGGCCACCCATGGTCGTTGCGTGACCGTCACGAAGGCCACCGCAGATCGGGAAACAAATGGGCGCCTGCCCCGACCAGACCGCCGGATCACCCTGCCACAAGTACTCACGGCCGTTGGCCACAATAGAAGTGAACGATCCGCCAGCCGTGCTCAACGCCACACGAATTGAACCGTTATCAAGAACAAACTCCATAGGAGCCTTCCCTTTCTTACGACAGCCCGCCAAGTCAATAGGGCTGATAGAAAACCGGCCCGCGCCCCCTCACAGAAACGCGAGCCGTCAACGGACTAGTTAATTACACCGGATACCCGCTAATCGTGGTATTCGCCGCGGTCCCACTTCTCGAGGAACTCGTCAAAGAAGTGCGGGTCAGCCTGAGCCTCAGCGTCGGCCTTATTGCAGGCATCGATCTTGGCAATCAGGGCATCGTGCTCGGGGGTCTTCTCGTAGGGCTCCTCCAGGAAGGCAAGCATGATGTCGGCCATCAGGAACTCGCCGGTGATCTTGCCGCCAAAGCCCACGATGTTGGCGTTGAGCTCGCGACGGGCATACAGAGCAGAGGTCATGTCGCGAACCAGGGCGCAGCGGGCGCCGGGAACCTTGTTGACGGCGTTGGTGATGCCGATGCCGGTGCCGCAAAGGGCCACGCCAAAGTCGGCCTTGCCGCTGGCAACAGCCTCGCCCACGGCCTTACCGTAGATGGGGTAGTGCGTACGGGTGTGGCTGTAGGTGCCGCAGTCGAGCACCTTGTAGCCAGCCTGCTCCAGGCGGTCGGCCAGATAGATCTTCTCGTCCGTAACGATATGGTCGCAACCGATTGCGATGGTCTTCTTCATCAGAACGTCCTTTCGTCTGAATTCACAAGTTGAGGTAGAAGTTCGAGTTCTCGGTGGCTCTCGTTAGGCCATCTTGTTGAGCATGTCGACACGGATCTGGTGACGGCCGCCGGCGTACTGGGCGCGCAGGAACTCGCGGGCGATCTTCTTGGCGACCTCGGTGCCCACAACGCCCGGGCCCATGGTGACCATGCGCGAGCCGTTGTGCTCGCGGGTCATGTAGGCGGAACGCTCGTCGGAAATGTTGGCGACGACCATGCCCTTGATCTTGACGGCGGCCATATAGGAGCCGACGCCGTACTTATCGAATGCGAAGCCCTGGGAATCCTTGTGCTCCAGCAGGTCCTTGGCAACGGCGGTCGCGGAATCGACAAAGTCCGCGGCAGGGGTCTCGGAATAGTCGACGACCTCGTGACCGTCGGCGATGAGCATCTCCTTGATGGACTCCTTCATCGACATACCGTCGGCATCGGAAGCGATTACAACCCTCATGACATCCTCCTTGAGAGATACGCAGGTGCGTAGTTTCTGTTTGGAAGTGTTGAATCGCGTTCAGGTCCGGGCATCTGAATGTGCGGTTCTTCACTGTTCATGTTTATTTGAACACATTCGAACAGTAACTGCAACAACTATTTGTTTATCTTTGTTCTTTTTTGAACAAATACCGTTCACGGATGATTGCTGACCGTTTGAGCCGGGCGCGGACGTAGCGACCATGTGTTCAACAAACAAAAGGGCGGCCAAGAACGTGTCTCGGCCGCCCTTCTTACAGTTGATCTTCCAAAGAACGCTTTGCCGCCTACTCAGACTGCCTGCCCTTCTTGGCGTGCTTGGACGGAGCACTCAGAAAGCGGCCCGTCAAATAGTTCGCCGGGCCGGAAATATCAATCCCCAGTAGCGTGTGTCCCAGCCACAGAAACGCCGCGAGCACCAGCAGCGGGATAACGCACGAGGTCACGATCATCACAATGACGCCTTCGATGAGATCGGTCACTTGCTGCACAATTTCATCGGTCATCTGCTTGGCGCCGCTGGTCACCGACGTGACGAGGCCCGAGACACCGTCGGCAAGCTGCTCGAGCACGCTCTTGGACTCTGCGGACTCGGTCTTTTTCTTGCTTGTTTTGGAGCTATCGCTATCTGCCGCACTCGCAGCGTCGGCCGCCTTTTGCTCGGCCGCCTCGATGCTAACGCGATACGTTTCGTCGACCTTCTGCGACACCCAAACGCTTGCAGGCACCAACGCCATGCCAATTATGGCGACCACCAGCACACGCGTTGCCACGCGGCGAATGACCGCGCTCGTGCTCCAGCGTCCGTGAATGCCAAGCGACACCGCGAAGAGTACGAGCGAGAACGGAATCAGGATGCCCAGCCCGACCGACCATAAAATGGTCAGCAGATATTTTTCGAGGTAGAGCACGGCAAGCACGATACCCAAGTTTCCCGAAAGCTGCGCGAGCTGCTCGGCAACTGGCGTTCCCGTATCGCCCGGCAGCGCAGTGATACCCGCAGATAGGGCGACGCACGAGGTTGTGAGCGCCAAAACATTGCCCTTCTTTTGATCGATGACCTCGATGGTGGAGTCCCAAGTCTTGGTATCGGCAAAATGCGGACGAGCTACAAAGCCCGACAACAGCGCCAGTACCACGAGCGCAACGATAAAGCCAATCTGCAGCTTTTTGTTTGCGCACACGACATCGGACAGGCTGGGCTGCAGCTCGGTTACCGTCGTATGCTCGGTTATCTGGACAGGACGCCCATGAGCCATCTCGCGCGCATCTGTCTTTTGAATCAATCCGTTGTCCGGCATTTGGACACCTCCTCATTCCGGCCTGCATTGCGGATGGAAGTATACCCACCCATCGAAAAACCGAACGGAAGGGCGTGCAGAAGCTCCAAGACTGCCCCCAACGACTAGTCGTTTAAGAACGTCCCCAATGACTGTCTCGGGATGAGTTGCGGTGGAATAGGGATTGTTTTACGCCCGCCGGCCCCTATTCAGTCCCCATTTCACCGCAACTTGAAGGAGAAAAGAAAAAGCCCTGTCGCGGGTAGCGGCAGGGCTTTTGGAAGGGGACTTGGTTGTGCGGGCTCGTTAGGCGAGCTTGGCCTCGAGCGCAGCGATGCGCTTGTAGGCGTCGATGGTAAAGCGGGTCTGCTTCTCCAGGATCATAGTGGTCATGAGGGTGTCCTGAGCGTGAGCCATGATGAAGGTCATCTCCATCTCGCCACCGCCAGCCTCCTGCGAAAGCAGCTTGGTCTGCGTGTCGTGGGCACCGATGAGCGCATCGCTGGCATCCTTGTGCAGCTGCTCGGCCTTCTCAAAGTCACCCTCGCGAGCAGCATCGAGCGCTGCAAGCAAATCGGTCTGGGCGTCACCTGCGTATGCGACAATCTCGAATCCAACCATCGAGATTTCTTCTTTGGTTGCCATATTGCGTTCCTTTCACATATGAACCAATGGAGAGCATCGCGTCCGGGCATACGCGCTGCGTTGTGTATGACAGAAACAATAACATTCAAACAAAAAAGAACAGCGCAAAACGTGATTTCGAGCTATGAACGGTCACTTTTCGCCCGTGAACGGTTTTTGAACCAATCTGAACAATATCGAACACAATTAGCGGCAACCCAAACAGGTCCACACCCTAGCGTATATCGCGCACGGTATCGCCCTCGACGAGCACGCCCGGAAACAGCATGTGCTCCACACCGGGTTCAACGCCCTCGGTGCCGGCAATCTTGTCGACCGCCCACATGCCGACGCGCTTGTTGTCAAAGCGCACCGTGGTCAGGCGACGGTCGGGCACGATATCGCCCAGACTGTCATCAACACCCACCACGCTCACGTCCTGGGGCACGCACTTCCCGCGCGACTCGAGCCCACGGACGCAGCCGTAGGCCATGGCGTCGTTGGAGGCATAAATGGCCGTACAGGTCGGATCTTCCGCAAGCACCTGGCCGGCAGCATATCCACTCTGCGCCGTCCAGTCGCCGCGCACGAGCTGCGGGGGCTCAATGCCATGCGCACGCAATGTCTCACGCCAGCCTTCCTCGCGCCGCATGCCCGAAAGCGAGCGCTCGGGGCACGAGATAAAGTGCACGGTCTTGTGTCCCTGCCCCAGCAAGTATTCGACCACTTGGCGTGAACAATCGAACTGATCGTTATCGACCGTCGAGCACAGCGGGTGCTCCAGCATGGTAACGAGCACTGTCTGCATACCGGGCAGCGGCTCAAAGGTGCCAAAGTCCGCCGGCATGCGATTCATGATCACAACCATGCCGTCTACCGGCAGCGCGCTCATACGCGATGATGCGCTCTCGAGGGTATACGGATGCCCGTCTACTTTAGTGAGGGTGATGGCATAGCCGTGCTTATCGGCGGCGGCGGCAAAGCCCTCCATACGGTCGAGATTGCCGGTGCCGGTAATGTTGAACATGGCGACGCCGACGGTCTTAAACTTACCGCGGCGCAGCGATCGACCGGCAAAATTGGGGCGATACCCCAGCTCGCGCATGGCGGCACGCACGCGTTCCTTGGTCTCGGGGCGCACGCTGGGCGAATCGTGCACGGTGCGCGAGACCGTCTGCTCCGAGACGCCCGCGAGGCGCGCTACGTCTTTGACGGATACCGATTTTTTAACAGCGGCCATAGGTCGATCTTTCTATGTCAACGATGCCATTGGTGGCACCTTGCGCAGTCATTTTTAACGCCTTCAAGTATATCCAACGCCTCCCCCACCATACGCTCACCACCCAAAACCTACCGTTCACCGACATTTTTGCTTCCCCGAACGGCTTTTGTCGATCAAATGTTAACGTTGCCATTGTGCAAACACAGAGCCTCCGGGCGGCTCAAACGTTTACGCACATGGAATCGACGGTCCACAGGCACAGGGACCACCGGTTCGCATCTTTTTTTGTGTCGCAAAATGGCAACGTCAACATTTTGGCAACCGAACGTCAAAAGCTACCATCGTTGCTAACCCACCGACTCTTAGGAGCATTGCATGGAGCAACTCATCGCCATCATCGAAAAGGGTCAGCCCTTTTTCAACGCGATCGCCCGCAACAAGTACCTCAAGGCGATCCGCGACGGCTTTATCTCCGTCATCCCCATCATCATCTTCTCGTCCATCTTCTGCCTGGTAGCCTCGGTCCCCAACATCTGGGGTTTCTACTGGCCCGATGACATCAACAACGCTCTGTGGAAGTGCTACAACTACTCCATGGGCATCCTGGCCATCGCCTGCGCCGCCACCACGGCCAAGCACTTCGCCGACGCTCAGAACCGCGACCTGCCCAAGAATAACCAGATTAACTTTATCTCATGCATGTGCGCGGCCATCATCGGCTTCTTGCTCCTTTCGAGCGACACGATCGCCACGGACGCCGCCAGCGGTTTCAACACCACCTACCTTGGTTCCAAGGGCCTGCTGACCGCCTTCATCGCTGCGTTTGTGACCGGCATCATCTACAAGTTCTTCATTAAGCGCAACATCACCGTCAAGATGCCCGAGCAGGTTCCGCCCAACATCTCGCAGACCTTCAAGGACATCATCCCCTTCTCCGTCTGCATCACCGTCTTTTGGGTTTTTGACATCGTCTTCCGCGCTGCTTTTGGCTTCTGCTTTGCCCAGGGCGTCATCCAGGTGTTCCAGCCCCTGTTCACCGCTGCCGACGGCTATATCGGCCTCGCTGTGATTTACGGCGCCATGAGCCTCTTCTGGTTCGTCGGCGTCCACGGCCCCTCGATCGTCGAGCCCGCCATCGCCGCCGCTCTCGTTGCCAACATGACCGACAACCTGGCTGCGTTCCAGGCTGGCCAGCACGCTTCCGCTGTCCTGACCCAGGGTGCCCAGTACTTCGTCGTCTGCATGGGCGGCACCGGCGCCACGCTCGTCCTGGTCTTTATGTTCTGCTTCCTGGCAAAGTCTCAGGAGATGCGCGCCGTCGGTAAGGCCGCCATCGTCCCCGTCTGCTTTGCCGTCAACGAGCCGCTGCTGTTCGCCGCACCCATCGTGCTCAACCCCGTCTTCTTTGTCCCGTTTGTCTTTGCCCCGATCGCCAACATCTGGATCCTCAAGATCTTTATCGACTTCTTGGGCATGAACGGCTTTATGTACACCCTGCCCTGGACTGTCCCCGGCCCCATCGGCACCATCATGGGCCTGGGCTTCCAGCCGCTCGCCTTTGTGATGCTCGCCCTTATCCTGGTCGTCGACTTCGCTCTGTACTATCCGTTCTTCCGCGCCTATGACGCCCAGAAGTGCGCCGAGGAGGCCGAGATCTCCCAGGAGGAGCTCGCCGCCAAGAACGCCGAGAAGGCCGCCAAGCTCAACGACGCTTTCCAGGGCAAGGCCGATGCCAAGAGCGTTGCCGCCGGCGCTGCTGCCGAGGCCGTGAAGGCCGATGCCCCCGCCGCTCCCGCCGCTGTCGCCGTTGAGGCAACGACCGCCAGCGACCTCAACGGCAAGCGCGTACTCGTGCTCTGCCAGGGTGGCGGAACCTCGGGCCTGCTCGCCAACGCGCTGGCCAAGGCCGCCAAGGAGCGCGGCATCAATCTTGAGACCGCTGCCGAGGCCTATGGCAACCACGTGGACATGCTCCCCGACTTCGATCTGGTCGTCCTGGCCCCGCAGGCCGCAAGCTACCTGGCCGACCTGCAGAAGGACTGCGAGCGCGTGGGCAACAAGTGCGTCGCCTGCCGTGGCAAGCAGTATATCGAGCTCTCCCAGAACGGCGATAAGTCTCTCGCCTTCGTCTCCGAGCAGCTTTCGAAGTAAGTAACGCTCAGGGCCAGCCGACCATCCAAGACCGGCTGGCCCTTCGATTTAGACGATTGGATCATCATGTCCGTTAACCCTGCTAGCGTCACCAACCCACCCGCGCAGTTTCCCGAGGACTTTGTCTTTGGCGGCGCTACCGCTGCCTACCAGGTAGAGGGCGAGACCCGCACCCACGGTAAAGGCAAAGTCGCCTGGGACGACTTCCTGGAGGCCCAGGGGCGCTTCTCCCCCGATCCCGCTTCGGACTTCTACAACCAGTACCCCGTCGATTTGGAGCTGTGCGAGGAGTTCGGCATCAACGGCATTCGCCTCTCCATCGCCTGGAGCCGCATCTTTCCCAACGGCACCGGTGAGATTAACCCCGAGGGCGTCCAGTTCTATCACGATCTCTTCGCCGAGTGCCACAAGCACCACGTTGAGCCGTTTGTCACGCTGCATCACTTTGATACGCCGCTGTCCCTCTTTGAGAAGGGCGACTTCCTCAACCGCGAGACCATCGATGCCTTTGTGGACTTTGCCACCTTCTGCTTTAAGGAGTACGCCGACCAGGTGACCTACTGGTTCACCTTTAACGAGATCTGGGCCGATGCCTCCAACACCTACATCGAGGGCACCTTCCCCGGCGGCGTCAAGGCGCATCTGGCCGAGGCCTTCCAGTGCGAGCACAACATGATGCTCGCCCACGCCAAGGCAGTACTGGCCTTCCACAACGGTGGCTTTAAGGGCAAGATCGGCGTCATTCAGTCGCTGGAGTTTAAGTACCCGCTCAACGAGAACGACCCCGCCGACATCAAGGCCGCCAACAACGAGCACGTGCTGCAAAACCAGTTTTTGCTCGACGCCACCTTCCGCGGCGACTACGCGCCCGACACCCTCGAGTGCGCCAACCGCCTGGCTGCCGTCTCGGGCGGCACCATCGAAATCCTAGACGAGGATCTGGAAATCATGCGCGAGGCCGCGCTCTACAACGACTACCTGGGCGTCAACAACTACCAGTGCCGCTTCCTCAAGGCTTACGACGGCGAGAACGACCTGCACCACAATGGTACGGGTGAGAAGGGCACCGGCCGCTGGCGCGTTAAGGGCATTGGCGAGCATGTGAACAAGCCTGGCATCCCCACCACCGACTGGGACTGGATCATCTATCCCGAGGGCCTGTTCGATCTGCTCGTCTACATTAAGCAGCGCTACCCCAACTACAAGCAGATCTTCATCACCGAGAACGGCATGGGCTACAAGGACCCCTACAAAGACGGCTTTGTGGACGACCAGCCGCGCATCGACTACATCGAGCAGCACCTACGCTGGTTGCTCAAGGCCATGGAGGTGGGCGTCAACGTGGGCGGCTACTTCCTGTGGAGCCTGCAGGATCAGTTCTCCTGGACCAATGGCTACAACAAGCGTTACGGCTTCTTCTACGTTGACTTTGAAACCCAGAAGCGCACGCCCAAGGCAAGCGCATACTGGTATAAGCACGTGGCGCAGACCCGTCGTCTGGACTAGTGACTGGCGGGGTTGCCTGCCCACATAACCTGTCCCCATTTCTCAGCCGGGGGCGGCACGTCACACGGCGCGCCGCCCCCGACCTTTTTGTTCAGGTCGGAAGCCGTTCGTCTCAATCTGTAACATCTAGCTGAGTTTTTTTGGTCCTAGCTGTTACAGATTTAGACGAACGGGCGGCCCGGGCCGAACAATCTCGATCTGTAACATGTAGACCACTTTTGACCGTCTAGTTGTTACAGATCGAGACAAACGGAATAAGCCGGACCGAATTGTCTAAATCTGTAACAATTAGCTGAGATTTTCGGCTCTACCTGTTACAGATTGAGATGAACGAGCCGAGCACGTCTACACCCGCAGGTCCTTTACGCTGGAACGCTCGACCAGCACACCCGAGACGAGCGTACGGCTTCTGGAGCTCGGGGCTTCCAGACCTGCGACGACCTCATTAAGCGCACGGACGCCCAGCTCGCGGTGGCGAAACTTCACCGACGTCAGAATCGAGTTGGGAATCGTCTTATAGAGCTCATCGTCGAAGCCGATCACGGACACATCATCGGGCACACTCAGACCCTTGTCACGTAGAGCCATCATCACGCCGTTTGCCATGCAATCGTTAGCAGCGAGGACCGCCGTGCAATCGGGCTTATCGGCAAGCACAAGGCCCGCGGCATAGCCACTATCCGCATTCCAATCGCCTTGCAGAGGCTCGGGCGGCTCAATGCCACGCGCCTCGAGCGCCGCTCGCCAACCTTTCATACGGCACTGGCTCGACAGCGCTTCTTTCTTACCAGAGACGAAGTACACGTTCTTGTGCCCGCGATTCAAGAAGTACTCGCACGCCATGCGCGCGCCGCCCTCTTGGTCGTCACTGACGGTGGAGCAGGTAGGATGTTCCATTGATGTGATAATCACCGTCTTGAGGTCTTTCGGCGCCTCAAAGGTATCAAAGTCATCGACCATCTGACGCAGGTTGAAGATCATGCCGTCGACGGGAAGCTGCGACATCCTGCGCGCCGCTTCGGCAAGGGTCATCTTCTCCCCCGCCCGCTTTTTGATCATCGTGAGCGCAAAGCCTCGCTCTTCGGCGGCATCGGCGATTCCGTCAATCATGTCCACGGCGCCGCCCGACAAGTGGAACAGCACGACGCCGATGCACCCGTAACGGCCCAACTTGAGTGAACGCGCGGCAAAGTTGGTTCGAAATCCGAGCGCCTCCATTGCCGAATGGACCTTATTGCGTGTCGACTCTCGCACGCTATCGGGCTCGTTGATCACACGCGAAACCGTCTTGAGAGAAACGCCCGCGGCAATCGCCACGTCGTTCATCGAGACGTTTTTCTTGTCCATCGTTGTCACTGCTTCTCCACTCGGTTCTCTATCGCTTGTTTTTTGCGTTCTAGCATACACCACCTGCCTGACTGATAAATCAACCGTTTACCGAACAATATCGACCACTCATCCGTATATCCTTGTTGCTCTTCCAAAAATGTCTTACGTTGTCATTAACGAAATGACAACGTTGTCATTTCGCAATGCCTTCCTTAAGCAGGAAGGTTTCCGGGCAGTCCTGACCATCCATCGACGACCAGTTCCATCCACATGCATCGCGCATCAAGTAGCAAAGGAGCTCTATGGACGCCATCGTAAAGATGCTCGAAAAGCATCAGCCGTTCTTTGAGAAGATCTCGAGGAACATCTACCTCCAGGCTATTAAGGACGGATTCCTTGGGTGCATGCCCATCGTCCTCACCTCTTCGATCTTTCTGCTCATTGCCACCCTTCCCGGCGTAGTCGGCATCACGCTGCCCCAGCCGCTCATCGACTGGTGCAACAAGCTGTACAACTTCACCATGGGCGTCATGGGCATCATGGTCGCCGGCACCACTGCCAAGAACTTTACGGCTTCCATGAACCGTCGCATGCCCGCCGGCAAGGTGCTCAACGACAGCTCCACCATGGTGGCCGCCCAGTGCAGTATGCTTTTGCTCGCCGTTACGCAGTTCACCACCAAGTTCAACGGCTCCGAGCTTTCGGTCTTCGACTGCACCAGCATGGGCACGCGCGGTCTGTTCTCGGCCTATATCGCCGCGTTCATCACCGTGTGGGTCTACAAATTCTGCGTCTCGCGCGATCTGACCATTAAGCTGCCCAAGGAGGTCCCGGGCGCCATCGCTCAGAACTTCCGTGACATCATCCCCTTTGGCGGCGCCGTCATCATCTGCGGCATCATCGATGTCGTCGTGCGCAACCTCATGGGCGTTCCGTTCTCCGAGCTGCTTATCAAACTGCTCTCCCCGCTCTTTACCGCTGCAGAAACCTATCCTGGCCTCATCCTCATCCAGGCGGCCACCGCGTTCTTCTGGTTCATCGGCGTCCACGGCCCCTCGATTGTCCAGCCGGGCATCGACCCCATCCGTCTTGCCAACCAGGCCGAGAACCTGCAGGTTCTGCTGGCAGGCGGCCACCCCGCACACTCCCTCACCTTTAACATGTCGCTCGTGGGTGAGTTCGGCGGCACCGGCGCCACGTTCATCGTGCCGCTTCTGCTGATTCTCTTTATGAAGTCCAAGCAGCTCAAAGCCGTCGGTAAGGCCTCGATTGTTCCTGTTGCCTTCGCCGTCAACGAACCGCTGCTCTTTGGCGCGCCGATGATCCTTAACCCTTACATGCTCATCCCCTTTGTTGCCGCCGGCTGCGTCAACGTAAGCGTTGCCAAGTTCTTTATCGACAATGTGGGCATGAACGGCTTCTCCTTCGTGGTGCCTTGGGCCACCCCTGCCCCCATCGGCATCTTCATCACCACGAACTTCCAGCTTATCGCCCTGGTATGTGTTGCAATCATCATCTTGCTGGACGCCATCATCTACCTGCCGTTCTTGAAGGCATACGATAAGCTGCTCTGCGACCAGGAGGCCGAGCGCGCCGCCGAGCTGGGTCTCGAGTCCGATGGTGCCGCTGCCATCGCCGCCAACGCCCCTGCGCCCGCTGTCGAGCAGACCACCGCTTCCGTCGAGACGACCGCTGCCGCCGCCGGCAGCGAGCCTGTCGCCGATCAGCCCGAGCCCGCTGCCGATGCATCCGCCAAGAAGGATGTCGACGGCCTGAAGGTCCTCGTCCTGTGCGCCGGCGCCGGCACCTCTGCCATGCTTGCCAATGCCATCAAGGAAGGTGCCGCGCAGACCGGAGAGAACATCGCTTCCTCCGCAGGCGCCTATGGCCAGCACACTGCCATCATGGATCAGTACGATGTCATCGTGCTCGCCCCGCAGGTTCGTAGCTACTACAACGACATGAAGGCCGACACCGATCGTCTGGGCATTAAGCTGCTCGCTCCCCGCGGCAAGGAATATATCGACCTTACTCGCGACCCCGCTGGCGCCATCAAGTGGCTCCGCGAGAACCTCGACTAGTTCCTCCCTCTGTTGGTGCCCGGATCCCCAGTTCGGGCACCTCTCCCTATTCGTATCCCACAGAAAGGATGACTCATGACTAACCCCATGCAGTTCCCCGACGGCTTTGTGTTTGGCGGCGCCACCGCCGCTTACCAGGTTGAGGGCGAGACCCGCACGCACGGCAAGGGCAAAGTGCCCTGGGACGATTTCCTGGCTGCTCAGGGTCGCTTCTCCCCCGACCCCGCAAGCGATTTCTACAACAAGTATCCGGTCGATATCGACTTGTGCCAGCGCTTTGGCATCAACGGTATTCGCGTCTCCATCGCTTGGAGCCGTATCTTCCCCAGTGGCACCGGCGAGATTAACCCCGAGGGCGTCGCTTTCTATCACGAGCTTTTCGCCACCTGCAACAAAGCTGGCGTTATCCCCTATGTCACGCTCGATCACTTTGACACGCCCGAGGCCTTCTACCAGGACGGCGGCGAGGGCTTCCTGACGCGTACGACCATCGATGCCTTTGTCGAGTACGCCAAGTTCTGCTTTGCCGAGTTCACCGAGGTCAAGCACTGGTTTACCTTTAACGAGATTCCCGCGACCGCCGAGGGCAGCTTTATCGTCGGCAACTGGCCGCACGGCGAGAAGTATCGCCTGGACAAGGCCTTCCAGCTCATGCACAACATGATGGTGGCCCACGCCAAGGCCGTCGTCGCCTTCCATGAGGGTGGCTTTGAGGGCGAGATCGGCATTGTCCAGAACCTGGAGCCCAAGTATCCCCTCGACCCCAACAACGCCGCCGACTGCGAGGCAGCTCGCATGGCCGACGTCATCAACAACCGCTGGGTACTCGACGCCACCTTCCGCGGCCACTATGCCGCCGACACGATGGAGGCTGCGACCAAGCTGTCCCATATCGCCGGCGGCGAGCTCGACGTCCGCGACGAGGACATCGCCGCGCTGACCGCCGCGCTCCCCTACAACGATTGCCTGGGCGTCAACACCTACAAGTGCCAGTTCCTGCGTGCCGCCGAGGGCGAAAATGACATCAACCACAATGGCACCGGTGACAAGGGCTCCTCGCGCTGGTTCCTCAAGGGCGTGGGCGAGTCATGCGTGCGCGAAGGCGTACCCACCACCGATTGGGACTGGATCATCTATCCCGAGGGCCTCTACGACCTGCTGCTGCGCATTAAGAACGATTACCCCAACTACAAGAAGATCTACATCACCGAGAACGGCATGGGCTATAAGGACGACTTCGAGGATGGCTTTATCGACGACGCCCCTCGCATCGACTATATGCGCCAGCATCTCGCATGGATCCTCAAGGCAATCGACGGCGGCGTGAACGTCGACGGTTACTTCGTGTGGTCGCTGCAGGACCAGTTCTCCTGGACCAACGGCTATAACAAGCGTTACGGCCTGTTCTACATCGACTTTGAGACCCAGAAGCGCTATCCCAAGGCAAGCGCGTACTGGTACAAGAACGTCGCGGAGACCGGCCTGCTCATGGCCTAACTTTTGCCGCATACCCCCTGTCGGCCGCATACGAATCCCTCCATGGGTTCGCATGCGGCTTTTTTGTTTTGGTGGGCCCGAGCGGATCATTCGTCTCGATCTGTAACATCTAGTCGAGTATTTCGGCCCTAGCTGTTACAGATTTAGACGAACGGGTGGCCCGGGCCGAACAATCTCGATCTGTAACATGTAGACCACTTTTGACCGTCTAGATGTTACAGATCAAGACAATAAGATAGTCAAATCCAAACTTTCCAAGCAGTTATGAAGCATGGTTTCTAGTTTTCGGTATCACGAACATACTTTCGGTATCATTTAATGGTATTATGATATCGAAAGTGTGTTCGTGATACCGAAAGGAGCCGCATGCGCCAGTTCGATTACACCACAGTCCCAGCGGAACTCGAAGCAACTCCAATCACCAACCTCCTCCTCTCGATACGCGAGCATAAAGGCCGACAGCTTGCTCTGAGTCAAGTCAAACCCGAACTTCTATCGTCCCTTATGGAGGAAGCTAAGATCCAAAGCACCCAATCCTCCAACGGACTTGAAGGAATTGTTACCACCCAAAAAAGACTCAAAGCGATCATGGCGTATTCCGCCAAGCCAAGCTCCCGCGCAGAGGAAGAAATCGCTGGATACCGAGATGTGCTGTCGCTTGTTCACGAGCAACACGATTCCATTCCCGTAACGCCATCGGTCATTCTGCAGTTGCATCGTGACCTCATGGTACACACAGCAATCTCGTATGGGGGCCATTGGAAAGATAGCGATAACGAAATCATCTCCATCGACGATCAAGGCAATCGATTTGTGCGCTTTAGGCCGCCTTCGGCCCTAGCAACCCCCGGACTTATCGAAGAAGCCTGTCGGTCCCTCAACGACGCCTTATCTCGTCAAGTTTGCGACCCCCTCCTTATATCATTCCGCTTCATCTTCGATTTTGTCAGCATTCATCCCTTCAACGATGGCAATGGCAGGATGAGCCGGCTCCTTACAACGCTGCTACTCGAAAAGACTGGATACGACGTTGCGCGTTACATCAGCATCGAACGACTTATTGAAGACAACAAGGCGCTCTACTACAACGCCCTCGCTGCAAGCTCCGCTGGATGGAATGAAAATCAAAACACCGAAGCACCCTTTATCCGTTTCATGCTCGGAACAACCCTGGCCGCCTACCGACAGCTCGAGCAGCGTACCTTAATTGAATCAAGCACTCGTCCCATGTCGAAGCAAGCGCGCATCGCCGTTCTATTTCAACAGAGACCCGGTGTCATTAAGAAATCCGACATCCGATCCAACTGCCCCGATATCAGCGAGGTTACCGTTAAACGAACCCTCGGCCAGCTTGTTAGTTGCAGCGCAATCGAAAAAACAGGAGCGGGTCGTTCGACGGGCTACATACTCAAAGACGTCCATGCTCTAGAACTATTCTTGCAAGCCACAATACCCGATGGCGAGGCCGCAATAACAAAAGAGGCTCCAAAGGATAAGCTCCTTGAACGTGTAAACCACGCCGAGGATGAAAGCAAAGAGGGACTCTATGAAGACTATGATTCATTCTCAAGGGACATAAAGACGAAATACGGAGTCTAGTCATATCTCAGAATAGCCTCATCCTTGTTGCTCAAAGTTATTTGCGCGTCATTGTAAAGCGGTACCCCTGCGCCGGCAGGGGGGGCAGAAGTATCGCCTGCCGATCCTGCTGGAGTCGGCAATCAGATAGCGCGCATCGGCCTTGCTAAAGGCGAGCTGCTGGATACGGCCCTCGTCCATGTTGGACGTAGATATGTCACCGTCCAAGATGCCGTTGGCACCGATAAACGCCGCGTCGATGCCCAGCGCACGCAGGGTATCCTCGGCCGTTGGTCCCACAAAAGCGGCGGTGCGGCGACGGTACATGCCGCCCACCAGGCACAGGTCGCAGTCTTCGCGCGCCTCGAGCAGGTTAAACACCGAGAGCGAATTGGTCACATAGATGGAAGTCAGCTTGTCGGTGACTCGGAGAGCGCCAATGCGATCTCACGTCGGTTGCGCTCATTGTCTCAACTTGATACTCAACGAAATACGGCCCCGCAGCTCAATAAGCTGCGGGGCCGTACTATACACCGACGAATCAACGACGGAGTGCATCCACTATTTGGCCAGCTCCTGAACGATCCAGTCAATTGCACCTTCGGGATCGTTGGTAAGGTCGATATACTCCTTGCCCCTTGTGGTGAGCAGTTTAATTCCAAGGCGATCGGTATCGGCCTTCATAGCGTCATAGTACATGCGTGCCTGGGGCGCCAGAACAATCACGTTGTACTGATCCATCGTCTCATAGTGGCTTCCGTACGCACCGGACTGAGAAACCAGATCGATACCCTTAGCAGCGGCACCTTCGCGAAGAGCATTTGCCAAGAGAGTCGAAGTGCCGGCACCCTGGCAAAGCACAAGCACGCGGATCTGCTCCGCCTTGTCCTTTACCGCCTCGAGAGCTTTTGCGACATTTTCCTGTGCGGCAATAGCATCTGCATCCGAGGTTCCTGCAGTCTCCTTTGCAGACTCTTCCAAACAAAGCTGATGGTCATACGCCTTGCAGAACGGATAGTAAATCACAAAGTCAACGACCAACAGCACTGCAATCAATACAAGAGAACGTACATCAAGACCTGTGGTGAGGAATGCACCGATTGGGCCGGGAAGCGCCCACGGCATGGTATACATGGGGGCGTTCATTCCAATGACGTCAATGAAAAACTTACCGATTATAGCGTTGACCATAGGAGCCGCTAGGAAGGGCACGAACATATAGGGATTGAGAACAATCGGCATACCGAAGAGAACGGGCTCGTTAACTCCAAAAATCACCGGGATAATCGATGCCTTGCCCATGGCTTTAAGCTGCTTGGAACGCATAAACATGATTAGGATAATAGGAACGATGAACGTGCAGCCAGAACCGCCCAGACCGCCGATGAAGTTTGTAAAGTCCAGCGCGAGAGCAATTGACGGGTGTCCACCTGCTTGGTAAACCGCAAGATTGGTAACGGTATTGTCGTAGAGCGCAGCATTGATCGGAGTCATGACAACCGAGGCACCGTGAATGCCCATAAATTGGAAAAGTGCGACCGCGCCCTCGATAAGCGCCATGCCAGGATAGGTGTCGACCGCGGAGAACAGCGGCGAGATAAGAGCGGATACCAAATTGGCGAACGGCACAGCAAGCAGCTTACGGCTCGCGAGATCGATAAAAGCGCACGCAAGGATCGAAAACCCAAACGCAAAGATATCGCGAAAACTCTGCGCAATAGAGCCAGGGACCTCTTTGGGGAGCTTGATCGTCACATTATGGCTAATGCACACCTTATAGATATTAACGGTCAAGAATGCGGATACGAACGCAGCGATAAAACCCTTGGTTCCCATGTAGCCGGTTTCAAAAACAGACGTATCTGCTCCGCCAATCGAGACAACATCGTTCGTCACCGATAGCAAGAACATGCCGCACATGGCACAAACCATGCACGAGGTGGGGTTGAGAGATTTGCCCGAAGGCATGCGGCGGTTCATCGACTTGGCAAGTGAGCTCGCCGTGGTGCCGGCCACCATAATGCCAAGAAGTCCCATGGTATATGCATAGATTTTATTAAAGAAATCCAGCACCTCAGACGGAAGCGCGATGCCTACATAGGCAGGGAGCGTCGAAAGAAGAAGGAACAGACTCGAGAACAGCACAATTGGCATATTCGAGAGAAAGCCATCCTTAATCGCCACCAGATAAATGTTCCTTGAGATTTTGTCGAAGAGGGCCTGGTGTTTTTCAAGGAATTTGACGATAGCGTCCATAAGACATCCTTTCATGTTTCCCGGGCACACAACGATTTATCCGGACTCAACCGTCGTCGTCCCAGTTTGTATCCACGTATGTAAATGAATACGTTCTCGTGCGAAATGTAATATCATTTGCGCGATTTGTCATAACCAATTCTTTTTCCGCTTTGTCGATATGTCAAGAATTCAAATACTTATTCGGTGAACGGCAGTTGCGTAATTTTAGATTTGTCCAGCTAAAGGCTATTTTTTCGGAGCAGTACAATAAGTTTGCAACCGTTCACCGATTGGATATAACATATTTAATATATTGTTGTAACAATATTAGTGACGATGTCACAAGCCTGTCGTTCTAGTCAAAGGAAGTAACAATGCCCAAACGATTACTGAACATGTCCGCATCCGATTTTGCCGCCACGTCACCCATGGATCTAAAGCAGGCAATTCTGGCCTCCGAGGGACGTACCATCATGGCGGAAAACGTACCCTCTTCCCAATTTCTCAGCGGCGTTACTAATGCAGAAATCGAACGTGCCGCAGGTGCCGACCTGCTTCTGTTTAACGCGTTCGATGTGTTCGATCCAGTTATTGCCGGTATTCCAGATGATCTCAATGAAAACCCGGTCACTTGGGTGAAGCGAGCATGCGGAAGGCCCATTGGCGTCAATCTGGAGCCAGTTGATAACGAGGCAGAGATGTCTGAATCCCGAACGGAAATCCCCATGGGTCGTCGCGTCTCTCCCAAGACCTTAGAAAAGGCTAACGAACTCGGATTTGATTTTATCTGCCTGACGGGCAACCCTGGAACCGGCGTCTCCAACGATGCAATCGCCCATTCGATTAAACTCTCCAAAGAGCATTTCAATGGCCTGGTCATAGCCGGAAAAATGCATGGAGCGGGCGTTGCAGAACCTGTCATGACGCTCGAAATTGCGCGCAAGTTTGTTGACCTCGGCGTCGATATCCTTCTCGTGCCAGCCCCCTACACCGTCCCTTGCTTCCAAGAAGCAGACCTGCGCGCCATCGTAGACTTTGTACGATCCTACAACGTAGGCAAGTCAATTGAAGAGAAGGTTCTCGTCATGGCGGCGAACGGGACGAGTCAAGACTCCTGCGACAGCGAGACCATTAAGAAAATAGGCCTTGCAGCAAAAGCAGCCGGCGCTGACCTCCAACATATCGGGGACTCCATGAACGGTATCTGCCTGCCCCAGAATATCTTCACGCTCGGACAAGCCCTTCGTGGATACAGGCATCAGATCGTCATGCTGAGCCGCTCTGTGATACGTTAAGGTTACCTTGCCCACGTTACATCCCGACCGAGGCAACCATCAGGTATAACCAACATGCAAACTGAGGCTCTAATGCTCGATACACACGAAAAACGGCCACTCTATTTACAGCTCACCGACGCGCTGCTCAAGCAGATCGTCGATGAATATCAAGCAGACGATAAACTTCCAACAGAAATGGAACTCTGCGACGAATACGCCGTAAGCAGAACAACCGTCCGACTTGCCATGAGTGAGCTGGAGCGTCGTGGAAGTATCTATCGAATCCAAGGTAAGGGATCGTTTGTTGCACCGAAACGCGTTAGCGAGCTCAATTCACTTTTAAACTTTGACTTTGCAAGCCATTGCGATGGCGTTGATCCGGATGCCATCATCAAACATTTCGGCGGCCTCACATCAGGTCGTCCAATTTCCGTAATGATGCTCCAACAATTTGGATGTCAAAGTCGCGATGAAATTCAGCGTCTTGAATTGACCTACGAACTTGAAGGCAGCTTCATAGGCGCTGATACGTTCTTCATTTCAAAGTCGCGCGTTCCGAATAACCAGTTAGATTTTCAGGCATTTAGCAGAATCATGGACGACTTGTCCAAGTCTATCCAATCTGTTAGGGAAAGCTATAGAGCACGTCAGCTTAGCGATTCCGAAGCCAGTAATTATGGTGTTGCAAAACTTCCGGTCATCGAACTGACTCATTATGCTTATGACTCCGGAGGCAAACTAATCTCAATTGTCTGCCGCACCGTCTTAACTGGGCGAATCCCTTATCAAAACTTTATTTTCAAGTCCTAATGTTCTTTTTCTTTTGTCTCGATCTGTAACACGTAGCCGAGTTTTTAAGTCCTAACCGTTACAGATCGAGACAAACAAGGTAGGCCCCGCCGAATTGTCTCAATCTGTAACATCTGGTTGGTGGTTTCACCCCTACCTGTTACAGGTTGAGACGATTTGATAGTGGAGTCCTTATTTGCGCGTCATATCGCGTAGCGCTGACACGCTGGTTTCCACAATGACAGGAGGTAAAAGTCCTCCCGCATCACCCGTTGGCAATCCCGTAGCGATAACTAGCAAATAACCTGCGTGTGTTCCTCGATGGCGGCACGATCCTCGGCGGCGATGCCCGGCTCGCACACCACGGCGTCCAAATTGTCCAGGCGGCAGAAGGTGTAGAAGTCGCGCTTGCCGATCTTGCTGGAGTCGGCGATCAGATAGCGCGAGTCGGCCTTGCTAAAGGCGAGCTGCTGGATGCGGCCCTCTTCCATATTGGATGTAGACACGTCGCCGTCCAGAATGCCGTTGGCACCGATAAACGCCGCGTCGATGCCCAGCGCACGCAGGGTATCCTCGGCCGTTGGTCCCACAAAAGCGGCGGTGCGGCGACGGTACATGCCGCCCACCAGGCACAGGTCGCAGTCTTCGCGCGCCTCGAGCAGGTTAAACACCGAAAGCGAATTGGTCACAATGCGCAGGCGAAACGCCGGCAGCATCGAGGCCATCTGCTCAACCGTGGTGCCCGTGCCCAAAAAGATGGTCGAGCCTTCCTCGATAAGCTCCACAGAACGGCGCGCAATCTGCAACTTTTCCTCGGCATGCTTCGTGCGCTTTTCGCTGTGCGAATACTCATGGCGCAGCATAGCGTGTGGACGGCCCTGCGCACTGCGGGCTCCGCCGTGCACGCGCTCGATCTCGCCCAGGCTCGCAAGCTCCTCAAGGTCACGGCGGATCGTCATATCCGAGACACCTAACGCATCCGAAATCTCCTTGACCGAGACCGTTCCCTGTTCCTCGAGCAGCTGCCGAACCTTATCCTGTCGCTCCGCTTTAATCACGATGAGTCCTCGCTGTTCCACGCTCACGTCAATTCAAACAATAACGAACAAATTGTATCAGACTCGCGCGCGTCAGAAATGAACGCCCGCACAGCTCCAATCATCACTTTTTTGAGAAAAATACCCCCTGCTTTAGTGGGGTGTAGTGATAATCTCGCCTGTTCGCGCTACAGTTTGTCAGAAATACCTCGATGTTAGGAACCAAATGATCACTTCCGAGCTTTTCGGCACCGCGCCGTGCGGTACCCCCGTTCATCGTTACACCCTCAACGGGCCCGAGATCTGCGTTCGCATTATGGACTATGGCGCCACCGTGCTTGGTGTCGACGTGCCCGACATTCCCGGCAACGTGCGCGATGTGGTGCTGGGCTTCGATAAGCTCGAGGATTACTTTGACAACCCCGCCTGCTTTGGCGCGACCATCGGCCCCGTGGCAAACCGCACCGCGGGCGCCACGATCACCATCGCCGGCACGGACTGGCATATGCCCGCCAACGAGGGCGCCAACAACCTGCACAGCGATCTTGAGCACGGTCTGCATAAACGCGTGTGGGACGTTGAGCTCGACGAGGCCCATAACGCCGTGCGCATGACCACCTCGCTTGAGGATGGCGAACTGGGCCTTCCCGGCAACCGCACCTTTACGGCCGTATTTACCGTTACACGCACCGGCGTCTTTCGCATCGAGTATGGCTGCGAGAGCGACCGCGCCACCTACGTGTCCATGACCAACCACACGTACTTTAACCTTGCCGGCCATAACGCCGGCATGGACTGCGAGCACTTCTTTGTTGCCAACGCTGCCCACTACCTGCCCATCAACGAGCAGAACATCCCCACCGGCGAGATCGCTCCGGTCGAAGGCACGCCGTTTGACTTCCGTGAGCTGCGCCCCGTCGCTCCTGGCATGGAAGCCGACGACCCGCAGATTAAGCAGGCCCGTGGCTACGATCACTGCCTGTGCATCGATGGCTATCAGTACGGCCGTAATCTGCGCCGCGCGATGCACGTCGAGGAGATGTGGACCGGTCGTGAGTTGGATTACTACACCACCGCCCCGGGCGTGCAGCTCTACACCGGCAACTGGCTGGGCGACGAGTACGCCAAGGACGATGCCAACTATGGCTGGGGCGCTGGCTTTGCCCTCGAGGCAGAGATGTACCCCGACACACCGCACCAGCCACTGTTCCCGCAGGGCATTGTGGGCCCGGGTCACCCCTACAGCAATGTGATCGAATACCACTTTATGAGGCACTAGGCCCACAACGCGACATCTCGCACAGCAACGCCCGCCGGCACCACCGCCAACGGGCGCTGCTTCATGCCTAAATCCTTCTTTTCGATGCCACCGAATTGGTGACATAACAAAACTATGCCGAATTACTACGATGAACCCACTATGTCCGACCACGCGCTGGTTTATAAAAAATTAGCAACTCGTCTACCTGCGGTTTTATTCTCTGCAAATTTGGCATGCTCGGCGATAAGCAATTCATCGTAGTAAACCGGCATAGTTTTGGCGGACAGCGCCACACAGATCCCCTACGAAGGCAAAATGATCCGTTTTCCTCCGTCCCCAAGGGATCAGTTGAACAGATTGCCGATGGGGTCGGGGGCGGAACTGGGGAGATAGCGGATTTCTAGTTCTATGCCGAGCTTTTGCAGCTCTCTGAGAACAGCGACGTCTGTGTCGTCTACGGCAACTGCGGGCGTTGCGGGACGCTTGCCCTCCCCTGCCTGCATATGACCAATGCTGATCTTGGTGATCGGCACACCGCCCTTAACCAGCGCGAGCGCATCGGAGGGTGAGGCCACCATGATCAGAATCAATTGGCGAGGCGTTGCGGTATGAATGACGTCGATGGTCCTTTGCACCGAGAAAAACCGCGTCCAAACGCCTTCTGGCGCCGCCACCCTCATGGGTGCCCATTGGCGCGAATCTGCCGCGATCTCATCGTTGACGATTAGGACAAGGTTGGAACCCACGGCTTCGTTCCACAGCTCAACGTCTTGTCCGTAAATGAAACGGTCGTCGATGCGTGCGAGAAGAATCTTGGGTTGAGTCATCGCTGCCCCATTCTGTTTGAGACCCGTAAGAGCAAGACATCGCGTCTCCAATATTAGTGCATTTAAAGTGAGAAAAGCCGTCAGAACACTTGCGCGGATTTGCGATGTCCCGTATCATAGACAGCCGTTGACGCCTCAGTTGCGCCATCACATGGTCGCCAGCGTAGCTCAGTTGGTAGAGCACCGCTCTCGTAAAGCGGGGGTCACCGGTTCGAGCCCGGTCGCTGGCTCCATTGCACAAGACAGCCGCCTTCGGGCGGCTTTTTTGTTGCTGATTTCGGGCGCGCTTCCGCCAATCCAAGCACAACGCCGCCGGAAACTCTCCTACTCAACAAAAGCCCCGCCAACCGCAATCCCCAAAGGAACCGCGATCAGCGGGGCCCAAGCGCGTTCCTCCAAGGGATAACGCTCGCAAAACGAACAGCTCAGCCGAGCGGCTCGTTACTCCTCCCAGTAAGCGTCTGCAAGCAGCTTAAAGCAGATCTTCTTGACCGGCTGCGCGCCATCGCCCGGGAACTCGAGCGTGGGCATGTGAGGCTCGCCGGCAACAAACAGCGCAAACTTGTCGTCAGCAAGATCGCCGGCGATCGAGGCGTCGGAATCGACCAGATCGTAGTCGTCCTTCTCGTCAAACTCCTGAACCAGCGTCAGGCTGCCCGTGGCAACCTTAAAGGCCTCGCGACCCTCGACGTCGATCTGCAGGTCGTGATAGCGCTGATGCGTCTCATAGTGAGCCTCGGCTTCGGGACGCGTCGTGGGAGCCATGACGTTCGCAAAGACCTTGTCGCCCAGAATCGGATGGCTGCCGACCTCGAGCTTCGCCGGATCGTTCTCCTCGAGCCAATCGATCAGCACGTCGAGGCCCTTGAGCATTCCACGGTACTCCTCGATATCGCCCAATGCACCGTAAATCATCTAAATCCCCTCTCGGATCGTTTCTTTGGCGGCTACTCGGCAAACGCATTACCGACGCTGTTGCCACCCACATGCGTCTCGACCAGGGTAAGGTCGGGATTGAACACGACAGTGTCGGCGTCGCGCCCCGGCATAATGCTACTGCACCTGTCGTCGACATGAGCTAGCAACCGATGCCGGGGCCGCAGCACAAGCTCCTACAGCTCGGTCACGACAACGCCGTTGTAAACCTCGTCCCAACGATCCATAACCAAGTGGCCAGTCATGGGATCCATGGCATTGAGCTTGCCGCAGGTGTTGGCGGTACGCAGCACCGTCTCGTCGTCGGCGCCGGCAGCAATCGCATGTGCGAAGCCGGCAATGGTCGAATCGCCAGAGCCCGTAGCGTTAACGGCGGGGATATCGGGGGTCTTGGCGCGGAACGCACGGCCATTGTGGAAGCCAACTGAGCCGGCAGCGCCCATGGATACGACGACCCAGGGGATATCGGAGAAGCGGGCGTCAGAGGCGAGCGCGGAACGGAGCTCGTCCACATCGTCGGTGGTAAAGCTCGTGCCCAGAAGGCCGTTAATTTCGGTCAGGTTAGGCTTAACCAGCTCAGGCTTGACCTCGGACTTGAGCGCAGCCTCGAGCGAGGCGCCCGAGGTATCGAGCAGCACCTTGGCGCCGGCGTTCTCTGCAATGCCCGTGATCTTGGCGTAGTAGTCCGCCTCGACGCCGCGGGGCAGCGAACCCGAGATGGTAACGACATCGGCCTTGCTCGCAAGCTCGGCGAACTTGGCGGTAAAGGCATCGAGTTCCTCGGGGGCAATCGTCGGGCCGCTCTCGAGCAACTCGGTCTGGTTGCCAGCATGAAGGATATTGAGACAGATGCGAGTCTCGCCCTTGATGGGCACAAAATCATTCTTAATGCCGTTGGCATCCATGAGGTCGGCCATATAGGCGCCCATATGACCACCAAGCAAGCCGGTTGCCACGACATCGTCGCCCAGCTGGCCCAGGACGCGGGCCACGTTGAGACCCTTACCGCCGGCGGTCTTTTCGGGCGTCACGCGGTTGACGTCGTCGATAATGAGCTCATCGAGCTGATAGCGCGTATCGACGGACGGGTTCATCGTAACGGTGAGGATCATTTCTAGCTCCTTATCTCGCAGGCTCCTTATGCCTTGCAAAACGAATTGGCTACATGCGACTACAGAATCTCGATTGTGAACGAGCGCACGATGGTTTCTTTGGGCTTGGCGATAAGGCAGCCGCGCTTGTGCTCAAGCACGTCGTCCTCATCGGAGCAGGTCGAAAGACCGCCCCAGGGCTCAACTGCCACAAAATCACCCTCGGGCTTGCTCCACACAATGAGGTACGGGAAGCCCTCAAAGCTCAGGCGAACACCCTTGTCCTCGCCCTTTTTGGAAAGCGTGACCTGACGGCTCTCGAGCACGTCAAAGATGGTCTCCGCAAAATCGAAGAGCTCATGTGACAGAGGCAGCGTCTTTCCCACCATGGGGTTCTTGGAGCGGTTGGTCACGTCAATCAAGCCAGTCGAGGGGACGGCAGTGCAAAGCTCAGCAGCTTCGTCCTTCTCAAAGCGCAGCTCGTAGTCCGTATAGGCCTCGCCCTCATCGAGCGGGCACCTAAAGCCGGGGTGTCCACCGATAAAGAAAGGCATGTCCTCGGTGCCCTCGTTGGTAACCTCATAGGAGACGCGCACGGCGGCGTCCTCGAGCGTATAGCGGGCGACAAGCTTAAACGGATACGGATAATCGCTCAGCAGCGCGGCGTTATCCTCCGAAGCCAGGCACATCGCCAGCTCGTTCTCGCTCTGGCTCAGCAGCTTCCACTCCTGTTTGCGCGCAAACCCATGGCGGGCGAGCTTCACATGATGTCCGGCAAACGTCATGGCGCTGTTATCGCGCAAACCTCCGCAAATCGGGAAGCAAATCGGTGCCTGGCCGGACCACACGGCGGGATCGCCCTGCCACAAGTACTCGCGACCTCCAGCCTCAATCGAGGTAAACGAGCCGCCGGCCGTGGAGACCTTGATAGAAATCGAATCGTTGGAGAGAGCGTATTCCATTGTCCATCCTTTCGAACAACTGCTTTTTGCTCGCAAGAACCCGTCTCGGCCCTGACCAAAGGACAAACCCGCACGTTCATCGATGCGTCCGGTTTCCCAGGCATGCAACGGGGTACCATACAGACATTGATGCAATTACAGCTGAAAGGCCTTCTTATGCGAACCATCATCCTTTATGCCTCACGCCACCACGGCAATACGAAAAAGCTCGTGGACGCCATCGTCGAGGCGCACCCCGAAATCGATACCCTCGACGTGAAGTCACTCGGTAAAAACGAGTACCCCGACCTGCACGAATATCATCTGATCGGCGTCGCCACGGGCATCTATTACTCCGAGATCGACAAAGATATGGCGCGCGTGCTCACGAACGTACTGCAGCCGCAGGACAAGGTGTTTGGCCTTATGACCTACGGTGGCAAAAACAAGTGGTACGGCAAGGATATCGATGGCATCTGCCGCATGAGACAGGCCATCTTTATGGGTGTCTACGGCTGCCCCGGCTTTGATACGTGGGGGCCGTTCAAACTCACCGGCGGTGTCCAAAAGGGACACCCGACCGCTGAGGAAATTAAGGGCGCCGTCGACTTCTTCGACAAGATCGAAGACGAGTACGGCGACATCATCGTCGAAGAGTATGCCAAGCGCGAGAAGCGTCTAGCCTACGAGAAGGAGCATCCTGCAGGAGGCCTGGTGGCCGGCGTCAAGCGCACGGCAAAGAAGATCGTTAACAAGCTGTAACTGTTAAGGTGCTTTTGAGCGTTTAACCCATACGGCGGGTCCGAGCAGATTCGGGCCCGCCGTCTTTTTCTATCGTTAATCGGTAAAGGCGTTGCCGACGCTCTGGCCGCCAACATACGTCTCGACGAGGGTGAGCTCATGGTCGAACACGACAAAGTCGGCGTCGCGACCCGGCATGATGCTGCCGCACTTATCCTCGATGTGCGCAGAGCGAGCCGGCACCTCGGTTGCCATGCGAATGGCGATATCAGCGCTGGCGATGCCCCAATCGACAATGTTCTTGACGCCCTGGGCAAGCGTGAGCACCGAGCCGGCAATGCTCTTGCCGTCGGCGAGCCAGCACAGGTTGTCCTTCATGATGACGTCCATGCCGCCGCTGGTATAGCTGCCCTCGGGCATGCCGCCGCAGCCAAGGCAGTCGGTGATGAGCACCGTGTGCTGCCAGCCCTTTGCCTGCAGCAGCGCCTTGATGGCGGCAGGGTTTACGTGCTTGCCGTCACAGATGATCTCGGCGTAGGTCTCGGGCGTGGACATGGCAGCGCCCACGACACCGGGCTCACGGTGATGCAGCCCGCGCTGGCCGTTATAGGTATGCGTAAAGCAGCTGGCACCGGCGTTGATGGCGGCGATGCACTCATCGTAGGTGGCGTCGGAGTGACCGATACTGGTCACCACACCCTTGGCGTTCAGAGCAGCCGCATAAGCAGCGGCACCGTCGCGCTCGGCCGCCATGGCGCTCTTAACGATGCGACCACCCGCAGCCTCCTGCCACTGATCGAAGACCTCCTCGGAGGGATCGATAAGATAAGCGGGGTTCTGCGCGCCCACGTGCTTCATGGTAAAGAAGGGGCCCTCCAGGTAGATGCCCTGAATGCGAGCACCGCAGAAGTCGGGGCCGCGGCCCTCGTCAGCCTGGGCGATGGCGGCGCAGGCATCCTTGATCTGCTCGACGCCATCGGTGAACGTCGTGGGCAGCCAGCTGGTGGTACCGCGACGGGCGAGCTCAGTCGAGCTGATATCGATACCCTCGGGGTCGTTATCGGTAGTCGAGTGGTTATAGAAGCCATGGATGTGAGTATCGACCATACCCGGTGCGATCCACGATCCCGTGTAGTCCTTAATCTCGCAAGAGGGCTCATCGGCCTGCCAGGCGCCAAAAACGCCATCCTCGACCATAAGATAGCCGCCCAGTTGCGGGCCTGCCGGCAAGAAGAACTTGTCAGCCTTAATTGCGTACGTGCTCATATGCACTCCTTGCTTCTAAAGCAGTTGACTGTGGTAATGCTTATACCCGGTCCATGTAAAAACAAAAAGCGCCCGCCCGCCGTTATGAGCGGACGGGCGCCCTTACAGGGGGACGCGATTAAGCGGTGAAGGGGTGAATCGTCACGCCCTTAACCACGCGGTTGACCGTGCCGGTGGGGCTCGGCGTATCGGGCGTGTTGCCCACGCGCACGGAGTTGAGCAGGCTGATTGCCTGGGCAAACATCACGAACGGCAGGGCAAGGTAGCCCTCGGGAAGCGCCTCGTAGCCCTTAAAGGTGAAGGACTCGCCCTCGTAGACGGTAGCGCCATCCTGCTGAACGGCAACGGTGTGCTGAGCGATCTTGTCGCCACCGATCTCGTTGAGGATGTCGATGTCGTACTGACGGGTGTAGGCGTCGTTGTTGACGAACACGAAGACGAGCGTCTTATCGTCGACGAAGGACTTAGGTCCGTGACGATAGCCCATGGAGGTGTCGTAGGAAGTAGCGACCAGACCGTGAGCGAGCTCGAGGATCTTGAGCTGGCTCTCCTGAGCAAGGCCACCGAAGGAGCCAGAACCCAAGTAGGTCACGCGGTTGAAGTCGCCAGCCAGGTAATCGGCGATCTCGGGCTCACGGGAGATGACCTCCTCGCCCATCTTGGCGATGGTCTCGACCCACTCGGCCTTCTGCTCGTCAGAGGCAGTGTCGAAAATAAGGGTGGAGAGCAGGGTCATGCAGGAATAAGAACCGGTCATAGCGAAGCCCTTGTCGTTGGCGCGCGGAATGAGCAGCGTCAGCGCATTGGGATCATCGGCAGACTCGACGGCGAGCTTGCCCTCGGGAGCGCAGGTGATGTTGAGGAACTTGACGTTGTGGACGAGCTCCTTGGCAACGGCAACGGCGGCAAGGCTCTCGGGGCTGTTGCCAGAGCGGGCAAAGGAAACCACGAGCGTGGGATCCTCGGCGCGCAGGAAGTCACGCGGGGCGCTCACGATGTCGGTCGTGGCGATGGGCTTAAAGTCGTAGAGATCAGTGTTGCCAGCGTGACGCAGGTACGGGGCACAGGTATCGCCAACGTAGTCGGACGTACCGGCACCGGTGAAGACAACGGACAGACGGCCCTCGCCCATAGCGCGAGCCTCGGCCAGGAAGGCCTCGATGGCCTCCTTGTTCTCGCGATAGATGTTGAGCGTATCACGCCAAAGCTCGGGCTGCTGAGCAATCTCGGCCGTGGTGATCTGGGCGCCGAGCTCGGTGAGCTCCTCGACACTCTTCTCGAACATTTCTAATACCTCTCTCTAGAAGTAATCCTCTGACGTGCAATTATACACTTCAGTTGGTTATCTGGTAGTAACCAGTTAAATGCAAAGAATCATCATATGGAAACGATGCGAACACTAGTCGCTACGCTGGTGGTAAACCTTGTATTTAAACTGATCGGCACGAGCAACCGAGAGTGTGTACTCCACAACCTCGTTTGACTCGTTATACGTAGTCCTGACCAAATCGAGCACAGGCGAGCCCTCGACAATTCCCAAAAGGTGGGCGTCGGTGGGACGGGCTATGCTCGCATAGAACTCCTCTTCGGCCACGCGTATCTTTTGCTGAAAGTCTTGCTCAATCACATCGTAAAGCGGCTTACGCTCCAGCAGCGGTCGCTTTAGGGACAGAAATTGACGAACTGGTAGATAGCTGCGTTCGACCATCATGGGCATGTTGTCGGCAGAACGAAGGCGCTTGAGCTTAAAAATGCGATCACCGATGCGCAATCCCATATGCTCGGCCAGATTCTTATCGGCCTCCTTCTCGCAAAACTCGAGAATCGTGGTCTCGGGTTCTCGACCCATCGCGCGCATCTGCTCGGTAAAACTGTAGGACTGCATAAGATTGGTTGCCTTTGCCGAACGGTCGGTCACAAAGGTACCGCGACCGTGCTGCCGAACCACCAGTCCTAAACGCTCCAGTTCCTGCAGAGCCAGGCGTACCGTAGTGCGCGAGAGACCATAGCGCTCCGAAAGTTCGCGCTCGGAAGGAATCATGTCACCGGCGCGATATTCATGGTCAATCTTTTCGGTCAGAATATCGACCAGCTGATCGTACAGCGGTTGCTTACGCGCTCCGATCGCCATCCTATCCTCCCTTTTGCTCGAATTCGGCTAACTACCTAGGGTGTTATGCATTATCTGTCTGCCACACCCGAATCATTAAGAAAACAAAAGCCGCGCGCTCTTTCGAGCACGCGGCTTTTAACATACACATGGCTTAAGGGGTCGGGGTGTGAGCCGCGTAGGGACACACCCCTCAAGCTAGAGCCTTACCAGATGCTCGGCCAGAGACCAAGCGGGCCAGCGCCCAGGATGCCCAGAACGAAGAGCAGCAGAATGCCCTTGGTCGGGGTCCAGCTGTGCTTAGCGAACATGTAGTAAAGCAGCAGCGTAAGCATAAGCGGGACGAGCTTCGGGACGATGGTGTTGAGGGTGTCGGCAACAGAGAAGTTGACCGGATCCTCGGTAACGGTGCCGTAGGTCACGGACTCCATGCCGTTACCCAGATCGGTGACGCCGCACTCGACAGCGTTGCCGTCGGCATCGGAAGCGGTAAGGGCGTTGCCGTCCTTATCGGTCATGGCGATGGTACCGGCCTCAGCGGTCTCGGTATCGATGCCCTCCATACCGGTGAAGTTCTCGGCCTCCTTCTCGGAGACGATCACGGTAGTAGCGGAGAGACCACGGGTGGTGCCGTTGGGGATCTGGAGGTTGATCTGGGTGCCACCCATGGTGACGACCAGGCAACCGACGACGAAGACGCCCATGATGGAAGCGGCACGCGTGAAGGCCTGCATGTTGGCGGTCAGAGCGTCAATAGCGCTGGTGCCAAGCTTGTAGGACCAGTTCATGAGCCAGAAGCGCAGAGCGAACTGGACGACGTTGAAGATCACCAGGAAGATGATCGGTGCAGCGGCGTTGCCGTTGATGGCCATGTTGGAGGTGATGCCGGCCGTGATAGGCACGAGCGTCAGCCAGAACAGGGCGTCACCGATACCACCGAGCGGGCCCATTGCGGCGACGCGGACGGCGCGGATCGTGGGGATGTCAACCTTGTTCTGCTCGAGCGAAAGCACGATGCCCATAACAAAGGTGACAAGGAACGGGTGGGTGTTGAAGAACTCCAGGTTGTGGCTCATGGAAGCCGCGAGGTCGTTCTTGTTGGTGTGGATCTTCTCCAGACCGGGGATGATGGAGTAGAGCCAGCCAGCGGCCTGCATGCGCTCGTAGTTGAACGATGCCTGCAGGAAGCAGGAGCGCCAAGCCATCTTGTTGAGGGTCTTCTGGTCGAGCTGCGGAGCAGGAGTGAGATCCTCGTAGTGCTCCGGGATCACATACTCATTAGATGCCATCTTCGAAGTCACCTCCGTCAGAAACAGCTGCACCCTTCAGCTCGGTCTGCTGCTGGAAGTCCCAGAAAGCGATGCCGAAGCCGATGAGAGCGAGGATGAGCAGAGCAGGGGTTGCCAGCGAATCGTTGGCAACGGTGATGAGCGCGAGGCCAAAGCCCATGAGGAAGAAGCCCCACATATCGCGGTTCATCATAACCTTGAGCAGGACGGCGAAGCCGACGAAGCGCATCATGCCGCCTGCAGCGGACAGACCGGTCTGCAGCCAAGTCGGGATGGCGGAAGCGATGGTCTGACCAATGGTAGCGCCAGCGATGAAGAACAGGGTGACGACGACAGCGAAGATCAGGCCGAGCAGAGCCATGGCGAAGTAGTTCAGGCGCTCGATGCCCTTGGTGTCCGCGTTGTGAGCCATGTTATCGGCCGTGGACATAAGCGGGGACATAAGCGTGAAGACCAGGGTAACGCCGAGCTGGCCAAGCAGAGCGAACGGAATGGCGAGACCGACTGCCGCGTTGGGCTCGAGGCCCGTGGCGATAGCGAGAATGGCTGCCATGATGCCGCCGATGACGGCGTTAGGCGGCTGAGCGCCTCCGATCGGCATGTTGCCGATCGTCATGAGCTGATAGGTACCACCCACGAGAAGACCGGTGTTGAGGTCGCCAAGGATAAGACCGATGACGGCGCCGGTGACGATGGGCTGATAGAGAGACTCGAGGAAGTCAAACTGGTCGATTGCCGCGATGAACGTGACGACGAAGACCAGAGCGATCTGGATGATCGAGTATTCCATCTTGCTCCTCCTTTCAAAATGTATGTACGCACTTTGGATTTCACGTACAGAACGTCAGGGTTTCACTCCTGACAACGTGGATCACGAGGATTACGAGAAGAGCTTGCTCGTGTCCTCAACAGGCGTGCTCGGAACGCGCCTGATCTCCAACTCCACCCCCAATTCCTGCAGCTCTTTAAACGCAGCGACATCCTCGTCGTTAACTGCGACGGAGGTGGCGACTTGGCGCTTTCCTTCCGACATGTGCATGTTGCCGATGTTTACCTTCTTTATAGGCACACCGCCCTTGACGAGCGTAAGCACGTCTTCCGGTGTTTCGGCCACGATGAAGATCTTCTGGCGCGGGCTCGCCTTGCCAATGACGTCGATGGTCTTCTGCAGAGAGAAGAAACGCGTAGCGACGCCGGCGGGAGCGGCCATCTTCATGAGGTTCTGGCGCATGGTGTTGGACGCCACGTCGTCGTTAGCGACGAGGATGAGGTTGGAGCCCAGAGTGGAGTTCCACTGGGTGGCAACCTGACCATGGACCAGTCGGTTATCGATGCGGGTAAGAAGAATGTTGGGTTCTGCCATGTTGATCAGCTTCCTTTCGTTATTTGCTGACGACAGTTACTTGATCTCCTGAATCGCGTAACGCGAAACATCTACGACGGCTCCGGATCGGACTTTGATCTGGACCTTCTCGCCTTCGATGCCTTTGACGGTTCCGTAGATACCGCCGGCGAAAAGAACCTCCTGACCCGGCTTGAGCTCGGTGTGCAGCTCCTTGAAGTACTTTTGCTTCTTCTTCATGTTGATTTGCGACCAGATGGTGTAAATCAAGCCCATGATGACAAGCAGACCTAAAAGGGCAACCGAGGAGCTCAGGACGTTGGCTCCGAAATCGGCCATTAGATGCCGTCCTCGTCGCCGAAGATATCCTCTTCGTCGGAGCCGGCAACGGATGCGACCGTCTGGGCGGTGATGCCCGTCTGGCCAACGGTCACGGCCTGCTCGCCAAGCTCGGCGAGCGTGGCGTTGCCGCGGAGGAACAGAAGCTCAATAACCATGGGAAGGTTGGTGCCGGTCAGAACCTCGACGTTGTCGACATCCTGGGCAATCATCATCGACTGGTTGAACGGGGTGCCACCAAGCAGGTCGGTAAAGACGAGCACGCCATCGCACTCCTCGCGCATTGCGGTAATAGCGGCGCGGAGATCCTCACCGTAGGAAGCAGCCTGGTCGCCCTCAAAAGGAACGACGGTAAAAGCGGGCTGGTCGCCAGCAACCATAGCGATAGCGCTTGCGAGGCCGGGTGCGAACTGTCCATGACCGGTAAGAATAAAGCCAACCATTCAAATTTCCCTTCCGAAGGTGTGTACGATCTGAGTCCGATGATTTTCGGAAGCCAGCGGGCGCTCGCCCTTAAAGCTTCTTAGAAAGCGTACTTTGAAGACCAGTGGTTTCTAAACTGGTAGTAACCACGCGACGTGTTGTTGTCACTATATCACCCCAGAAGAGGTCGCTTTCGTTGATTCATACGGTAAAACGTTTTTGCACCGCTCACGGTGATAAATCGACCGTCTACCGGTCGTTAACACTTCTACCTGCGGTTTTGAAACCGTTTCGAAATGCTTTGGCAAAAGATCGGATCTTTTCCTGTGTCTAAACAACGCAGGGCGGCTAAAAATAGCGTGTAGAAAAATTGCAGGTCATTGTGAAGATATGTGAATTGGTCTTTTTGACTTAATACCAGTTAGAACCAGTTTTGAGATTATCGGTGAACGGTAGTTTTCGACCGTTCACCGGTTACTTGCAATCGTTTGCAGTCGTTTTCCCAGATGAATTAGGGAAGCGCGATGGAGCGCTTGCGCGATCACGGGAAGTTTTTGGCATTTGTCCTCATCCCCCGAACGCCAAACTCCGGCATCCAAAATGAGCTAATAGCTCACGCTAATCGTTTTCAATCATTACTTACTCAGTATACGTAATTATTTATCGTTTATCGTTAATTTTGATATGATACAAGTATCATCCAAAACGCCGATTGGAGGGGTTATGGTCCACCGAAACGCATCTATATCGAATGAAACCATCAGCCGCGAACAGACGATAGCCAAACTGAGGAAGCTCACTCGCATCTGCAAATGGGCCACAATCTGCACCACCGTGGCGCTCGCTCTGGGACTTCTCGCAGTCATTGCGATTGACCTTCTACTCGTATTGCCTAGCCTCTCCCAAGGGTCGTGTCTCCAATCCGTAGAACTTCAAGGCGGCGAAGGGCCGTGCCTTGCTATCGTCGGCACTAATTCGCAGGCCCCACTTATGCTCATCGCACACGATGGTCACACTGCCATAGGGAGCCTCTTGATGACATGCCTCGCGCTTACCATCGCGCTAAGCGTGCGCAGGCTTTTCTTCAACATTGAAAAGGAAGGCAGGCCCTTTGACCTTGAATGTAACCAGACACTTCGTCGAGTAGGACATTTATTCCTTATCGGCGGCGTTGCCGTGAGACTTCTTGGTGCCGTAATCACGGGAACGATACTCTCAGGATTTGGTGGCAGCTTTACGGATGCGTTCGCCGGCCAGTTATTCGAGCCCTCCATGCTCTTTGCAGGCCTGATTATTTGCCTGATTGCCAGTATCTTCCGCTACGGGTATATCCTGCAAAAACAAGATGACGAGTTGCTCTAGGGGGAATCCATGATTATTCTGCGGCTTGACCGCATGCTCGCCGAACGCAAGATCTCATCCAAAGAGCTTGCGGAACGCGTGGGCATCTCCCAGGTCAATATGTCACGCATTAAGACGGGCAAGGTTTCTGCCATACGTTTTTCAACTCTTGACGCGATATGTCGGGCACTCGACTGCCAACCGGGCGATGTACTGGAATATATATCCGACGATGAAGCCGATAGCCTTTTTGGACTTAAAGATGAATAGCCATAATTAAGCCGCCAATCACGCCCTCAACGCAAAAAGTCCGCCAGAACGACTTCCGTACTGGCGGACTTTCTGCTGTCTATCGGCTAGATGCTCGATGAGCCGTGCGACTCTTTACGCAAACAGGCCGTAGATGCTGATGCTAGCTTTGGCGTAGAGGCCGTTAGCATACTCGGTCCACTTGGAGCTGGCGCTCGAAGCCTGCGAAGAGTACTGCTGGTAAGCAGTGTAGTAGGCGGTCATGGCCTGCTTATAGGTAGCGCTATCGGCCGTAAAGGCATCGTCGGCAAAGGCCTTAGCGTAGGTGCCGTTCTCGTCCTTCCAGGTACCCTTCGAGCTATCCCACTCGTCGCCGGCAAGGTTGATGATGTAGTCGGCGTAATCCTTGCTCGCGGTGTCCTCATTGCCGTCAGAAGGCTCGGTCGGAGCGGTCGGCATGCTTGCGGAGCTATCGCCCACCTTCTTCTTGTAGAGCTTCTGCAGCGTCGCGGACTGGCGGACGATCTGCTTGGCCTGGTCCTTGGACACGCCATACTGCGTGGCCATGGTCTTGTAGTCCGAAGTGCCGATGGATTCCTCGGCGTACTGCTTCATCTCCTTAGAGGAGACGGTAATGCCCTCGTCCTCGGCAGCGTCGAGCAGGATCTTGTTGCGCACGTAGGACAGGATGACGTCGGCAGAAGGAGCGGTGTAGTTGCCATCGCTATCCTTGACGGTGTCGAGGCTGTACTGGCTCTCGATGGCCTCGCGCGCGGTGATGTCGCTCTTCTTGCCGTTGTAGCTATAGCTTGCCACGGTCGAATCGAGCTGGTCCTCGGTCAGGGTCGACGAGCCGACACCCTTGCCGCCAAAGCCGCCATTGCCAATAAAGAAGCCGACCACGGCGGCGATCACGACGGCAACCACAAAGGCGGCAATCATCGTCTTCTTGTGCCTGGATGCATGGTCGTCTTCATCGGAACCCAGAATATCGTCGTCCTCATCCTGGGCCTCGGGCATCAGATTCTCGTCAGCGGCATCCGCGGCAATCTGAGCCTCCAGTCGGGCGTCCTCCTCCTCGGCCGTCGTGCCGGCGGCAATGTGCTCGGCAGACGTACCGGCGACCAGATCGATCTTCTCGTCCTCGTCACCGTCGGGGCCTTCGCCGCGCTCGATGATCTGGATGCCGTCGATCTCGCCCTTCTCGTCCTTCTTTTGAATCAGACCCATATCAGTTACTCCTTGTTAGGAAACATAGTCTTCAATAGAATACGCCCGACAGAGTGCCGGGCGTATTGATTCTTAGGTTATACGCAAACACTTAAGTACTATTTAGGCGTTTGCAGCCTGCATGTCTTAGGCCAGGTGCGCGATAACGGCATCGGCAAAGGCCTGCGTGCCCACGGCGCCCTCGACGGAGCCGGTCTGGGCACGACGTACGTCGCCGGTAACCTGCTTACCCTCGTCGAGCGTGGCGGACACGGCGGCGCGGATACGATTGGCCGCATCGTTCTCGCCCAGATGATCGAGCATCATAGCCGCAGACAGAATCTCGGCCGTGGGGTTGGCGATATCCTGGCCAGCGATATCGGGCGCGGAGCCATGCGTTGCCTCGAAGATGGCGCAGTCGGCACCGATGTTGGAGCCGGGGGCCATACCCAGGCCACCTACCAGGCCGGCGCACAGGTCGCTGACGATGTCGCCGTACAGGTTGGGCAGCACCAGGACATCGAAGTCGTTGGGGTTCTGGACCAGGCTCATGCAGGTGGCGTCGACGATCTTGTCGTTGAACTCAATATCGGGATAGTTGGCGGCCACCTCGCGCGCAACGCGCAGGAACAGGCCATCGGTCGCCTTCATAATGTTGGCCTTGTGCACGGCCGTCACCTTTTTACGGCCGCAGCGGCGGGCGTACTCAAAGGCGTACTCCACAATGCGGCGGCTCTTGGCGATGGAGATGGGCTTAATTGAGATGGCGGAATCGGCGGCGAAGGTCTTCTGACCCGAGCGCTCGACAAGCTGTGAGAGCTCCTCGACCTCGGCAGCGCCCTCATCGAACTCGATCCCGGCGTAGAGGTCCTCGGTGTTCTCACGCACGATGACCAGGTCGACGTCGCGGAAGCGCGAGCCGTCGCCCGGCTGCGACAGGCAGGGGCGCACGCAGGCGTACAGGTCGAAGTGCTTGCGCAGGGCCACGTTAACGCTGCGGAAACCCGTGCCGACCGGCGTGGTGATGGGGCCCTTGATGGCAACCTTGGTCTCGGCGACCGCATCGAGCACGTGCTGGGGCAGCGGCGTGCCAAACTCGTCCATGACGCCGGCACCTGCCTCCTGGACGTTCCAGTTGATCTGGACACCGGTGGCCTCGACCACGCGGCGCATGGCCTGCGTAATCTCGGGACCGATACCGTCACCGGGAATCAGGACTACATCGTGCGCCATAATCTGTTACTCCTCGTCTTCGGCGTCGTCAGATTTTTTAACGCTAGCACGCTTCTTCTTTTTGGAGAGATCCAGGCCAAAACGTTTAACAAGCATTTCGCAAATCTCGCTCGAACGGGCCTTGAGATAGCTGCCCTTGCCGTTCTCGGCGTCGAACTTAAGGCGCAGCGCAAGCTTCTCGGCGACCTCGGCGTCGATCTCGCCCTGGCCAAACTCGTACAGGCAACCGAGCATATCGCGATACTCAAGGTCGCCGTGGTAGCACTGGATGGCCTCGTCTAGGATGGGCCAAGCCTCGCGTGAACGCTCAGCACTCGTGGCGCCCCACACGCACAGCAGGCGGAAGGCGGCATAGCGCAGCGTGGAGGAAATCTCGTCGAACAGTGCGGTCTCGGCGCCCTCAAAGGCATCGCCCAGCTGCTCGGGGCAGGTGGTGGCGAGCGCCGTCAGGGCATCGAGGGCCTCCCAGCGGGTCTGAGCCTCGGGGCGGTCGAGCGCCTCGATCAGCGCGGGCACGCAGGGCACCACGCGCTGCGGATCGCGCTCGGCAAGCAGGTGCAGCACGCGGGCGGCAAACTGGCGGATACGGCGCGTGGGGCAGCCGAGCTCCTGGACCAGGCGGTCGACGGCGTTCTCGTTCTCCTCTGCCAGCTGGAGCTGTGCCAGCTCCTCGTCGGTGAGCTGTTCGTCTTTGTTTTCTGCCATAGTTACCTCTTTTTACTATTTCTTAGCGTGCTTGTCAGCACCCTTGCTGTCATCGGTGACCGAGATGAGCTGTCGGTCGGCCGCGCCATTGCGACGCGCACGGCGGCGCTCCTCGGCATCGCCCGCGTCGGCGGCGGCGCGGTGAGCCTTGTTGACGTTAAAGACCTCGTCGTGTTTGCGCCACGGACCGACGGACTCGCCAAAGCTCATCTTAAGGCCGGCGATAAAGCCGCCGAGCCAGCCGATCGGCGCAAACTGCACCAGCGGGAACAGCGAGAACACCCAGGTCAGCAGGATGACTGCCGCCGCTCCCGCAAAGTTGGCAATCCAGTAGTCGCGCTTGGTGATGACGCGCTTTTCGCACGCCCACTGGCCGCACAAAAAGCCGATGTAGATCGCGAAGAGAAAGAGCACCAGCGCAAGCACCACGAACGTCCAGCTCATGGGCGCTACTCCCCGTGATGGTGGCCGCAGCAGCACTCGTGGCCATCATCATGGCCGTGGCCGCCGCAGCACTCGTGGTCCTCGCCATGGTGGTGGCCGCAACCGCACTCATGGTCGTCGCCGTGCTCGCCGCAACCGCAGCCGTCCTCGTGAGCACCGTGCTCTTCGGGACGATACTGCGACCAGTCCAGACCGGCGGCGATGGCGTCGGCCTCCTCCTTATAGAGGACCGTGATGGCCTGGGTGCCCAGCTTGGCACCACCGATGGCATCGAGCATGTCGTAGAGCGTAAAGGCCACGTCGGCGCCGGGCAGCGCAAGCTCGCGATCGTCGGCATAGGCGAGCGCCAAGCGCAGGTCCTTGATGAAGTGCTCGACCATAAAGCCGGGCTTGTAGTCGCCGTCGAGCGCCTTGGGCGCCAGGCTCTCCATGGCGCCGGACTTGCCGGTACCGCCCAGGATCATCTGGCGGGTCTTCTCCAGATCAAGGCCGCTCAGCTCGGCAAATGCCATGGCGTCTGCCATGCCGACCATGCAGGCGCCCAGCGACACCTGGTTGGCGAGCTTGGCAGCCTGGCCCTTGCCGGCGCCGTCGAAGCAGCAGATGTTGGCCGCAAAGGTGGCAAGGATGTCGCGGACCGGCGCGATGTCGTTCTCGGTAGCGCCCACGATAGCCGTGAGCGTACCGGCGATAGCGCCCGACTCGCCGCCGGTGACGGGGCAGTCAAACGCCATGCGACCAGAAACCTGGGCGGCCTCGGCAATGTCACGGGCAAGCTCGGGCGAGCTCGTGGTGAGGTCGATCAGGACCGCGCCGGGCTTAGTGCACGCGAGCAGGCCGTCGCCCGCCAGGTAGAGTTCCTCGACCTCGGAGGGATAGCCCACCATGGTAAAGACGACATCGGCGTTCGCCGCGGCATCGGCCGGCGTATCTGCCCAGACGGCGCCGCGCTCGATAAGCGCCGCCGCCTTGGACTTGGTGCGGTTGTTGACCGTGACGGGATAGCCGGCGTCCAGAATGTGGCCGGCGATGGGGGCACCCATGATTCCGGTGCCGATGAATGCGACGGAGAGCTTGTTTGCCATGAAACCTTTCCTTTTGGGTTGGGTGTTGTTACCAGGTTGAATACTCGGTGCCAGCGTTTGGGCTGTGAGTCGAGGGCGATTACGGACGCAGCGCTTGCCTACTGACCGCGCACGCGGCGGGCGATACGGTCGGAAAGCGACGCCTTGTCGGCGCGGTTCTTACCCCAAAACGCGCAGCCCACCATGCCGGGGCCCACGTGCGAGCCGATGGTGGGACCCACGGAGCCGCGAATGATCGTGACGTCGGCGCAACCCTCCTCCTTGCGGATGGCGGCTTCGAGCCAGTCACCATCCTTTTCGGCATCGGCCGTCATGATGGCGATGGGCATGGTGCGATCGGGCACGTAGTTCTCGCGGAACGACTTGAGGATGGACTTGAGCGCCTTCTTGCGGCCGCGGTTGACGCCGATCAGCGACAGCGAGCCGGCCAGGTCGTAGGAGAGCTCGGGCTTGACGTCGAGCTTTGCCGTGAGCTGCGCCGCCGCGGGAGGAATGCGGCCGCCGGCAGCCAGTGCGTCGAAGCTCTCGAGCGTAAAGTAGCCGTGCACGTAGGTCTTTGCCTCGTTTGCCCAATCGACCAGCTGCTTGGCGGTCAGTCCCGCCGAACGCTGGCGCACGGCCTCGAGCGCCAAGAGCGCACCGGTCGCGCAGGGCAGAGCGTTGTCGACCACGTAGAGCTCAAAGTTGGGATACTCGGCGCGCACGACATCTGCCGCCTGGCACGCGGAGTTGTAGCTCGACGACAGCGCCGAGGTAAAGCACAGGTAGACCGTGGGCGTGCCCTCTTTGGCGCACTCGGTAAAAAACTCGATATAGCGACCGAGCGACACAGCCGAGGTGGACACGCGAGCACCGGCGCGCATGCGGTCGTAGAACTCCTTAGGGCTCATGCTCGACCAGATGTCGTCTGTGCGCTCCTCGCCATCGATAATGAAAGGGAAACCCAGGATATCGACATCGAGGTTCGCGGCGACCTCGGGGCTAAAGTCGCAGCAGGTATCGACGACGATGCGGCAACGGTTCGAATGACCGGCGGATGCGGCCTTGTCCATCAAAGCGACTCCTTACGTAAAAAGGCGGCCACCCGCATGGGATGGCCGCCAACCGTTAACTCATGCAAGTTAACGTATTTTACTCGTCAAGTGTTTCGATGCGGGGCTTGATGATGCCATATCCACCATTCTTACGGTGATACACCACATTGATGAGACCGGTCGTCGCGTTCTCGAACACGTAGAAGTCGTGGCCCAGCAAATCGGTCTGCACCAGCGCCTGCTCCTCGGTCATCGGGGTGACATCGATGACCTTCTCGCGGACGAGCAGGTCGTCGTCCTCCTCGGGCAGCAGCAGGTCGGCCAGATCCTCAACGCGCTCGACCGGCGCGACATCCGCGGCACTGGCACCACCCTGGCGGTTGTCCACGACCTTGGTCTTGAACTTGCGCAGCTGGCGGGTGACCTTATCGGCGGAGAGGTCGATGGCAGCATACATATCTGCGCCGTGCTCGGCAACGCGAATCACCGAACCGCGGGCACGAGCCGTGACCTCGACGATTGCCGGGTTGGGGTTCGAGGGGTTCTTCTCATAACGAAGCACGACGTCGACTGTCATGGGCTCGATGTCGAAAACCTTGAGCGCCTCGCCGATTTTCTCATCCACATGCGCACGCAGAGCATCGGTTACCGTCGTCTTGCGTCCAGAAACCTTGATATCCATACGTGGCTCCAATCTGCCTCGGGGACTTACTGTACTGGCTATGTACCCATTGCCGTGCATTTAATCACGCGATTTCCCAAAGACCCGAATAACGACTGCTTGATACCGCATACCGAAGTCTCGCACTTTTCCGTGGCAAAGTGCGCTATAGGAAGGCGTCGGCAAAGCTAGTTTTTCTCCTGAAAATCAGCTTTTACCTGCTGTTTTTACCAAAATAGAAAAGCCGGGCTCCCCTATTGGGGAGACCCGACTATGCGTGTTGAAACCATGAAGAAGCGCCTCGTTCAATGTATGGCAGACGCCACCCCTACCAATAACTAGCTATTGAGCTTGTTGATGTCATCGTCGGTGATGGCGCCTTCCTGGCTAGACGACGGGCTGTCGGCGTTGTTATCGGAGGCGTCGTCATCGGAGGGCTCAGTCTCGTTGGACGTGGAGTCGGATGTCTGCACATTGGCTCCCGAAACGGTCTTGGCGGTAAGGTCATAGGGCATCTGGCCGTACCAGACGCAGTGGACTGCCTCGAGCGTGCCATCGACCGTGATACCATCGAGGGCATCGCTCACGGCACGGCACAGCTCATCGTTAGAGCTAAGGCCTGCGACACCAAGCGTGGAGGGCGTCTCGAGCGTGCCGACATAGGAGATCTGGCTCATCAGGCGCGCGAGGTAACCACCGGCCGTGGAATCACAGATCACGTAATCGACTTCGCCCGACTCGAGCGCCTCAAAGCACTCATTGATGTTGGAGAAGGTCTTTTGGTTGGCCGTAATGCTCTGCTTGGCGAGCGCTTCCTGCGAGGCCGAAGAGGTCTGAACGCCCAGGGTAGCGGTGTTAAGCGTTTCGGTGGAAACGCTCAGCGACTCTCCGTCGCTGCTCTTGCCGAATACGGCGGGGGCGTCGTACAGACAGGTGCCAAGCGAGCTGATATCGCCGTCCGTAGACCTGACGTCACCAATGAAGATGTCGGCCTTTTTATCGCTGAGCGCGGAATCGGCCGAGGACGCATCGACAAAGGCGACCTTGAGACCCATGCGGCATGCGAGGGAACGAGCGGCATCGACCGCATAGCCCGTGAGGTTTCCGTCGGCATCCTGCATGGCTTGCGGGGCATCGGAAGTATCGAGAGCGACAGTCAGGGTTCCCGGCGTGACCAGGGCATCGTCCGATACCGTGGGGGTAACGGTCTCGCGCTCGATCTGGTCGATCGTGGGCGTCGTGAACGTGGACAGTGGATTGAACGCGCATCCACTCAGGCCCAAAACGGCAATGACCGCCGCGGTCCCAGCACCTAACCGAGCCGCGTGCATCAAGCTGCCCTTCACCATGTCCACTACCCTGCCTTCTGTGTCGTATACGATCCGTGCGTTGCGCGGAATATCAGGTTGTTCCCACCAGCTGACCTGGTATTTGACCCCACACTTGCGCACCGGGGTGTTTGCTCGGGAGGCCGCAGCCACCTTCACGACTGGCCCGCTCGCCCGCGAGGCGGTATTGCCCCAAAGAAAGTAGAACGGACGGTGCGGCTTACATCTAGGACGCGCCATGATCGCGCCGCGCGCACGCGGTCGCTTACGTGGATCCCTTTGACCGCGTCTGTCTTGGACTAGGACGGACATTTCGTCCGTCCGCAACCACAGCCTGGTAGGAACGAAGCGCATTATAGCTAAGTTCAAGCTAAAGTTTAAGGTTAGGGGCGTCATTCGCATCTCGAGTACAGATTTTGCGGGTCGGAGCGGACCATTCGTGCCCCTATGAAGCCCGGAGCTCCCCTACGGGGAGCTCCGGGGCACCCGTCTCAGGGTGCCGTGTGCAAAAAACGGCAAATATGAGTACTGTTACCAATTTAGTAGCAGCGTATTACCGCCTCACGAGCCCTTTTTGAGTTCCGCACAGCCTGCTTGGCGCCAAGATATTCCACATTCGTTTATTATCTCTTCGCTGAATCCAGATTATCGGCCCAAGTTTCTTTGTTTTTGCTGTCACTAATCTAGTAACAGTACTCATATTTGCCGTTTTTTGCACAGAGCATATAAACAAACCCCCTATAAAGCCATAGTTTTACGCTGGTTTGAGCCCAAAGCACGCTCGGAGCGTATTCAGCAGAGCATCTTGCCTCTTTCGACGAGCCTCTACGCGATTCTGATATCGCTTACCCATACGCTGGTGGATGCGCCATGCGAGTGCTTCCATCGCTTCCATGTCACAGAGCATTTCGTTGTTGACCGTCGCGACCTCGATTCCCATAGTAATCAAGCCCGTGTTGCGCTTTTCATCATGGATACGTCCCCTCCGAGAAGAATGGCCCAGCTCACCGTTGTATTCCAAGTCAAACCGGGCTGCTTCCTGAAAGGCATCGCAAACCGCATGCGGCATCCCCGAGATCGCCTGTGCACGGTCGTTGAACTCGATCTTGTAGTCGGTCTTAAAGGGACCACAGGCAAATCCGCCATAGGAAAACGGAAGCGAAAACATGGCAAGCATGATGCACTCCATGGGTGAACGCAGGTTTTCAGACAGATAGGGACACAGCCGCCGCAGCTGCTTGGCCGCGCTCCCCTTGCATGCCGCGAGGTAATCTACCAGGCAATCGGGTGTCAGCACGGACTCGACCTCAAAGTAACCGACATCTGGCGGCTGGTCTTTGTCCTTTGCCAATTTGTTCACGACAGGCGAGGTGTAGGGAGGCAGATACTTCCCGCGGTCACTCAGTGAAATCTTAGAGCACAGCTCCTGGGCCAGGGCAAATGCCTGGATGCAGCCGACCTCGCGCGCGACGGCTACGCAAAGGGCCTCGGGAGATAGACTGTACACCCCCGGTTCCACCTCTAGAATCGAGCCGGCGGGCAACTCGGAGCATACGGACCAGCTCACGCCAAGAATACGGCGGCGCTGCGCTGCAGACCCTACCAGCAAGCACAAATCCTCTTGCGCCTCGCCGCTTGCGGCCCCAATCCGCACCAAATCGGGAAGATAGATGTCCTCGGTCGAGGGCGACGATGTGCGCAGCACACGGCGCTCTTCATCGGGATTAAGGTCCTTCCAGCTTATGTAGCCCATCTGCCGGCGCTCGGCGCGCATCATGCGTAGCGCCGAGGCGCCAGTTAGGATTACGGAAGCCGCTAGCTGCTCTTTTGTCGGTTTGTTGCACCACCTGATTGTTACCGCCACATGAATCACCCCTACCAAACGCGTGCGATAGCGAAGCCATCAACGGCCGTGGCACCGGCGCGCTTGAGTTCCGCCGAAGCCGCTGCCATCGTCGCACCCGTGGTGATAACGTCATCGATAAGCAGCAGGCGGCGGCCGTGCACATCCTCAACCGTCTCGTACATACCTCGGGCACGCTCGCGGCGCTCCTCACGACCGAGTTCGCGCTGGTCGCCATGCCCGTACTTGACGAGGGCATCGAGCAGGGGAACACCCGACAGCTCGCAAAATGGGCGCGCAATAGCCTCCATATGATCAAAACCACGCCGCCGAAACGCTGCCGCCGTCGCAGGCACAAACACCACCGCATCCGCGCCGGACAGCACACCTCCATAGCGATCGGGCGCTACGACCTGGGCATGCAGGGCGGTGTCGTAGAGCAGCTCCGCCAGATACGGAGCCAGACGTCGCTCGCCCGCGTCCTTGTACGCTTTAATGATGCGCGGCAGCGGATGCGCATAGACGGCGCACGCCAGGCAGCGGTCGAGCGCCTCCGCCATTGCCGAGGACGCGCCCTCGACCGAACACTCAGTGCACAGCAAATCCCCAAACGGGGCGCCGCATCGGGTGCAGCTATGACGTGGGTCGATGAGCGTGAGCGCAGTCAGGCAGTCTTGGCAAATAAGCGTACCGGCGCGCTCGCAGCCGGCACATCGTGTTGGCGACAATGCCTCGAGCGCCTCGCGTGCCACCCGCTCGGCAAACGGTAGCAATTCGTCCGCAAACGGTAGGGCACCGGCACTCTGCAGACGGCTCAATATGTTCAGATGGCTCTTCAAGACACAACCCTCCCTACGCTCGATCGCAGGGAGGGTTGTTGATTCGGCGCTATGATACCCCGATGCGCTCGGGGCAAGGCGGGCTAAATCCGCTCGCGGGCGTTATTCGCCGGCGGGCGGTTGCGGTGCGGACGAAGACGGGGTCGAGCCCTCGCCACCATCCTGGCGCGGCTTGCGGGAACGGCGACGGCGACGGCGCTTTTGACCCTGGTCGGCCGAGCCCTCGCCACCGCGCGGCTCGCGCTCGTCGCGAGCGGCGCCACGCGAAGCCTTGGCAGCCGCTCCCCCGCCATCCCCGGGACGACGGCGCGTGACCTTGACCTCGCCATCCGAGACCTGATCGGCCACGGAGGGCACTGAGGGCTTCTGTTGCGCGCCCGAGGAATGGCGACGGCGCGGACGCGGCGCGCGCTCCTCCTCGCCACGTGACTTGCCGCTCTTGTCGACAGGCGCATCGGAGGCCGAGGCGCCCTTGGAAGCGGCACCGGCCTCGCGAGCAGCTGCGGCGCGGAAGGCGTCCTCGCGCTCCTCGCTCGACAGATGACGGCGGCGGCGACGTGTGGGGTTCATGCCGCCGCCGCGATTCTGCTGCTGGGGCTGCTGAGCCTCGCGCTCGCGGGAAGCGTTCTTGCCTGCGGGAGCGACCTCGCCGGCATCGCCCGAACCCGAGCGTTTGCGACGACGACGGCCACCGGCGGCCTCCTCGGCCTCGGGTGCCTCAACCTTACCACGGCCCTTTCCGCGGCCACGGCCCTCGCCCTGCCCCTGACCGGCGCGAGCATCGGATTCGGCATCGCGACGACGGCGCTTGGGCATCGACGTGCCGGCAAGACGGTCGGCGCTCGACAGGCCATCGCCCACGTCGACGCCGTTCTCGCGGTCGAGCTCCATGAGCGCCAGGCGCATCTCGGGCGACTCGATGCGCTCGAGCACGTCACGCGTCACGCAGTCGGGGCGGCAATTGCAGCCCTGCTCGGCAGCCTTCTTTTTGCAGCCCTCCGAGCACGTCATATCGGCTAGGTTGACCTTAAAAACCTTGCCGTTCTCCAGGCGCAGCACCAGCTGCTCACGCGGCGTGTCATATTCCTGAATACGCGCCTTGCCGAGCGGCGTATCGATGAGCGTCTTCTTTTTGGGCGCACGGCTCTTAAAGTCCTTGTACGCCTCGAACTCATAACGCAGGCAGCACATCAGGCGGCCGCACACGCCGCTGATCTTGGACGAGTTGAGCGGCAGGTCCTGCTCTTTTGCCATGCGAATCGAGACGGGTTCAAACTGTCCGCCAAAGCGCGTGCAGCAGAGCTCCTGTCCGCACTGGGCGTAGCCACCCACCAGGCGGGTCTCGTCGCGCACGCCGATCTGGCGCATGTCGACGCGAATGTGCAGCGTCGAGGACAGGTCCTTGACGAGCTGGCGAAAATCGACGCGCTCCTCGGCCGCAAAGTAGAACACGGCCTTCTCGCCGCCAAACAGGTACTCAACGCCCACCGGCTTCATCTCGAGGTCGAGCTCCTTGACCAGGCGGCGGAAGTCGACCATGGCCTCGTCGCCCTGAATGGCCAGGTCGTCGGCAAGCTGCAGGTCGATGTCGCTCGCCACGCGCAGCACGGGCTTGAGCGGCTGACCGATCTCGTCTTGCGGCACCTCAAAGGGATCGGCCGTGACCAGGCCGATCTCGGTTCCGCGCTCGGTGGAGCAAATGGCATAATCGGCCTCGAGGATATCCAGATCCTGCGGATCAAACCACAGGTCGCGCGAGGCGTAGGTAAACTTAACGGGTACGACTAACGGCATTTCAGTGCCTTCCTGATATCGAACAGCATGACCTCGATGGCCAGCTGGGGAGTAACGTTTCTGGCGATGTTGCGCTCGGCGGTTGCGACCGCCTCGAGCGCCCGGGTGGCGCCCGCAACATTGGTCGCGGCGGCAAGCCGACCGATCGTGTCGCGCACATCCTCGTTCACGACGTCGGCCGCCTCATCCTGAAGCGTCAGCAGCACGTCGCGCATGAGCGTCCGCGCGCTCGCCAGCGCTTCCATGATACCCGAACGCTCGCGCGCGTTGAGTTCGCGCTTGTTGCGGTCCTCAAGCTGCTTCAATGCTCCACGCGACAGGTAATCGGCGTTTTGCTCGAGCACCTTTTCCTGCGTGGACTTGACCTCGGCGAGCGGCGCCTTAACGGCGACGATGAGTGACTTGGCGCGGCTGAGCACGTCGGCCTCGTCGGCGGCGATAAGCGAATCGATGGCGCGAACCATCTGACGGCGGGCGTCCTGGCGCTCGGCGCTCTTGAGGAACTCGATGCCACGCGTGGGGCTTCCCGCTACGGCGACGGCCATGCGGCAACGCGCAGGGTCCTGACCGGTGGCGCGGCTCACGGCCTGCGCGGCGACGACGGGCGATACCAGCCGAAACGGCACGCACTGGCAGCGGCTCACGATGGTGGGCAACATCACGTCTGCCGAGGTGCCCAGCAGGATGAACATAACGCCCTCGGGCGGCTCCTCGAGTGTTTTGAGCAGTGCGTTGGCGGTGTTGGCGCGCAGTTGCTCGGCACGGTCGATGATGTAGACCTTGGCCTTGGCACGGATGGGCGCCAGCGGAACGTCGTCGAGCAGCTCGCGGGTCTGGGCGATGAGGTAGCCCGTGGCGCTCTCGGGCGTGTAATAGTGCACGTCGGGGTGCGTATGGCGGGCGACGCGCACGCAGCTATCGCATGAGCCGCAGCCATCCTGCTCGCACAGGAAGGCTTGGGCGAGCGCCCACGCGGCGTCGAGCTTGCCCGCGCCGGGCGCGCCCAAAAACAGGTAGGCGTGCGATGCGCGACCGCTGGCGACGGCATTGGTCAAAAAGTCGCGCACGCGCTCTTGGGTGTCGAGCTTGGCCAGCAGGCTTGCCTGAGCGGGGGCCATGTTACTCGGCCTCCTGGGCAAGCGCGGCGGTGACGGCGTCCTGGGAAATATCGAGGCCGTAGGCGCGAACCTGCTCGACCGTCTTCTCGAAGACTTCCTCGATGGTCGCGGTCGCGTCGATGAGCTTTACGCGGTTTGGTTCCTCGGCGGCAATGCCGCAAAATCCCTGGTAGACGCGCTCTTGGAAGGCCATGCCCTTGGCCTCCATGCGGTCGGCCGCACCGCGGTCGGCCATGCGCAGCGCCGCCTGCTCGGGTGTGATGTGATAGACGAGCGTGAGCGCCGGGTGCGTACCCGCGACGGCCAGGTTGTTGGCGTCGCGTACTATCTGGCGATCGAGGCCATCGGCAAACGCCTGGTAGCAGGTCGTGGAATCGTAGAAGCGATCGCACAGGACCACCTTACCGACAGCAAGGGCGGGCACGATGACCTCGTGCACCAACTGAGCGCGCGCCGCCTCGTAGAGCAACAACTCGCAGGTGTCGCCCATCGCTGTATTGGCGGGGTCGAGCAGCAGAGCACGGATCTTTTCGCTGATGGCGGTACCGCCCGGCTCGCGCAGGCTCACAACCTGGTAGCCAGCGAACTCAAGCGCGCGGGCAAGCAGGCGCGCCTGCGTAGACTTGCCGGCACCGTCGACGCCCTCGAGCGTGATAAAGCTATGTTGAGCGGGCTCAAAAGCCATGGGCGCAGCCCCTTCCTACAAGGCGCGTAAATGCAGATATATCAACCAAGCCATGATACCCCAGCGTCCGGCGCGCCCCAAATCGGACCTAGTCATTGGAGACGTTCTTAAATGACTAGTCGTTCAAGAACGTCCCCAATGACTAAAGGTGCCTTTCTAAAGTTGCGGTGAAATAGGGACTGATTGAAGCTCTAAGACCGCCAAACAGTCCCTATTTCACCGCAACTTATGATGGGGAATTTTGAGCGCTGGGTATAATCGTCGTATTGCATTGAAATGTGGCGAAAGGAGTGGCAATGTCTCGGTATTGCGCCTCGTGCGGCAAGCTTCTTGCAGATAATGCCAAGTTCTGCACCTCGTGCGGTGCACCCGTTGAGCAAACAACCGCGAGCGATAGCCAGCCCGCTTTCGAGCAGACCGGTTCCCTCGATACGCCGCAAGCCAAGGCGGACGACCCCCTCGCCTATCGCCCCGACCCCGCCGCAGGCCCCGCGGCCGTCGAGACCACGCAGCGCATACCCGTCGCGAGCGGCTCGTCCCAACAGGAGCCGGCTCCCGCATACGCGCCCGCTTCGCCACAGACCCCCGCCCCCAAAAAGAGCGGCACCGGGCCGCTTATCGCCGTTATCGTTGTGCTGGTGGCAATCATCATCGCCCTGGTCGTTTTCTTTGTGATCAAGCCTTTCGACAACGCCGCCACGCAGACGACTGCCGAGGTAGCTAAGCTGCACCATGACGTCGACGACGATGACCTAAAGCCTCTCGGCGATCCCAACAGCCTGTACGACGATGATGACGATGACGACGAGGATGGCGGCGAAGCAACGCTCTCCGAGCAGAACCTCTACCGCCGACTGAGCGAATACTACGACTTGCTCGAAGACCTCGACAACTACGTCCGTGGCTGCGCGCAGAACTTCAACGGCAGCTATCTGGAAGAAGATCGCACCACCCGTCAAAATCTCGCCGACGTCGCCGAGCGCACAGAGGACACCATCGAGCAGTATTACGACATCGTCGAGGACCTGGACGTCCCGACGAGCTCTAAGAACTACAGTTCCTGGAAAGACATCGTTGCCCTGTATGACGACCTGGATCACCGCATTGACGCAATCTGTGATGCCTGGGAGATCAGCCTGAAATACACCAAGCCTGCGGATCACAAGAATGAGATCGTGGCGCCGCTGTCGCGCGACAACGTGGCGGGCACCAATGACAATAAGTACCGCCTAGACTTTGAGGAGCGCTATCCCAGCGCCAAGCCTGTCGAGGTGAAGTAATCCCAACAACTGATCAAAACTTGCGGTGAAATAGGGATTAATTAGGCCTTTTGCCAGCAAAAACAGTCCCTATTTCACCGCAACTTAGAAGTGGGGCCGGGCGCGCATTTGCATTTGCGCGCCCGGCCCCGCCGCGTCTATATGTGCTCGGTTACTTGTCGGCGGCCTTCTTGGTGGTCGTCTTTTTGGCGGTCGTCTTCTTGGCAGCAGTCTTCTTTGCCGCCGTCGTCTTCTTTGCCGTGCTCGCCTTGGTCGTGGTCTTGCGGCCGCGGGCGGGCTTCTTCTCCTTGGTCGGGCAGTCCATGTTCACGCAGATGCGCCACGGGCCGCGCGCCGTGTTGACCACCACGATGGGGGCGCCGCACTCGGGGCAGGTCTCACCCGTCGCCTCGAGCTTACCGCGCGCCGGCAGAGGATAGCTCACGCCGCAGTCATCGTAGTTGGTGCAGCGGATAAAGCGCTTGCCACTCTTCTCGCTCTTGTGCGCGATCAGGTCGCCATGGCGTCCGGCCTCGGCGCACACCTTGCACTCGCCCACCTTAAGGTCGGGCTCGTAGTTGGTGGGGCACGTGGGGTTCACGCAAATCTCGAAGGCCTTCTGGCGGAACGGCTGGCACTTAATGCGCGGCGCGCCGCACTCGGGGCACACGGCCGCCTCGCCCTCGAGCGGGCTTACCTTGACGCCGCTCGGCACCGGATAGGTCACATCGCAGTCGGGCCAGCCCATGCAGCCGATAAAGCTGCCGCGGGTCTTGGCGCTCGTCTTCATAACCAGGTCCTTGCCGCACTTGGGGCAAGCGCCCACGCGCGCATCGGCCGTGACGGCGTCGCTGATGGCGTCGCCCAGCTCCTGCGTGTGCTTGAGCAGCTCGTTGAGCACGCCAGCCAGCAGCGCGCGCGAGTGCGTCACGACATGCTCTTCGGTATCCTCGCCGCGCTCCACACGGGTCATGTCGCCATCGAGCTCGCTGGTCATATCGGGGCTCGTGATGCGCGGGGCAAACTGCGACAGTGCATCGATAATGGCGATGCCCAGCTGACTCGGCTCCACGGGATCGTTTTTGAGATAGCGCACGGCGTACAGGCGCTCGATGATGCTCGCGCGCGTGGACTTGGTGCCCAGGCCGCGCTTTTCCATCTCCTGCACGAGCTTGCCCTGGCTGTAGCGCGCGGGCGGCTCGGTCTGCTTGGCCTCGAGCTTAATGTCGAACACGTCGACCGTATCGCCCTGCTCAAGCGGCGGCATCTGCTCGTCGCGCTTGAGTCCGTACGGGTATGCCTCGCGGAAACCCGGGGTCACGAGCACATCGCCCGAAGCCACGAACGGCTCACCGTTCACGTCGAGCTCGAGCTTGGTGTTCTCGATGGTCGCGGGACCCATAAGCGTCGCCAGGAAGCGGCGGGCGATGAGGTCGTAGAGCTTGCGCTGACCGCCATCGAGCGTGGACGGATCGCCCTCGCCCGTGGGGTAGATAGGCGGGTGGTCGGTGGTCTCGACTTTGCCGCGCGTGGGCTTCATGGGGCCGGCGAGCACCTTTTTGCACACGGGCGCCAGCGCCGGGTTGATCTTTGCCAGGTCGCTCACCACGGCGCCCAGATCGAGCGTCGCGGGGTACACGGTGTTGTCGACACGCGGGTAGCTGATGAGGCCCGCCATGTAGAGGGACTCGGCGATGCGCATGGTACGCGCAGGCGAGATGCCCTCGGCTGCGGCGGCAGCCTGCAGCGAAGTGGTCGCAAACGGCGTGGGCGGCTGCTGCTTGCGCGAGCGCTTGGTCACCGCGGCGACGGTTGCCGTCGCGACGCCGTCAACATGGCCGTACGCCGTCTCAGCAGCATCCTTGTCGGTAAAGCGCGCCGTCTTGTGCGCGATCTTAAAGCGATCGTCCTCGGCAGCGCCCTGCGCGGCACCCATGCCGCGAATCTGCCAATAGTCCTCGGGCACAAACGCCATGCGCTCGCGCTCGCGCTCGACCACCAGGGCAAGCGTCGGCGTCTGCACGCGGCCGGCGGAGCGCACGTTACCAAAGCCGCCAAACTTGGCGAGCGTCAGGTAGCGCGTCAGCACCGCACCCCAAATGAGGTCGATGTGCTGACGGCTCTCGCCTGCGTCGGCCAGGTTCTGGTCGAGCGAGACGAGATTATCGAAGGCCTGCGTGATCTCGGCCTTGGTAAACGAAGAATACTGGGCGCGGGCAACCGGCAAGTCCGGCGCCACCTCGCGCACCTTGTTGAGGGCGTCCGAACCGATCAGCTCGCCCTCGCGATCGAAGTCCGTAGCGATGATGACGCTGTCGGACTTCTTGGCAAGGTTCTTGAGCGAGCGAATGAGCTCTTTCTCGGCCGGCAGCTTAATGACGGGTGCCCAGGTGAGATAGGGCAGACTCTCGAGCTTCCAGCCCTTGATGGAGATGCCATCGGCAAGAAACGGCTTGCGCTTGGTGTCGTAGGGCGGACGAGCCAGGCCATCGGGCATGTCGGCCGGCAGCATCTCGCCGTCCTCAGTAACCGAATACCAGCCCAGCTTTTTATCGAACAGCACGCTGTCGCAAAAATCAGGCGCAAGGATGTGACCGGCAAGGCCGATCGTCACGCACTCCTCGCCCTTCCACTCAAAGCGGTAGATGGCGGTGTTGTACACCTTGTCCTTTTTGGGCTTACCCGTGGACAGACGCTCGGCGATCTGACGCGCGGCGTCGTTTTTCTCGGCGATGATGAGCTTCAAAAGAGGCTCCTATCTCGTATCTCTGCGGCTACGCCCGCCCGTATGGCGGCCGACTTACGCCCTTGCTTGCTCAATCTGCCCGATGAGCCAATCGCACCAGGCATCCATGCCCTCGCCCTTGCGCGCGCTCACGGCAAACCGCGGCGCCTGCGGATTGAGGTCATCGAATGTCTTAGTATACCTATCCATGTCAAAATCGAAAGCCGGAGCCACGTCGACCTTGTTGAGCAGCTGCGCGCCGGCGTGTTGGAAGATGCCCGGGTACTTGATGGGCTTGTCGTCGCCCTCGGGCACCGAAAGAATCATGATGGACAGGTTCTCGCCCAGGTCAAAGTCGACCGGGCAGACCAGGTTGCCCACATTTTCGATAAAGATGACGTCGATGTTTTCCAGACCCACAGCCTGGTCGAACGCGTCGACGGCCTCCATGATCATGTTGCCCTCGAGGTGGCACAGGCCCCCCGTGTTGATCTGGATGGCAGGCATGCCGGCTTCCTTCATGGTGATGGCGTCGACGTCCGAGGCGATGTCGCCCTCGATGACGGCGCAGCGCAGGCCCGCCTTGTCACGCAGGCGCTCGTTGGTGCCCAGGATCGTGGTGGTCTTGCCCGAGCCAGGGCTCGACAAGACGTTGATCACATAGGTGCCTGCCTCATTAAATCGCTGACGCAGCTGATCTGCCAGGCGCTCATTGCGCGACAGGATCGGCGACGCGATATCAATCGTTTTCTCAGCCATACTCAGCGCTCCTTACTTTGGCCCCTTTATACCCCATCACCAGATGGCTAGCGGGCTAATCGTCGGGGGTTTCGATTTCGATACTCGCGATATCGAGCTCGCGGCCGTGCAGTAGGCGCACGTTGGCACCACCACACTGGGGACAGCGGCAATGGAAGCGATCGTGCTCAAAGACCTCCCCGCAGTCCAGACACTCGCTTTGTGGATGGACTTCCTCCACGGCAAGCTCGCAGCCTCGCGTGAGCGGGTCCTCATCGCGAAATGTCTCCCACGCAAAGTCGAGCGCCTCGCGCACAACTTCGGTCATATCCCCGATACGCAGCGTTACCAAAACGGCGCGCGAGGCCCCCGCCCCACGCGCCGCGCGAATCACTGTATCGAGTATGCCGTTGACAATGCCAACCTCGTGCATACCGATTTACTCCTCGTCGTCCTCATCGTCCGAGAACAGGTCCAGACGGCTCACAAACAAGCCCTCCTTGCCCTCGCGCGCGGTAATGACCACGCGGGCAATGGCGAGCGAAATCTCGTAGAGCGAGAGCAGGGCACCATACATGAGGCCCAGCGTAACGGGCGAGCCGTCGGGCGTAATCACAGCCGAGCCCACAAGCAGGCCCACGTACACGTAGCGCCAGGCGCCGCGGAAGGCCGCGTAGGACACGATGTGGAAGACGGACAGGTAGAAGATGATGAGCGGCAGCTCAAACGCCACGCCAAAGCCGATCATAAAGAGCAGCTCCATGTTGACGTAGTTCTCTAGGTCGGGCAGCGCCGTGGCGACGGCCGAGGTCTCGCCGATAAGCCACTCAAAGCCCGCCGGGATGATGATGAAATAGCAGAAGATGGCGCCCAGGAAGAACAGCACCGTCGAGGCGAGCACCGTGGGCACGACCCATTTGCGCTCGTTGGGACGCAGCGCCGGCAGGAAAAATGCCAGAATCTGCCAGATGATCATGGGCGTGCACATGACCACGGCCATCTTGATGGCCAGCGAGAAGCGCAGGCCAAAGCCGCCGAGCGTGGTGGTGATGTAGAACTTACCGTCCGGCACAAAGGAGCGGATGGGGTCTTCCAGGATGTCGAGCACCACGGGCGTGGCGAAATACAGCACGATGGCGGCGGCAAACACCGACACGACCACGATAGTCAGGCGGCGACGGAGCTCTCCCAGGTGATCGAAGAGCGGCATGCGCGCAGGTCCGATAGGCATTACTCATCGCCTCCCTTCGGGGCATCGGCGGTGGCAGCCTCGGCAACGGCCTCGTCCTCGGCCTCGAGCTCGCGGGCGAGCTGGTCGACGACCGCCTTGCGCTTGCGGGGACGACGGGCGTAGAGGTCGGCCGTCGTGGGCTCTACCGGCTCGGGCTCGGGCTCCGGTTCTGCAGCAGGCTCGGGCTCGACGACAGGCTCGACGGCAGCGGCAGGCTCGGCACCCTCGGCCTCGGACTCCTCAGCAGCACCCTCGCCCTCGGCGGCAGCCTCGCTCGCGGCTTTCTCGGCAGCAAGACGAGCGCGACGCTCGGCAAAGGTCTCCTTCTTTGCGGGCGCTGCCGTCTCGGCGGCATCCTCGTCCGCATCGGAATCGTCATCGACGGCAGTCTTCTTGGGCTTGACCGGTGCCGAAGCGGCCTCACTTACCGGATCGATAATCTCGGACTGAACAACGGCCGTCATCTTTTCCTGCGTCTCGCGGAACTGACGGATGGCACGGCCGATTGTGCGGCCCATCTGCGGGAGCTTATCCGGGCCAAACAGCAAAAAGCCGAAGACCACGATGATCGCGAGCTCACCCTCTCCAATACCAAACACACATACCTCCAAGGCTCGATGTGAGTCGAGCCCGCACCGCGCCATTCGGCCGGAACTCGTCTATTCATTCGGTCAAGTATAGCGCCCGGACGCCAAAACGTCCGAGCGCATCACAAACATATGCCAAACGGCACGCCCTTTTGGGGGCAAAGATTATGCAGCGGTGATCGAAATCTCCTGGTCGACACCCAACAGCTGGACCACGCGCATCACCGGGGGCTGCACATTGGTGCAGCTAAAGCGCTTGCCGTGGTCGACCGCGTGGTGCGCGGCGCCCACGAGCACGCCAATGCCCGTCGAATCGATGTAGCTCACCTGGGCAAAATCGAGCTCAACGGCCTCAGTGGGCTGCTCGAGCGCCAGGTCGATGGCATTGCGCAGGCTATCGGCGTTAGAGATATCGATCTCGCCGGCCACCTTAATGGCGTAGAGCTCTGGCGTGGGGTTGGTGGAAATACCCAAATCCATGTATACGCTCCTTTACGTATCGAAAGTGCGGATAGTACGGGAAGCCGCGCGTTAGGCGCGCTCGGCACGCGCAAGCTCGGCAGCGACGAGCTTGACGGCCAGCACCAGCACATCGAGCGCGGCCTCCAGGTCCTCGACCGTGGGATAGCTCGGCGCGATGCGGATGTTGGTGTCGCGCGGGTCCTTGCCATAGGGCCAGGTGGCACCGGCCGGCGTGAGCTTGACGCCCAGGTCGGCACAAAGCGCGGCGACCTTCTGGGCCGAGCCCTCGGGACCATCGAAGCTTACAAAGTAGCCGCCGCGAGGATGCGTCCAGGTGGCGCAGCCCGTGTCGCCCAAGCCCTCGGTGAGCTTGCGCTCAACGGCCTCAAAGCGCGGACGCAGGAACTCGGCATGCTTTTTCATGTGCTCCTTGACCGCCTCGATGGTGGGAAGGAAACGCACGTGACGCAGCTGGTTGAGCTTGTCGGCGCTGATAAGGCCGGCCTTCAGGCGCTTGGAGAACTCGGCGATGACCGCGGGGCTCGCACCGATAAAGCCGATACCGGCGCCCGGGAAGGTGATCTTGGACGTCGAGGCAAAGGCCACCACGCGGTCCTCGGTGCCCGCCGCGCGAGCGAGGTCGAAAATGTTGGCGAGCTCGTCGGTCTCGTCGTACAGGTCGTGCACGCAGTAGGCGTTGTCCCAGAAGATGCGGAAATCGGGCGCGGCCGTGGGCATCTCGACCAGGCGACGCACAGTGTCCTCGCTAAAGGTGATGCCTGTGGGGTTGGAATACTTGGGCACGCACCAGATGCCCTTGATGGAATCGTCGGCGGCGACGAGGCGCTCGACCTCGTCCATGTCGGGGCCGTTGTCGGTCATCGCGACGGGGACGTTCTCGATACCCAGATCGGCGGTGATGCCAAAGTGGCGGTCGTAGCCGGGAACCGGGCACAGGAACTTGACCTTCTTGCCGTCGTGCACGGCCTCGTAAGCCTCCCAAGGGTCGCTACCACATGAGCCGCAACGCCAGAACATACCGGCGATATCGTGCTCGATCAGCAAGCTCGACGAACCCAGCACGAGCGTCTGCTCGGCGGGGCAGCCCAGGAACTCCCCTGCCAACTTGCGTGCCGAGGGAATGCCCTCAAAACAGCCGTAATTGGAGCAGTCGACGTTGCCGTCGTGCAAATCGGCGTCGGCATTGAGGATATCGAGCATGGGTCGAGAGATGTCCACCTGGGAGGGCGACGGCTTGCCGCGGGCCATGTCGAGCGCCAGGCCCTTGGCCTTGACCTCGGCGACCTCGGCTTTGAGTGCCTCGATGGCGGCATCGAGTTCGGTGGTTTCCATCTTCTGGTAGATCGTCTGCATGTGTGCGACCTTTCGCGAAGCGGGACGTTGCAGTTCGTCTAAGTATAGACCGCCACCGCCGCAAGGGTATGAAGCCGTGATAGATTAAGTCCATCGCAATGAATTACGAATCGCCGCGCATGCCGGCGTGGGGCGCCCAAGGAGGCACTATGGAGTACGGATCGTTCCAGGCCGAGGAATTCGGCGACCTGCAGCGCCTGGTCGACGGGCTGTTTTACGACCGCCACGCCATCGACCGCCTGGATCTGATCGTACAGGCCGAAATCTTGGACCTGGCGCCCGATCTCATGGAAATCGTGAACCTGCTACCGCCCGGCTATTACGACCGCCAGTCACTTTGCGACCAGCTCAACTCCGCCTTGGCCGCCCACGGCTGGGGCGCCGTCTACGGCACCGTGGAATAAACCTAGTCATTGGGGCCTGTGGTCAAAAAATAGCAAATATGAGTACTGTTACTTTTTTAGTAACAGCGATTTTGAATTAAAAAGGCCAGTCTTGGCCTTTTGTGTCCGGTTTTGGAAGGATGCATCGGCATTTTTCGTCCAGCCACGCAATCGTTAATGCACAGACAGAATAGATTTGTACATTATTTTTCGCGCCTAAAATGAAACGCCGTTTGTGACAGTACTCACAAACGGCGTTTTTTGGCCACTGGGGTGTCCGGCAGGTGGCAAGTACTACTCAAAACCGCGTTTTACACGCGCTCGAGCAGGCTCTGGCGTCCGTTTCTACGCGCCTACTCGTTCTTGGGCGCGGGGTGCTTGCAGATCACACTCATGTAGATCATGCCAAGTACGGCCGCGGTGACAGAGCCGGCGAGAATAGCGGCCTTGGCAGCCAGAACCTCAAACTGGGCCGTCGGGAAGGCAAGGCCGCTGATGAGAATCGACATGGTAAAGCCGATGCCGCCCAGAATGCCCACACCGGCAATCATGTGCCAGTTGACATTGCGCGGCAGCTCGCAGGCCTTGAGCTTGACCAAGGCGAACGTCATGCCAAAGATACCGATCGGCTTGCCCAGCAGCATGCCAAAGTACACGCCGAGCGTCACCGGGTCGGTGAGTAGCGTGCTCATGTCCACGCCCACTAGGCGAACCTGTGCGTTCACGAACGCAAAGATCGGAAGAATCACAAAGTTGACCGGCGTGGAGATCAGACGCTCCATGCGGATGAGCGGCGGGGTGACGCGGTGCATGACGCGCTCGACCTTAGTGGTCGAGACGGTAAAGTCATGCTGGCCCAGGATGTGTGCCTCGTCATCGTAGCGGTCATCGAGCAACGGCAGGCACTCGCCCAACCAATCGGTAAGGCTATCGAGCTTGACGCCGCACTTGGCCGGGATGGTAAAAGCCAAGATGACGCCGGCAAGCGTGGCGTGTACGCCGCTCTTGAACATGCAGAACCACAACAGCAAACCCAGTACCGAATACGGGGCAAGGCGGTAATGCTGCGTCTTGTTGAGCCACACGAGCGCGCAGGTCACAAGCGCGGCGGCGCCCAACCAAAACGGATTGGGGCTCTGACCGTAGAAGATGGCGATGGCGGCGATAGAGATGAGGTCGTCGGCGATGGCGAGCGTCGAGAAGAACACGCGCACGCCGTTGGGCACGCGATTGCCCAAAAGCGACAGCACGCCCAGTGCGAAGGCAATATCGGTTGCCATGGGGATGGCCCAACCGTTGTGAGCGCCGGCATGGTTAAAGATCAGGTAGATGCAGGCGGGAACGACGACGCCACCCACGGCCGCCAGCATGGGAAGCATGGCCTGACGCGGATTCTTGAGCTCGCCGACCGTCATCTCGTACTTAAGCTCAATACCCACCAACAAAAAGAAAATCGCCATGAGAAAGTCGTTGACGAAAAGCTCAACGGTGAGACCGGCCGTAAGGTTGCCCAGACCCACATACAGCGGGGTCTCCAAAAAGTGATGGATGGCCTCGTAGGCATCGGTATTGGCGCAAATGACGGCGGCGATGGCGGCGAAGACCATGACGGCGGCGGAAATCGTGCCGTTCTCGGCGATGCGCTCCCAGATGTCGTGACGCTCAAAACGCTTGCGCTCACGGACGTTGAACAGCTGCTCGGGTGCTGCCATGGGCGGCTCCTTTCACGGGAAGGCTCCCGTCTTAAAAAAGCACGGCCCGCCCAAGTGGCGGCGCCGCGCTCTAACGTATTACGCTTGCATCTAGCCTACCCTGCACGACAAGCACGCAGGCGTGGCCGAAAAGCGGAACCACAGGTTGAACATTATTTGCCCAACGGCACGGGCACGCCTGTCCAAGAGACGACGCGGCGCCATGCACAAAAAACGACCGGAGCGCGGGGCGTCCGCGATCCGGTCGTGGCGTTTAGTGAACTAAACCTAGCAGGCGGCCATGATGGGGGCAGCGACCTGCTTCTTACGGGAGAGGACGCCCGGCATCCAGACGCCGTCGTGCTCGTCGGCAATGCCCAGGCCCTTCTGAGCAGCCTCGGTCTCGCCCTCGAGCAGGACCTGCGAGCCCTCCTCCATGATGTCGGTGATGCACAGGACAATGCCGTCGGCACCCTTCTCGGCGGCGTAGGCGCGCATGGCCTCGCGGATCTCGTCGATCATGCCGAGTGCGCGGGTCTTGTCGACGGTCTCGTACTGGCCGATGAGCAGCTTCTTGCCGGCGGGCTCGAACATCTTGATGTCGTTGCCGACCATCTCGGCTGCGGTGAAGGAGCCGGACGGACGGGTGAGGAAGACCTCCATGCCAAACTTGACCGGGTCGACGCCCACCTGCTCGCCGAGCTTGGCGGCGACGGCGCGGTCGACATCGGTGGTGGTGGGGCTCTTGAGCATAAGCGTGTCGGTCATCATGGCCGAGAGCAGCAGCTTGGCCTGGACGTCGGAAAGCTCAACGCCGAGCACGCCGGCGAGCTTGGTGACGATGGTGCAACTGGAACCCCAGGGCAGGCAGATGTAGTGCAGCGGGCCGGCGGTCTCGAAGTCGCCGATGCGGTGATGATCGACAACGCCAAAGACCGTGGCGTCCTTAAGGCCGGCGACGGACTGGGCAGACTCGTTGTGGTCGGTGAGGACGACGAGCTGACCGGCCTCGACGGACTCGATCACGCGGGGCTCGGCGATGCCGGCGTCGGCGAGCAGCTTGGCGGACTCTGCCGGAAGCTGACCCAGGGCGCAGGCCTCGTAGGTGTTGCCGGCATACTCAACCTGGTTGAGCAGCTGGGACAGGACGACGGCGCTCATGATGGCGTCGTTATCGGGGTTCTGGTGACCAAAGACAAGAACGTTTGCCATGGATATCCTCCACTTGATATGTGTACTTGGACGTAGCTATGGTAGCACGCTGGCGCCGAACCTTATGAGACGCAAGGGCCGCGGCGCAATTTGGGGCGAGCCTGGGGGCGAAGTCTGCCCCCTTGTACCACCGCCCTCCTGCACCGACTATTTACCGGCGGCGCGCAGGGCTACGTAGGCGGCACCGATGATGCCGGCGTCGTTTCCGAGCGAAGCGACCTTAATGGGCGTCTCGCGCGAGGCAGAGAGCGCGTACTGCTTAAAGTGCTCGCGAACCTTGTCGAGATAAACATCGGCCGAAGCGGACGCGCCGCCACCGATCAGGAACATCTCGGGGTCGACCACGTTGGCGATAAGCGCCAGGGCGCGGCCAAGGTAGTCGGCCATGGTGTCGGCTGCGGCCAGCGCGAGCTTGTCGCCCTCGCGGCAGGCCTGGAACACGTCCTTGGAATCGGAGGGGCCGGTGAGCTCAATGGGCTCGACGCCCGCCTTCTTGCACTCGGCAAGGTAGTTGCTCACCACGCCGGTGGCGCTGGAATACTGCTCCAGATGGCCATGGCCGCCACAGCCGCAGGTGCGCTCCTCGGCCGGGTTCAGGCACATGTGGCCAATCTCGCCGCCGGCGCCCACAACGCCCGATACCACGTCGCCGTTAACGATAACGCCGCCGCCCACGCCGGTACCGATGGTGACCATCACCACGTTCTGCACGCCCTTGGCAGAACCGAGCCAGGCCTCGCCCATGGCAGCGGCGTTGGCATCGTTCTCATACTTAACGACCGCATCGGGGCAGTGCTTCTGAATGGCAACCCTCAGCTCGGGCAGGTTAATGGCAATGTTGGCCTTGACCTTGGCATCGCCCGATGCCGGGATGGGGCACGGAACGGCCAGGCCAATGCCCGCCACAAAGGCACGCGGAATCTGGGCTTTGGCGACCACCTGGTCGATAGCCTCGGTCACCGCGGCAAAGCCCGCAGCGTCAACGATGGGAGGCGTGGGCACGCTGGCCTTGGCAAGCAGGTTGCCGTCCTCGTCGAACAGGCCCTCCTTAACCGAGGTGCCGCCGACGTCGATGCCGATGTAATACTGCTTAGGTTCCATGGGAGCCCACCTTTCTCGTTTAAACATTGCTTGTATGGTACCGCTCCCAAGGCAAAAACCTACCAAAAAGGGACAGGTTTGTTTTGGCAGGCTTTATCTGGGGAAACGCGAATGGTCGCTTAATAGGTCGCGCAAGACCTTCCCCAAATATAAAGGCGCCGGGAGGCGGAGACTCCCGGCGCCCGTCAAAGGGACTGTGTTGTCTGTTGGACCGCACGGCCCATCGCGGCGATAACGCCGACTAGGCCTGAAGTACCTGCAGCTGCTTGTGAATCTCGATGAGCTCCGTCGCCATGACGCGCATGGTCTCGGTACCGGCCATCTGGTCCTCGGCATGCAGCAGAATCAACGGGGCCTCGCCGTTACGCTCGCCGTTGGCCTCCTTCTTCAGAAGCCCCATGTGAACATCGTGGCCACCGTTATAGGCCTCGTCGCCCTGCTTGATAAGCTCCTCGGCGGCGTCAAAATCGCCCTCCTTGGCCTTTTGCACGGCATTGATGTACATGCTCTTGGCGGTACCGACGTAGCTGATGATCTCGAAGCAGGTCATCTGCAGTTCGTTCATATCCTCCATGCGGAGCACCTAGCCCATCACGCTGACGCAGTGGTCGATGATGCCGGCAGCGTTCATGCGGCCGTAGTCGACCATGTTGATGACCTCGACCGGAAAACGACCGGCGGCCTCCTTCTCAAAATCGCCCTTGGTGTAGCCGATCTGCGGACCAAGCAGCAACATGTCGCACTCGTCCAGGTGATCGTGGGCCTCGTTCATGGGACGAGCCTCGACCTCAATATCCAGACCACGGTTTGCAACCTCGGCCTGCATCTTCTGGACCAGCAGGCTCGTGGACATGCCGGCATTGCAGCAGAGCATGATCTTCTTCATGGTTTCCTCCTTATAACTGCGCGGCGCGCAGACGACAACTGGTTGTATTCCTTGCGGCTATTGTGCCCGCTCCCCTGTATCTTTACGCAAGGGAGAGAGCCGCGGGCACCGGCACCGCGTACCGGCGCCCTCAAAGGTGAAAGGGACGAACGTTAGGCGTTCTACTCGGCGAGAGCCTCCTGCTTGGCGATTGCCTTCTCGGAAATCTTCATAAAGGGCAGGTAGACGGCCATGCCAATGACAATCTCGAGAGCCTGCCACACGCCGGCGCGCCAGTCAAAGCCCGTAGCGAGCAGGGCATTGATGACGGGAGGCATGGTCCAGGGCACCTGGGCGATGCAGGGGCTGATGATGCCTGCGCAGGTAAGGCCATAGGTGATGCCGATGAACAGATCGGGAAGAAGGACGAACGGGATCATGAGCGGCAGGTTGTACACGATGGGGTAACCGTAGATAACCGGCTCGTTGATGTTGAACAGACCAGGCAGGATAGCCATCTTGGAAACGGTCTCGGAAGCCTTGTTCTTGGAGAACAGGAGCGTGTCGAGCAGAAGCATGAGGGTGCAGCCCGAGCCGCCGATGAGGGCGAAGCTGTTAACGATCTGCATGTTCATGTAGTGATCGGGCTGGATGGTGCCACCGGCGGCAAAGGTAGCCATGTTGTCGACGATGAGCATGGTCAGGATCGGCTCGACGGTAGCGCCAGAGATGGTGGACTGGTGAATACCGACGCAGAACAGCAGGTTAGCAAGGGTGTAGATGAGGATAACAGCCCACGGACCGGCGTTCATGATGCTCTTGAGCGGGTTGGAGATGCACGTGGAGATGATGGTGCACAGATCGGTGCCGGCGCACACGGCGAGCAGGGCTGCGGCAAGAGCGAAGATCGCGAGGTTGAGCAGCATCGGGATCATGACGTTGAAGGAGTTGGAGACCGCGGGAGGCACGCCCTCGCCCAGCTTAACCTTGAGCTTCTCGACGCCAGAAATCTTGATGAAGAGCGAGACGGAAAGCAGGGCGATGATAATAGCCGAGAACAGACCGTTGGTGCCGGTGTTGGCAGTCGAAAGGGCGCCCGTGACCTCGGCGGAGGTGATCTTGTCGGTGAGCAGCGGGCTCGTGGCGGCAAGCGAGGCGGTGATCTGCTGCGGCATCATGATGACGAAAGCAGAGATAGCGACGACCACGCAAGCGAGCGGGTTATCGAAACGCTTGTTCTTAGCGAGGCTGTAGCCAATCAATCCGGCCAAGATAATGGCAGAGACGTTGAGGGTGCCCAGCGTAATTGCCGAACCCCACGTCTGAAGGTTGGCAAGGCCCGCCGCATCGAGCGGGAACAGAGGGAACACGACGTTGTTAATAAGAACCGCGATACCCGCAAGGATATAGAGCGGCGTGATGGTCGCGAAGGCGTCACGCAGGGAACGCAGGTGAACCTGGTTTCCCACCTTCGCAGAGACCTCGGCAAACTTGTCGAGGAAGCTCTTTCCGTTGTCACTGGCCATGATTGCTCCTAACTTTCAAATCCGGCCTTTTCCTATGCGCACGGTGGTCTGTCGCCCTCTGCCACCAGATGTGCCATGTGTTGCGCGCAGCGGCGCGCGGTCTGGGCGTTCGCCCGTTCGCTAATCAACCACGTGAGTCGTGGCGACCTGCTTGAGCCAAGCTGCCGACTTCTTAAGGCGGCGCTTGTAGCCGTCCATAAGGTCGACCTCGACAAAACCGTAACGGTTCTTAAAGGCATTCGCCCAAGACCAGTTATCGATGACGGCCCAATAATGGTATCCACGGCACTTGGCGCCCTCGGCAATTGCCTTGGCAACCCACTCCAGGTGCTGGCGTACAAAGTCGACGCGGTAGTCATCCTGGATGGTTCCTTCGGCGTCTCGGTTCTTGTATTCGTCCATGATGCCGATGCCGTTCTCGGAAACGAACCACTCAAGATCGGGGTAGTTCTTAGCGCAGTCCATGCCAAAGTCGTAGAGGCCCTGCGGGTAGATCTCCCAGCCGCGGCTCTCGTTCATAACGGCGTCGGGCCACACGTACTCGTCGGCAAAGTGCGGCAGACCGTACTGGTCGATCTTGCTCGCCGGCGCCTGAACGCGCGTGGGGTGGTAGTAGTTGCAACCGAGCCAGTCGACAACACCCTGCTTAAGAATCTCTTGGTCGCCGGCACGGAACGGAAGCTTAACGCCGCCCTCGGCCAGGCTGTCGAGCACGTCGGCGGGAAGCTCGCCCTTGGTAATGAGGTCGAGCCACCAGCGGTTGTTGATGCCGCTGGTCATACGCACGGCCTCGAGGTCCGCCTCGCTGGGGTTCTCCTTGGTGTAGACCGGGGTAAAGCAGTTGATCATGCCGATCTTGGCATCGCTGCGAACGGCGCCCTCGTCATAGGCGCGACGGTAGTTGGCCACGGCCAGCGCATGTGCCAGCGAGATGTGATACTGCACGGTGCGAGCGCGGCTAAAGTCGTGGAGCTGCGGGAACCACACGCCCTCCTGATAGCGCTGCTCGGGCTCGACGATGGGCTCGTTAAAGGTGAACCAGTACTTAATCTCCTGGCCAAACTCGTGGAAGGCGACGTCGGCGTAATGTGCGTAAGCCTCGACAACCTCACGGCTCTCCCAGCCGCCACGGTTAAAAAGGTAGGTGGGCATGTCAAAGTGGTACAAGTTGACAAACGGCTCCAGGCCGGCTTCGTGAGAGGCGCGGAACAACTCGTGATACCACGCGGCGCCTTCCTCGTTGAGGTTGCCGTCGGCATCGAGCAGACGGCTCCACTGGATGGAAGTGCGATAGGTATCCAGGCCCAAGTCCTTCAAAATGCGAAGGTCTTCCTGGTACTTGGCCATAAAGTCATTGCCGGCGTAAGAGCCAACGCAGTTGTAGAACGAGCCCAGATCCTGGATGGACCAGGTGTCCCACAGGTTCTCGAGCTTGCCGCCCTGGTTCCACTGACCCTCAGTCTGCGGGCCGGACATAGCAGCGCCAAAGAAGAAGTCGTTGGGCAGCTGATACTGTGCCATCAAAGTCCTCGCTTTCGTGTTCTAGAGCTTCCGGTTGGAGACGGGTTTGCTTTGGCAGGTTATCCGGCGCGGACGCGCACCGGTCATACCGATATCCAACCCGCCAAAACAAAACCGTCCCCAAACGGTCGATCCTGTTCTGCGGAAAGATTCCGTTCGTTGCTTAAACTATAGCGTTCTAATTCTAAAAGTAAAGCGTCTTTTTCTTTTTTCTTTCTCGAGCTTCTTAGATAAAGGTTATATGGGTGCCTTGTTAAGGGTTATACTTACTTGCGTATTGATATATGTCGGAAAGGAGGTTCAATGATTCCCAAATACGAGGCGATAGCTGCAGATATTCGTCGAAGCATCGAGGATGGCACTCTTAAACCGGGCGACAAGCTTCCCACCGTCGTTGAGTTCTGCGAGCTCTATAGCGTTTCCAAAATCACCGTCAAACGAGCTATCGAGCAAATCACCGAGGAAGGTCTTATTACCAGCCGACGCGGATCGGGTACCTACGTTAAGGACACGGCGGGACTTCCCGGTCAGGCGTTTTTCCAGGGCAAAAACGACCGTGCCCAGGGCTTTTCGTATGAGCACCGCGGGGAGAAGGTGACCTCGGTGGTCTACGATTTCTCGATTGTTAATCCACCAGCGGACATCGCAGCCCAGCTGGGAATTGCCGAGGATGACTTTGCCTATCACATCGTTCGCGTGCGTCAGGCCGATGAGAAGCCCATCGTTATCGAGTACACCTACATGCCCCTCGAGCTGATTCCAGGCCTTAAAAAGAAGGACCTGTACGGATCGGTCTACCACTTCATCCGCGAGCAATGTGGGCTGAAGATTTCGAGCTTCCACCGTACCATTCGCGCCGTGGCAGCAACCGAGGAAGAAGCCGAGCGCTTGGACACCAAGCCTGGCTCTCCCCTGCTCGAGCTCACCCAGATTGGCTTTTTGGACAGCGGCGCCGCCTTTGAGTATTCGGTCTCGCGCAACGTTGGCGACCGCTTTGAGTTGCACAACGTAACGTTGGCATAGGTTTTTGTAGTCATCCGGGCGCTCGCTTTGAGCTGTTTTGTGCAGCGCCCGCACAACACAATGGGGGTATGAACATGTCCGATTTGATTAAGCTGACGCCGATCTTTCACGAGAAGATCTGGGGCGGCCGCCAGCTCGAAACCGTATTTGGTTACGACATTCCCGATGGTCCCATCGGTGAGTGCTGGGCCATCTCGGCCCACCCCAACGGCGACTGCCAGATCGCTGAGGGCCCGTACGCCGGTCACACGCTGTCATGGCTGTGGGCCGAGCACCGCGAGCTCTTTGGCAACTGCGAGGGCAAGGAGTTCCCGCTGCTCATTAAAATTCTGGACGCCAAGGACGACCTTTCGATCCAGATTCATCCCAACGACGAGTACGCCGCCAAGCACGAGAACGGCAGCCTGGGCAAAACCGAGTGCTGGTATGTGCTGGACTGCGAGCCCGGCGCCACAATCATCGTCGGCCAGCGTGCCAAGGACCGCGTCGAGGCCGCACAGATGATCGAGGAAGGCCGTTGGGACGACATGCTCAACGTGTTGCCGATCCACAAGGGCGACTTTTTCCAGATTGATTCCGGTACCGTGCACGCCATCAAGACCGGCACGCTCATTTTGGAGACGCAGCAGTCGAGCGACGTGACATATCGCCTGTACGACTACGACCGTCCCGGCACCGATGGCAAGCTGCGCCCGCTGCACATTGAGCAGAGCCTCGACTGCATCGACTTTGATGCTCAGGCTCCGACCGACGGCACGGTGACCGCGCCCGAGGTGGACGGCGTGACCGAGCTCGAGTCCAACCCCTGCTACACCGTCGATCGCGTGCGCGTCAACGGCAGCAAGACCCTCGACCAGCGCTGGCCCTTCATGTGCCTGTCGGTCATCGACGGCGAAGGCACCGTCTGCGGCGACCCCGTCCACAAGGGAAGCCACCTGCTGGCCCCGAGCACCGTCAGCTCCATCGACCTCGAAGGCAAGATGGAACTGATCATCAGCCACCTCTAGGTCACCGGTCCCCAAGCGCTCGTCGGGACGGGGCGCGGGGGTTTGGTCGCCTGCTCGGACAGTCCTGCTCGCACGGAGAGCACATTAAGTGCTCTCCGGCTCGTGCGGAACTCGCGATCGACCAAACCCCCGCGCCCCGTCCCGACGAGCCTCTGGCTAGTTACGACAATCAAAAAGCAACAAGGGGCTCCCCCGCTCATCAAACGGGAGAGCCCCTCGCCATACATAACGAATCAAGGTGCCTATAGGTAGACCTTTTCGAGAAACGATAATGTGTCCTGAAGACGCGCTCTCTCTTTACGATCGGTCTGCCGATTTACATAAGAAGAAAAGTCCGCAAAGAAGTCTCCGGCATCAGCCCTCATTTGCTCTATTAGCTCCAAGCGAGCCGAAGGCGGCAACAAACCCGCAAGTCGAACAATATCCGAGCGATGCTTTCGTCGATCTTTATCGTTGCAATGGCGCCCTTCTTCATAGCTCCTATTGATATCAATGTGTGCACGCATCTTGAGGGGAATGATATGGAGCGCATCGAGCAACGTAATGCCCTCTACGTTCGTTGCGTTGTCGCGAATAAATTCGTAGTAGCCATCGTCGAGAATAATTGCCGAAAGACTTGATACGGCCCCGTCAAAGGAAAGAGGTGCCACTTCGCTCGTTTCATCTTCGAGCACAAAATCAGGATGTCGGGCAAATAGCTCAATTTGGCCGGGATAGTCTAGGACTTGCCTTGATCCTTCGGGCAAACAGAACCGATAGTAAGTGCACCTTCCATCGCCGACCTTTCCAGTCTCATATCCGGCAGCTTTGATAAATGCCCACAATGCAGTGGCGAATTCAACGCCTTCCCCATCAACAATTACGACGATATCCAAGTCTTCAGTAGCTCTAAACGAATCGCCCTCATTGTCAAATAGAACGCTGCAGGCCCCTCCACCAATAAGGACGTAACCGCCTTTACAGCCGCTCATGGCATCGGCAAATCGTTCTATTCCCCTCACTTTTGACATATCGTCCTCCTGAGCTGTTCGACCGCGTCGAGCAGACGATCTTCTTTGTAATCTGCTTTTGCGCAAGCAACGTATAAGGAAAACGGGTCGACACACTGCAAACCCGTCGCGTCAAAACTAATATCGGACGGCGCGTCCACGGGATACGACCAGACCTCAATCACAACTGCCGCCGGTTCGTACCACTGAGCCTCCAGCCATCTGTCGCCCATATGCTCTTTCAAGGCCTCTAGCTGATATTTTTCGAGAGCAATGGTTGGAGCAGAGTCTTCATGGGCAAGGTCGGACATATAGCTAAGGGCAGACACACCGGAAAGCAGCGCATCAACGGCACGTAGCTCTGTTCTCTCGATAACCTTCTTGAGCCGGATTCGCTCTAAAACTGGCGTGCGAAGATAGTCCTCAAACCCATCTAGCAACGTCTCGGTCGACAGCCCGGCGTCGCACAATATACGCTTTTTGCCGTCCCGCATAATCAACCCAGGAGCTATAGCGGCGATTTCCGAAAGATAGCCGCTGACGCTTGCCGCGCTTTTGCCACACAGACGCGCTAGGTCGCCGGCGGAGCAGTCAACCCATCGTCCCGCAATGAGATTTAGGACGATTCGTTGAGATTGGGGCGAAAGCGGAGCAGCGGGAGAAGCACCCAGCACCTCATCGGAAATAACGGCTCCGATAAACGGCAGAAACGCATTTCGCTCATCTCGGATATATGCGATCCCCTCCGAAGAAAGCGCACGCATAAAGCCTAAATCCATAGCATCCCAGCAAATTGCCACCGGGCGAGCACCTATCTTGCACACTGCATTGACGAGATTTCGCGCCGAAATGACACTGGGCGGTTCTTTAGGTTCCGCAACAATAAAACGGCCCTGCTCAGACATGCCAAGCCGTGCCAACCGAAGCGAATACCGTTCAAGATACATGCGAGGAATCTGCATCTCAACTGGCTCCGGGTCGATGGCGAGCTCTAAAGAGAAGAGTCTTTTTGGGAGACAATTTAGCAGCATGTCCAATCACCCTTTTCATTTCAGTTACATTTTAGTATCTATCTGAAATTATACTGAATCGTATAAAACGCTCAATCCCTAAAGTCATAAGAAACAATCCAAACGCAATAAAGAGGCTCCCCCGCTCATCAAATGGGAGAGCCCCTACTCACATCTATTTTTCTATCAGCCCACCCGGCTCTCCAGATCAAAAAGCGGACGAGCAAGGCGACGCCAGCAAGCAACGTTATTTAAGGACCTGGGCGGGCGTATGGGGCAACATCGATCGCGAGTTCCGCACGCAAAGGAGGCCACTTAATGTGGCCTCCGTCTTGCGCAGGACTGCCCGAGCAGGCGATGTTGCCCCATACGCCCGCCCAGGTCCGCCGAGATTACGACAGCTTGACGATCGGAGCGAATCCCTTCATAAGCTTTTTGGTCTGGCCGGTCTTCTCGAATTGAACCTCGATCATGTCTCCGGCGACCGAGATCACGGTACCCGTGCCAAAGGTCTTGTGGCTCACGGTATCGCCTGCGGCAAAGTCCTGCGATGCGCTGGCGCGATCAACCTTGCGCTCCACCGTCGGGGACACCTTGGACGAGGGCTTTTTGGCTCGCGGTGCGCCCGAGCCAAAGGTCGAGGCAACACGGCCAGCGTCGGGCGAGACCCCACGATGGCGCTCGGTCCCGTAGCTGCTGCCACCAAAGAAATCGTCAAAGCTCGATCCGCCGCGCGAACCGGAACCGCCAGTCGAGCGCGTATGCGAACCAAATACCTTGCCGCCGTACATATCCGAACCCATGCCCGAGCCAAAGGTGCCGTGACGGTCGCCGCGCTTCTCCCAACCCGTGCCTTCAAAACCGGCAGAACCGATACCGCTAAACTCGATATCCTCAAACGGAATCTCGTTGAGGAAGCGCGAGCGCGGGTTGGCAGAGGTCGAGCCGTAGGTGCGACGCGTGGCCGCATAGGTCAGGAACAGGCGCTTACGGGCACGCGTGATGGCGACGTAGGCCAGGCGACGCTCCTCCTCGAGCTTACCCGGGTCATCGCTGCCGCCAAAGTCGTGCACGTGCGGGAAGATGCCCTCCTCCATGCCGGCCACGAACACCGCCGGGAACTCCAGGCCCTTGGCGGAGTGGATGGTCATCATGGTAATGGCATGCGTCTCGCCGGCCAGGGAATCCAAGTCGGAGCGCAGGGCCAGCCACTCCATGAGTGCCGGTAGCGCCTTACAGGTGAGCGGACCATAGGTGCGCTCAATCTCGTCGGCATGCACGGCACCCGCCGGCATCCCCGTCGGCGCGGCATACGCGTTGCCCGCGATGGCGGCGGCCAGGGCATCCTGCGGCGAGAGCGCCGGGGCGGCTAGGCTATCGAGCGGATTGGAACCTGCGGCATCGCGCGCGCCGACGAGTGCCTCAAACGAGGATGCCGGGGCAAATGGCCCCGGTTCGGGCGCGGGCGCGCTCACCACGACGAGCTCGGCGCCGGCAGGCACGTCGGCAACACCAGCTGCGCGCAGCTCTTCCAAGCTCTCGAGCGTACCCTCGATGTCCTCGTGCGTCTCCTCAAATTCGGCAGCGACGCCCAGGAATTCCTGGATGTTCTCGGCACGGCTCTCAGACTCCATGGTGCCCTCGGCGCGAAACGCCTGCAGCAGACCCGTCTTATCGACAATCATCTCGACGACGTCCTTGAGCTCGCCGTCCATGCGGCGGCCCTCGCGCACCAGCGACACAAAGCTTGACAGGCCATTGCGGACCTTGGCGCTAAACATGCCGGTTTCGGCACACGCAATCTCGCAAGCCTGGAAGAACGAGCAACGGTTGTCGCGCGCCAGCTGCTCGATTTTTTGGATCGAGGTGGAGCCGATGCCACGGCGCGGTGTGTTGATGACGCGCTTGACGCTCATCTCGTCGGCCGGGTTCACGATCATCTTAAGGTAGGCCATGACATCGCGGATCTCGGCACGGTCGAAGAATCGCGTGCCGCCCACGATCTTGTAGGGCACGCCCGCGCGCAGGAACATATCTTCGAGGATACGCGACTGGGCGTTGGTGCGATAGAACACGGCAATGTCGTCGTAGCTCGTGCCTTTGGCATGCAGCTTCTCGATCTCGCCGGCAATCCAGCGGCCCTCGTCGCGCTCGTCGCTCGCCTGGAAGGCCTGGATCTTCTCGCCATCGCCCTCGGCCGTAAACAGGCGCTTGTCCTTGCGCTGCGAGTTGTGGCGTACCACGGCGTTGGCGGCGTTCAGGATATGACCCGTGGAACGATAGTTCTGCTCCAGCTTGACGGTCTTGCAGTTTTTAAAATCCTTCTCAAAGTCCAGGATATTGGTGATGTCGGCGCCACGCCAGCTGTAAATGGACTGGTCATCGTCGCCTACGACCATGAGGTTTTGGTACTTGGCGGCCAGTAGGTTGGCGATCTCGTACTGGACGTGGTTGGTGTCCTGATACTCATCGACGCTAATGTAGCGGAAGCGCTCTTGGTACTTATCGAGCACCTCGGGGCGGGTGCGCAGCAGCTCAAGCGCGCGCACGAGCAGGTCGTCGAAGTCCATCGCATTGGCGGCGCGCAAGCGACGCTCCAGCTCCAAGTAGACCTGTGCGGCCTTTTTATCGTTGGGGCTATCGGCGCTCTTGAGCATGTCCTCGGGGCCGATCATGGCGTTTTTGGCCGAGCTGATCTTGCTGCGGATCATGTTGATGGGGAACTGCTTTTGCTCGATGCCGAGCGCCTGCATAATGTCGCGCACCATGCGCTTTGAGTCATCGTCATCGTAGATGGTGAACTGGCCGGTGTAGCCCAGCAGGTCGGCGTCCTCGCGCAGCATGCGCACGCACATGGCATGGAAGGTGCACACCCACATGCCGCGGGTACCGCTGGGAATGAGCGCCGCCAGACGCTCGCGCATCTCGGCCGCGGCCTTGTTGGTAAACGTGATGGCAAGAACCTGCCAAGGCTTAACACCCAGGTCGCCGAGCATATGTGCGATGCGGAAGGTCAAGACGCGGGTCTTGCCCGAGCCGGCGCCGGCGAGCACCAGCAACGGACCCTCGGTGGACAGGACCGCCTCGCGCTGGGCGGGATTAAGGCTGTCAATGTCGACGAGCGGCTTGGCGGGCTTGGGCGCCGGCGCGGGAGCGTCGTAGATGTCGAGCGGGACGAGCTCGGGCTCCGGCGCTGCAGGGGCGGTGTATGCATCGAGCGGCACGGGTTCCGGCGCGGGCGGCACGGGTACCGCGGCGTTCTTTTCCCAGGGCAGGGGCTGGGTCATGGGCGACTCCTCATCTGACGGACGGCGCGCCTGCGGGCAGCGCCATAGTTTGAGCCGTACCAGTATACCGAGCCGCGCGGACACCGACGCAAATCACACCACGACTCCGTGCGCCACCGTCAGACCCGCCCCAGCGGATTTGGCGCAATGGGGTCAGGTTGCTTTGCACCAATCTATTGACAATCACGGAACCGCCGATGTCATGGCCACGGTAGTGAGCGGCGGCCAGGGCGAACAAATTGGCATGAAAAGAGGGCGGCATAGACCTTCTGGTCATGCCGCCCCCTTTGAATGACAAGTTGTCGCCCCGGCCGCCGCGCAGCGTCGACTAAGTTAGAGGCCGAGCATCGGCTCCAAGACGAAGAAGTACGCGAGCACCACGATGCCCAGAATGATGCGGTAGACGCCGAAGCACTTGAAGTCATGACGGCGGACGAAACCCATAAGCCACTTGATGGCGATAAGCGAAACCACAAAGGCCACGATGCAGCCCACGCCCAGGATGGCGATCTCGTTGGTGCCGAAGGTACCGCCCTTAATAAAGTACTTGACCAGCTTGAGCGCACTCGCACCAAACATGACGGGAATGGCCAGGAAGAACGTGAACTTAGACGCCACCGAGCGCGTGCAGCCCAGTAGCAGGCCGCCGATGATCGTGGAGCCGGAGCGCGATGTGCCCGGAATCAGCGAAAGCACTTGGAAGCAACCGATACCCAGCGCGGTCTTCCAGCTCAGATCCTCGAGCGTAGTGATGGAGCCAAAGTCCAGGTTATCGTCATCGTCTGCAGCGGCAGCCGCAGCGGGAGTGGCAAAATGCGCACCAGCGGGGCGTCCGCCCGCCACCACGGCACGCGAACCAAACGAACCGGCAAGAGAGGCCTGGTCGCGCTTGTTCGCGCGCCAGTTCTCGATCACGATAAACAGCACGCCGTACACAATGAGCGCCAGCGCCACGACGGGAGCATTGTAGAAATGCTCCTCCATCCAGTCGTTAAGCGGCAGACCGATCGCCGCGGCGGGAATGCAGCCGAGCACAATCTTGCCCCACAGCACCCAGGTGTCGCGACGGCCCTCCTTGCCTTTGCTGGGAGAAAACGGGTTGAGATCGTAGAAGAACAGGACGCAGACGGCCAAAATGGCGCCAAGCTGAATCACGACCAGAAACATATTCCAGAACGTCTCGCTCACGTTCATCTTGACGAACTCGTCCACCAAGATCATGTGACCGGTCGACGAAACAGGCAGCCATTCGGTGATGCCCTCGACCAGGCCCATGAAGGCAGATTTTAGAAGCTCGATGATATCCAAAGGGACCCCCTCGTTAGACACCCGCCGATATTGTTCTGCGGACGGTGCGGGCGATGTCCCATTATCAACCGTTGGCGGCGCGCCTGCGCCTACCCTTACCAAAAAACTCGCCCGTTCACAGAATTGCGAGCGGTCAAACCCAAATCCTTGGGTATAACTGCAACAAGATAAAGTGTCCGGCGGCCACGCATCCGCGCCCGCCCGACGCACGAGCCCCACGCCCGTGCGATAGACCAAGGAGGAAACCATGAACGAGGGCTACACCAAGGTATTTGTTTCACTCGACGGTACTGAGCAGCAGGATTTTGTGCTCGCACGCGCCATCAAGGTCGCCGCGAACAACGGCGCCAAGCTGATTATCGGCCACGTTATCGATTCCACGGCACTCGAGAGCGCCGGTTCATATCCAGTCGATCTGGTCAACGGCCTAGAGGAGGCATTTAAGAACTCCATCGCCAAGCAGCTCGAAGAGGCCAAAGCCAATCCCGACATTCCCGAGGTCGAGGTCATGATTCGCGCCGGCCGTATTCGCGAGACGCTCAAGGACGAGATGCTCGACGTGGTCAAGCCCGACCTGGTGCTCTGCGGCGCTCGTGGCCTGTCCTCGATCAAGTATGCACTCCTGGGCTCGATTTCGACGTTCCTGCTGCGCAACACCGACTGCGACATCTTGGTCGTGAAGTAGCAAACGTACGCCTAACGCATCGCGGAGCGCAAGCCCACGTGCCCAAGTCTTCCAAGAGCGGGACCACCATTACGGTGGCCCCGCTTTGCTTTAGGCTGAGAATTGCTCCAGAACCCTCATTCTCTCAACGGAATCCGTCTGAATTTTCAGAGCGACCCGACCCAAATCTCCGGTTGCAGAGGCAAGTTCTGCAAGCTGGGCAGACACCTCTTCAGCCACTTCCGCCGCGATGTTCTTAATCATCTTGAGTGGCAGATGCAAATCTTGAGACATGAATTCGAAATCTTCAGGAGTCACCCCATCGATCACCCGGTGATCCCCAATATCAATCCCAAGATTATGGTCGTATCCCATTATCGTCGTGCAAACAATATCGTATGCAGGGGCCAACCTCTTTTCCCGCCAACTCGGACTATAAAGAAACGAATGGTTCTTGAGATGCGAGTCGCAATTCCCCAACGCATAATCGACCATTACCTGACGAGCGAACATTTGAGTATCAGCAATTACGTTAGACGATTGCTCTCTTATCAATCGGCCGCAAAGAGCCATATAGCAGCTATCGGGACGTGTCTCGTATTTCATATACGAAGGCCAGCCAACCGCTTGGCAAAAATCCTCCTGATGCAGCCTCAGAGGCACATCGAATCCGCTCATCGACGGCGGCTCATTGCTCCAGATTCTGTCATAACGCTCGGAAAAGAACGCACCAGGAATCGTATCCGAAGCTTCTGAACGGGCAATTTCAAGCCCAGCAGCAGACGCTGCCGTCATGCAAATTAATTCGTTGAACGGCAAATCCGGATGTTTAGTTGAAGCAATCTTGACTATGTGAGTCGAGGGGGCAGAGCCGAGCGGCAGCATCCAATCCCCCGACCCGGCCTTTTTTGCATCTTTACCGCGCGGTAAAAACCAACCGGTTTTAGACTGAGCGCCCGCCAACGACAGCCTCGAATCCTGCATATCATTTGCAATCTCAAACACTTCCGCCTTAGAAAGTGCCTCAAAATCCTCGTCTTGCAGAGGACGATAGCCCGGATCGTAGCTCGATTTCTCATCGCCGAGAAACCTCAAGGCACCAACGCACTCATCGCCCAAACGCTCGAGCATCGATAAATAGTCTGACTGGGGGATTTGAAAACGCATCGACAGCTCATGCCGAACCGGGCCCTCGGGAAGCATGCCCGAAAAGAAGGCCGAAAACTCATTGCTGGCATATGGCTCATGTCGCAAGGGAAGAGAAGCTGAGAGTGCGGCAGCATCGTCGCGTTCAAGATATCCCTCATCATATGCAAACGTCTCGTTTACGGGGTCGGCCCTCTCAAATTCTCCGACCAGCTCAAACGTTCCCCGATACTCACGATAAACCTTTAATGCCATGAGCCGTCGCCCCTCTCCCTCAGGATCAAATCGACCCCCAAGCTGTTAGCGATTTGAAGGGTTTGGCGAAGATTGGCACCCGCCTTTCCACGCTCAAGCTCGCTCACAAAGCGCAAACTGCACTGGTTGAAATCAGCCACATCGCGTTGGGTATAACCGAGCTTCTTCCGGCGCTCACGCAAATATGCACCGAGTTCAGCTGGGTCAAAAATCGTTCGCTCATTCCAGTCTTGCATGCTAATCCCCTATGATTATCCCAAACGGGATAATCATAGCACATCATGATGGAATTATCCCGTTTGGGATAATTGTCTTAACGTGAATGACGCTCCGGGACGTTACACCGCGACGACTACTCAAAGTATTGAAACTTGTTGGTCGAGAAGGCAAACGTGACGACAAAGCCTTTGCCGGGCTCGGATGCCGCGGTGACGTCAATGCCCATCTTGGAGCACAGGCGTGCCACCAGGTAGAGACCGATGCCCGTTGCGCGCTTGGTGGCGCGGCCGTTGTCGCCGGTAAAGCCCTTCTCGAACACGCGCGGCAGGTCTGCCGCGCTCACGCCGCAGCCGTTGTCCGCAACGGTAAGCTCGATGCGCTCGCTTGCCAGGCCCTCGTCCAGCAACGCGCCCGAAAACACGATCTTCGCGCCGTCCTCGCGCGCGTATTTAATGCTGTTCTGGATGAGCTGCCCCAGAATAAACTCGAGCCACTTCTCGTCGGTAAAGACCTCAAAGTCAAGGTTCCCGCACACCGGCGCCACGTGCGCCGCGATGAGCTCACGCGCGTTGGCATTAATCGCGCCCGTCACCAAGGTCTTGAGACCCCAGCGGCGAATCAGGTAGTCGCGCTCCACGACTTCCGAGCGCGCGTAGTACAGCGCCTGGTCGATATAGCGCTCCACGCGAGCCAGCTCGCGGCCCAGGTCATCCACACGCGACAGGTCGTCTTCGCTGCCATCAAGGTTTTCCAAAATCAGGTGAGCCGCCGCCAGAGGCAGCTTGGCCTCGTGGACCCAGCTCTCGATATAGTCGCGATAGTCATCGGTCTGACGCCGGCCTTCGGCAACCTCGTCGCAGGCGGCTTTGCCCACCCGGCGCAAGACCTCGTACTCGAGCTCGCCCTCGGCATAGGTCGGGCATTGCACCATCTCCTGCACCCATGCGGGACTCTCGAGCTCCTCTGCCGCACGCTCCAGCTGGCGCAGAAAACGACGACGGCGCGCGTACTCGATCACGATGCCGAGCATACCAAAGATAAAGGACACGCCGACCGCCACGACCACGATAGAGACGGGTGCACCGGCAACCGTCAGCACAAAGCAGCTCAGCAGCACGCCGCACGCCCACACGGCGACGGGAAGCAGCGCGTCTTTAAAGAACTTGGCAAACGACATAGCCGTCCCCTAGACCGAATAGCCCTGGCCGCGGTGCGTCGTCAAATACCCCTTGATGCCGATTTTTTCGAGCGTGGTGCGCAGGCGGTTGATGTTGACGGTGAGCGTGTTGTCGTCCACGAAGGCATCGGAGTCCCACAGGTCCTGCATGATGGCCGAGCGCGAAACGATCTTGCCCGCGCGGCTCAGAAGCAGCGAGAGGATACGCAGCTCGTTTTTGGTGAGCTCGGTGCTGGTACCGGTTTGCGTATTGGTGACCATGGAGCGGGCGAGGTCGAGCTCCAGCCCCTTGTGGACAAGTGTGCTGCGCTCGCCTGCCGCCGCGGTGCGACGCAGCAGGGCATTGATGCGGGCCACGAGCACGCGCGCGCTGTAGGGCTTGGGAACAAAGTCATCTGCGCCGAGCGTCATGGCCATGACCTCGTCGATCTCGGTCGTGCGCGACGTGAGAACGATGATGGGGACCTCGGATTCGCGACGGACCTCATGGCAGATGTGCTGGCCGTCTTTGACGGGGAGCGTGAGGTCGAGCAGCACCAGGTCGGGCGCGGCGGCGAGAATATCGCGCGAGACGTGCTCAAACGATTCGCAGGCCTCGACCTCAAAACCGGCACGGGCAAGGATATCGGCAAGCTCGCGACGAATGGGCTCGTCGTCCTCAACGATATAGATTAGCGCCATGGATTCCGCTCCCCCTCTTGGTTGTCTTGCCACCATTATGGCTGCGAAACTGCAGGTGCGCGCCACGCACGTCGCCAAGGTGACAGAACTGTTCGCGAACGGGGGCGTTTTGTCCGCCTTACGCTCGCGACGGGAACGGAGACTAAAATGATTCTTTAATCCCCGTCCCAGAAAAATCATTTAGCGGCGGGCGCGGAGCTTTTCGTAGCCTTCGGCGAAGAAGGCGACCGTTGCGGCGTCGGCCTCGGCGGCGTCACCGTCGGTGGCGGGAACCACGCCGTGCTCGTCGCTCACCAGAAACAGCGCACCCTTGAGCTGCGCGGGAATGTCTACGCGCGTGACCGGGATGCCCTTGGTCTGGGCCAGCTGCTCGATGAGCGTCGCCGTGCCGCACAGGCACTCGTCCGCTGGCGCCACAAAGGCCAGCTCGCCGTTATCGACGGCGGCGAGCAGCTCGGGCGCCACGCCGGTTTCGTCGGCCTCGGAGCGGGCCTCGGCGGAGCGGGCACGCAGCGCCTTGGCCGACGTATCGGCGAGCGGCTCGTACTCCCCCACCGTCATGGCGGCGTTGCCGTTAATGTCGATCACCAGCATGAGCACGCCGTCGCGTGCGGTGTAATCGCCCTCGGCAAGCGACCACTCAACGTGCTGCTTGGCCCAGCTGAGCATGTTATGGGTGAGTGGCTCGCCCTGCACCAGGCGCTCAGACAGCGCGCGGATGTGACGGTTGAGCATGGGTACCTTTTTGTTGGACATGCGCCAACGGCAGACAAGCGCGGGCTTGTCGAGCGTGAACTTCTCGACCGCCTCCTGATTGGCGCAAAAGTCCTCGTACGCACGCTGATCCTCGGCATTGCCAAACAGCTCGGCATCATCAATCTGGGGCATGGTCATACCTTTCGTGTTAGTCATTCCGTCCTCTTATACCAAAAAGACGGCCCTCCAAACGGAGCGACCGTCTTTTGCAGAGATTATTTTGACGATACGGTCAGGCGACCGATCGGCTTAATGGGATAGAACAACATCCCATTAAGGGTTTTCCAAGTGCCCGAGATTGCCCCGAAAGAGGAGCGCCGCGTACTAAATGTACGCAAGCGACGGTTTGAGGGGCAAGGTCGGGTGCTTGGGAAAGCCTCTAGTGCCTAAAATGCCTGGCCCCTGTGAAGACCATCGCAATACCATGCTCGTTGCAGGCCTGGATGCTCTCGTCATCGCGCTTGGAGCCGCCGGGCTGGATGATGCAGGTCACGCCGTGCGCAGCAAGCACGTCGACGTTGTCGCGGAACGGGAAGAATGCGTCGCTTGCGCAGGCAAAGCCGCCCTTCTCCACGCCCTCGCGCTCGCAGAAGTCCTCGGCGCGCTCGCAGGCAAGCAGTGCGGAGTCAACGCGGTTAGGCTGACCCGGGCCCATGCCAATGCCGGCCTTATCCTTGGAGACCAGGATGGCGTTGGACTTGACGCCCTTGCAGACCTTCCAGGCAAACTCGAGCTCGGCCATCTCGGCGTCGGTGGGCTTGCGGTCGGTGGGGAACGTAAAGGTCGCAGGATCCTCGGTCACGTGGTCGACCTCCTGCACCAGCATGCCGCCGTCGACGGAGCGCAGCTCCACCTGGGCGCCGTGGTCCACGCCGCCGGTGGCCAGCACGCGCAGGTTGGGGCGCTTGGCCATGCGCTCGAGCGCCTCGGCAGTGTAGCTCGGAGCGATGATAACCTCGACGAACTGCTTGTTCTGATCGGCAAAGTGCTCAACCAGCTCATAGGGAACCTCGCGGTTGCAGGCGATGATGCCGCCAAAGGCGCTCTTGGGATCGCAGGCGAAGGCGCGGTCGTAGGCGGCCGTGATGCCCTCGGCCACGGCGGAGCCGCAGGGGTTCTGATGCTTGAGGATCACGCAGGCCGGCTCGTCGAACTCGCGGACCAGGTTCCAAGCGGCGTCGGCATCCAGATAGTTGTTGTAGCTGAGCGGCTTGCCCTGGATCTGCTCGGAGCCCACGAGCGGGAACTGCGAGCTCGCGGTATTCTCGCAACCCTCGGCAAAGCGATAGACCGTGGCCTTTTGCTGCGGGTTCTCGCCATAGCGCAGGTCGTCGACCTTCTCCAGCGAGATCTCGAGCTTGGCAGAGGTGTCCGCCACGTCGCTTGCCTGGGCGGCAAGCCAACGGGAGATAGCCGTGTCGTAGGCGGCGGTGGTCTGGTAGACCTTCACCTGCAGGCGACGACGGGTGGAAAGCGTGGTGCAGCCACCGGTCTCGCGCATCTCGGCCAGGACGGCATCATAGTCGGCCGGGTCGGAGATGACGGTAACGCTCGCGGCGTTCTTGGCGGCAGAGCGCAGCATGGAGGGACCGCCGATGTCGATGTGCTCGATGGCATCCGCGAAGGTGACCTCGGGGTTGGCGACGGTCTTCTCGAACTCGTACAGGTTGACGACGACCAGGTCGATCAGCTTAATGCCGTGCTGTGCCGCCTCCTGCATGTGCTGCTCGGAATCGCGGCGGGCCAGCAGCGCGCCGTGAACCTTGGGGTGCAGGGTCTTAACGCGGCCGTCCATCATCTCGGGATAGCCCGTGAACTCCTCGATGGGGGTTACGGGAACGCCCGCGTCCTCGATGGCACGAGCCGTGCCGCCCGTAGAGATGATCTCGACGCCAAAGTCATCGACCAGCGTCCGTGCGAAATCGACGACGCCCGTCTTATCGGTAACCGAGATCAACGCGCGTGCGATCTTCACATCAGATCCCATGCAGTCCTCCTGTCTGGTACGCCGCCGTGCTCTGTGAGCCGGTGATACGTCGATCTGCAGCGCTCGCGCAGCGGCATTGAAAATACTGATTCAATGTAGCGCATCGAGCGCATCGATGCACCCCGCAACGGGCGCATATGCAGAAAAAGTTTGCGAGCGGAGGGGATGGGCACGGCACCGGGCACGGTGAGTTCATGGAACACAGGGGCACCATAATTAGATGCCAATAGCGTGGTAGAACTGTGCTCGATATGCATCCGCAAAAGAAAGAGGCACCATGGTCTCGCGGGTTCTCTACCGACCGTTTGATACCGAAGACTTCGACGCCATCGCGCTGATTCTACAGCAGCTTTGGCATGACAATTCGGATAACGATGAGTACAACCGCCTCGAGGCCGCGTGCGACCTTGCCTACTGCCTTTCGTCTTCGACGTTTTCGCAAGTTGCCGTAATCGACGGTCAGGCGCGCGGCATTGCGCTCGCGCGTGCGGGACAGAGCTCCGGCGCCACCGTTAAGGAACATTGGCTGGATACCGAACGCGCACTGCTATCGCAAATGCGCGAGCTGGAGCCCGATGCCTGCGCCGAGTATCTCTCGTTTGTGCGCGCAACCATCCGAACCAACAACCGCCTGCTCGAAAGCAGCCCGTTGCCACACGACAACGAGGTCACGCTGCTTGCCGTAGATCGCGACGTCCATGGCCTGGGCGTTGGCTCGGTGTTGCTCGACGCCGCAGTCTCGTACCTATCCTCGCGCGGGGCGACGAGGGCGCACCTGTACACCGACTCCAACTGCTCGTGGAAGTTCTACGAGCTGCATGGCTTTAAGCGCACGGCCACGCACCGCGCCAACCGCGAAGAGCGCCGTCACGACATGCCGCGCGAAAGCTTCCTCTACGAACTCGACCTAACAGCCTAGGCCCAGCAGCCATACCTAGTCATTTAGGAACGTCCCCAGTGACTAGTCGTTGGGGACAGTCTTCGTAGGTAGCGCATAAAAAGGGATGGGCTTCCCCCGACGGCTGTCGAGAAAAGCCCATCCCATAATTTACGACCGTTAGAACGTTCCGCCGCCGCCTCCGCCGACGCCGCCACCGCCGCCACCGGAAAAGCCGCCGCCGCTGCCGCCGCTCGAGCTATCGGAACTCGAAGCCAGCTCGCGGATGGTCTCGTGATACACATCGTTGAACGAATCGAGCGGAGACTCGTTGCCGTAGTGATGGTAATACCACCAGTAGCAGGGGTAGTTGTCGTAGAAATCGTCGCTGTTGCGCAGATCCGCAGGCACGGCCTCGGCCAGCTGTCGCAGCACTTCTTTCGAAACGCCCAGGGCAACGCCCATCACCAGCAGTTTGTTCCACAAGATCAGGTCGCTGGGGATAGCCTCCTTCAGGCGCGTAAAGTCCTCGAGCCAATGCTTGAGCGCCTTGCAGCGAGCCGCCACCTCGGCGCCCTCCGGCGTGTAACGGCGGAAGGTGCAGCTCAGGACAAAGCCCACGATCGTGACGGGAATCGAGATCATAGCGGCGCCGACGTTGGCGTCCGCAAAGTCGGTATAGATCAGAGAGCCCAGAATGCCAAAGACAATGATGATGCCGAGAACCAGGCCGGCCACCATCGCGATAGTGCCATCCGATGCGATAAACTCACGCGCCTCCAGCTTGCCCTTAACCGTGCTCTGATAGTCCTCGAGCTTGTCGCCAACAGATGTGGTGCGCTCGCTAGCGTACTCCTCCAGCTCGCTAAACGTGCGCGAACGGACTCCGTCCTTATCGGGCTTAACGCCGGCGAAGAAGACCTTGAGCACATCGCGATCGATGCCGTCCTTCTTGGCAGCCTTCCAGGCCTCGTCGGTCACCGTGATGCGATACGTCTGCTCCTCTTTTTCGCGACGGAGCAGGCCCTTCTTCTTGGCCTCGGTCGCTTCTTCCAGCTTGATCACGCGGTCGTCGGTCAGCTTCATCAGCGTGGCGATATATGCCTGATCGGGCACGTTGTTCCAGCTCATAAGAGCTGCAAGTACCGCGGGATGGTCGGCGGAGGGCACATCGCGGAAGTACTCGTCTTGGAAGAGCGGCTTGGGCTTGGGCCTGCGTAGCTTGAGCACAACGATTGTGCCGGTAAAGGCGACCGCCGCGACAACACTTAGCGCGGCAAGCGCATTGGCAATCATGCGAGCGTGAGCGCGGCGGGCGTTAGCTTCGTCGACCCATTCCTTCTCTTCGCTCAGGATCGTTGACATGCGCTCCTCGCTCGAAGCGGAAAGCCGAGGCACCCAATCGCTGGGGAAGGCGATGCGCGCCTCGGCGAATTCGCCCTGATGCACGCAGGGAATGGTATAGGTGACCATGGGTTCGTCCGCATCGAGCGACACGTCGCCCGTCAGCGGGCCGTGGCCCCATGCGCGGAAGTTATCGCCCTTGACGGCCGCCGTCCCGGCGGCGGCATTTGCGAAGTACACCTCCATCTCGACATCATCGGAATCCGCAGACCAGCCGTCACCCACAAATTTCCAATAGAGCTCGGCGGTATCGGCCCAGTTCATAACCGCACCGGTCATGGTGTAGCTCACGTAATAGATCGCGCTGTCGCCGCTCTCGTGGGGGCTGAACACCTTGATTCTCACGCCATCGTCGGACTGTTCCACCGTGTAAACGCCGTCGTCGCCTTTGTTTGCGCTGTCGACCTTGTTAAACGCGGTGTCGTCTTCCTCAACGCTCAGCACATCGACGGTCGCCGTGCCGCCCTGCTGGTCGGTGCCCGTATTGATCTCCCAAAACACGCCGTTGATGTCGTCATCGAAATCAAACTGGCGTCCCTCGACAACGGTCAGCGAGCCGTCGGCCTCGACCGTGGCACCGATATAGGTTTGGGTCATGGAGTAGCCGTCGGCGTGCGCGGCGACAGGCAGCAGCAACAACGCAAGCGCGACGAGCACGCAGACGGAAGCGAATCGCGCAAACAGGCAGCGCTGCCGACAAGTATTGGCAACGGGGGCGTTCATAGGCACATCCTTTGTCTGTAAAACCAACATCGCCATTGTCCCACGTTTGCGGGCACACATGACGAATATCTGGGCCAACGGAACGTCAAATGGGACAAAAGTCCCACCCGAGTCTGGCACTTAGGGACGTTCCTAATGATCTATTGGGGACGGAGGAAAACGGATCATTGGGTTGAACCGACGGACAGCAACAAATTTGTCGTTCGGGACGTTCTTTGGCCGAGTCCCGCGCCAACGATAGATACCACTTCACAGCTCCGTCACAGGTGTAGCGGCTTTGTGTGGGCGCGGCATGCGCTGATTGAGCCGTCAGTCGAGGGGCATAAACCAATTGAGCGAAAACGGTTGCCCCTTTCCCGTTCGCTCGAGGATCATGTCCCCCTTTTCCGCGGAAACCCCGGCAGTTGCGAAGAGCTGCCGGGGTTTCTGTCGTGTATAAGGCCGAGTCGGCGTACGGCAATCGAGACGTTGGGCCGCAGACCCACCGTGCGCAATGCGCAGCGCCGCCAACTTGCGAGCCACGGAAACGCCTTCCCTACCGTGCCCCGCGCTATACTCGTCCGCATGGATATCAAAGCACGCAACATACCAACGCCTGCCGCGGACGCGCCAACGACGCAGCCCGTCTCCGTTCCAGCGCCCGTCGTGGGGCGCTTTGCCCCGTCGCCATCGGGCCGCATGCACATGGGCAACGTGTTCAGCTGCCTGTGCTCGTGGCTTTCGGCCCGCAGCCAGGGCGGCAGCATCGTGTTGCGCATCGAGGACCTGGACGATCGCTGCAAGCGCCCGGAACTTGCCGCTCAACTGATTGACGACCTGGCCTGGCTGGGACTCGAGTGGGACGAAGGCCCCTACTACCAGCACGATCGCCTCGACCTGTACGAGAGCGCCTTGCGCCGGCTGCAAGACGCCGGCCTCACCTACCCCTGCTTTTGCACGCGCGCCGAGCTCCACGCCGCGAGCGCGCCGCACGCCAGCGACGGCACGCCCATCTACCGCGGCGCCTGCCGAGGCCTTTCGGCCGAAGAGGTCGCCCGCCGCAGTGCCCTGCGCGCCCCGGCCACGCGCCTGCGCGTGCCCGACATCGACGACCTCGCGGGCGACGTGATCGAATTCGTGGACCGCACGTACGGGGCCCAATGCGAGGCGCTCGCCACCGAGTGCGGCGATTTTTTGGTGCGCCGCAGCGACGGCGTTTTTGCCTATCAGCTAGCCGTGGTGGTCGACGACGCTGCCATGGGCGTCACCGAGGTCGTGCGCGGATGCGACCTGCTGGGCTCCACGCCGCGCCAAATCTACCTGCAGCATCTGCTGGGACTTCCCACGCCGCACTACGCGCACATTCCGCTGCTCATGTCGCCGGACGGCCGCCGCCTTTCCAAGCGCGACCGCGATCTGGACCTGGGCGAGCTACGCGCCCGCTTTGGCACGCCCGAGGCACTGCTGGGCTGGCTCGCCGGGCAAACGGGCATCGCGCCGGACGCCACGCCGCGCTCTGCCGAGCAGCTGGCCGAGCACTTTAGCTGGGACGTTATCCGCGCACACCGGGAGAACATCGTTATGGATGAAAGGACAGGCATGCAACAGACGGCAGCCCACCCTGACGAGCACCTCGATAGCGACATTGCCAAAGTATCAACAACCCATCTTTCGCCAGAGGGGTTCGATGCGTTCTGCGAAATACTTGACTCTCCCACGCCTGAAGCTGCGAAAACGTTACTCGAGCGCAAGCCGGCTTGGGAGTAAATCCCTTAACAAATCGGTTTTGGTTCGCCACGAAGCTCATTCGTCCGCGCCCCTACACGACGTCCCAGGGCTGGAGCTCGTCGCCCAGGCGAACGATACAGTCGTAGAGCACGGTGTGGCGCTCGGCCGGGTTGGCATCCCGATGAAAATGCCCGTAATACCAGCGTTTGTAGTCCAAGCGGTCTTCCAGCTCATCGAAAAATGCCGTAAGCCGATCAACGGCGGGGCAATTCCAGCCGGGCGCCGGATAGAGCGTGGGCGAAAGCATGCGCGTAGAGCAGGTGTGGGTGACCACGTAGTCGACCTTCCAGCCCACGCTGTCGAGCTTTGTCCGTGCCTCCTCAAAGTTGCGCTCGTCCGGCAATTCCTGCGGCCACCAGCTGGAATACGGAATGCGGTATTCCTTGTCCACGCTCGTGGCGCCGCCCATAGTAAAGACCGTTGAGCCGTCGAGCTCAAAAACCTCGCCGCGCGTCAGGCGCCGTATGGGAGAGGTATCCGACAGGCGCTGCGTCAGCCCACCGTGCCACAACTCCATGGGGCGCTCCGCCCAGTGATCGAAACGCTCGTGGTTGCCGTCGACGAACAGCACGGTATAGGGACGCGACTCCAGCCAAGCGATATCGACACACTCCTCGGCAGAGAAATCCCAGGGAAAGCCAAAGTCGCCCGCGACAATCAGATAGTCGTCGCTCGTCAGGCTATCCCCAAGGTCCCAGTCGCGCAGCTTTTGCATGTCGAGGCCGCCATGAATATCGCCCGTCACATAGACCGTCATCGGATTACCACTTCCCTCTTGTAGATTTCGAGATCGTGCTCGACCTGCTCGTCACCCGTCGCGTTGACCCACCACGGCCATTTAACGCAACACACCGGCTCGTCTACCTGCGCAAACCACGACCTGAGCTCATCCAGACTTACCGGGGCGTAGCTGTTAGCGTCCACGCCCACGTCATAGCGCAGCAGCCCCTGTCTGAGGTTGAACTTGTTGTACGCGCCGCAGCAGCTGTGGATATGCCCGTGCAAATGCCAGCTGCCGTGCGACATACCCTGCCAGTCGGCCATGGGATAGTGGCTCAGCACGATTTTTTGGCGGTCGATCTTGAGTACGCAAATGGGCGGCTCGACGATAAAAGCATCCGCTACCGCAGGCTGCGTCCAGTCTTTGTCGTGGTTGCCGGGCAGTAGGTGAACGCGCTTACATGCAATGCTTTTGCGCAGCTCGTAGGCATCCTGGGCGGTCATCTTAAAGCTGAAATCGCCCAAGATGTAGAGCTCGTCATCCGCAGCGACCTTGCTGTTAATGTTGGCGACCATGGCGTCGTTCATCTGCGCTACAGTCGACCAAGGCCTATCGCTAAGCCGTAGCATGTTCTCGTGCCCAAAGTGAGCATCGCTGGTAAACCAGACCACGGAGACCTCCTGTTGCTGCGGGACATCCATCCCTTAGGGCTTACCCTTCATTTTTCCATCCAAACGGGTCAAGCACCCAAAAAATCAGATCGAGCACGCCGCCGGTTATCATGGCGCCGGCAAGGGCCATGCAAACGTGCAGAGAGCTGACACTTCGGAGCACGTCGAACGGCCCCAGAACAGCCAGCAGCGCGACCGCTGCGCCGGCAAGGCACAACGCGAAGCACGGCCCCGCGTCCTTGACGCACTTCTTTGCGAGATGCCTGGTGTTGTCACTCATCAATATCGAACTCCTTAGAGGGTCGTTGTTCAGGTACATGCCGCCGTGGCAGAGCAGGGCGGCAGGGTAAGTGTCACATGTCGTGCGGACACAGCTGAAAGCCCCCGCGCAAAAAACAGCGCGCCGCAGGATTCGTATCACCTGCGGCGCACCGAAAATGATCCGCTTTCCTCCGTCCCCAACGGATCAGCTGAGTTGGCGCCGCTTGACGGAAAGGAAGGAGCCGGCGGCATCACGAGCTGCGGCAATGTCGCTAGGCATAGGAAACAGACGCGCTCCAAACGCTCTAAGCCCCAAGCCTACCCATTAAGAAATCGACTGCGGAAACGATTTTGATGCCGTCAATGTCGGTCGAATGGCTTCCCCGGCGAACAATGATGATCTTCTCGTAACCGCCGGTGATCTTCTCGAGCGACCTGAGCTCAAATGGACGCAATTCACGCTTGCGCGTCGCCTCCTCGTCAATCGACTCCGTGACCTGAATAAACTTACGATCCGAGCCGTCGCCGATCGCAACAAAGTCGATTTCAGCATCTCGAAGATGACCCGTGAAGACCTGGTATCCGTCATAGACAAGGCGATTGTAAATGGCATTTTCGAGAACACGCCCACTGTCGCTGCCGCGATACCCATCCAAGAAAGCTCGAAGTCCCAGATCCTCAATGTAGAATTTGCCACCGGTCTTCAAAATGTCCCGACCCTTAATATCAAATCGGCGCGCGTGCGAAAAGATATAGGTCTCCTCAAGGGCGGACACACAAGTGTCCACGACGCCGTGTGAGGATTTCGCCCCGTTCTCTGCCAGCGTTCCAACGATCTTATTAATTGATGTCGGGTTTGAAATGTTATCAGCCAAGTAGGAAGTGACGCGGTCGAGCACACTCCTGCTCGTCACCGACCGTCTGCCCCGACGGGCTTCGCGAGCCAAAATGTCGCGCCCGACGATTGTCTGGTATGTGCTCCAGATATAGTCCTTCATTTCCTGCTCCGGCAGCTTTGAAGCAGCGAGGAACGGCAGGCCTCCAAACGTCAGATAGCGGTCAAGAAGATCGTCGAGTGCAACAATATCCTCCCGGCCAAAAACAGCAAGCCTATTCGTGACGTCAGTCGGACCAAGAAAGTCGACATATTCCGAAAAAGCGAGCGGATGCATCCGAATCTCGACATACCTGCCCGAGATTAAGGTCGCAATCTCTGACGAGAGGAGAAAAGCATTCGAACCCGTAACATATATATCGCAGTCCCGGTCGACACGAAGTGCGTTAATCGTCTTCTCCCATCCGGCAACCTCCTGAAGCTCGTCGAAGAAGAGATAGCACCTCTTGCCCGCAGGCATTAGGCCGTCCACGTGGCGGTAAAGCTCTCGCCAATCACGCACGCCCTCCAGCTCAAATGACTCCATCTTAAAGGTCAAAAGACATTCGGATGGAACGCCGTTATCCTCCAGATGTTTGCGCATCATGTCCAGAAGCGTCGATTTGCCACAACGGCGCATACCCGTTACGACCTTGATGACATCCGTGTCACTGAAGGCGATTAACTTCTCGAGATATCGATTTCTGGGAACCATCCGGTTGCTCATCGCTCGCCCCAATCTGCAAGTTTTTCTTAGAGCATGACAAAAACTTGCGAATTCTGCAAGTTTTTGTCATGTAGCGACCAGAACCTGCATATCCGTCCGTGGCCATTTGCAGTCGGATTCCGGCGAGGCCATGACAAGCAGCTTGCCACATGGCAGACACGGAACCATGGCATGCACGGAATCTTGGAGGCAGAACTTCTCCCAGCAGCCTATAAGGCAAAAACACATACACATAGACAGAGAGAAGCCCAGCAAGACACGACGCCAAGGCCGCAGCCACAAACTTGAGTGGCCGATAGTCTAAAAATCACATACGCCCAAAACACGAACGATCGATCTGCTATCCTGGCGCCAACATAGTCTTTCGAAAGGTTTGGCCGGGATGGCTACGCAACACCAGATTGATATTGAATTCGACTCGCTTGCACGCGAGAACAATTCACCCAAGCTCATTGCCAACTCGAAGGCGACAGGCGGAACACTACTATCCGTTATCAAGGAGCAGCTCTCAGTCTGCAGCTCCTTTGACTTTTGCGTAGCGTTTGTTGCAGACGGCGGCCTTCAAATCCTGGTCGAGGCGTTCCAGGAGCTCAAACAGCGTGGCATTGAGGGCAGGCTGCTCACGTCCACCTATCTCAACTTCAACTCACCCGATGTCTTTCGCAAGCTCCTGGAATACGACAACATGGAAGTTCGCGTATTCCAGGGTAATTTGCATGCCAAGGGATACATTTTTGATAAGGGCGAAACCAGCACGGTCATCGTCGGCAGCTCGAACATGACGCAGACCGCCCTCACCTGTAATAAAGAATGGAACGTGCTGTACCAGACTGTCGAGAACAGCCGCCTACTCGGCGAACTGAGGGGCGAGTTCAATTCGTTGTGGAACGACACCTCAACCGTTTTGCTTTCCCAAGACTGGATTGAGAACTATGCCGCATATCGATCGGCACGTCCGTCAAAGCCCAAATCGAAACCGACGTTCCAGGCGGCCGTTAGCCCAACCACGAACGACCTCGAAGAAATCAAGCCCAATAAAATGCAGCAGCGCGCCCTTGAGGCGCTCGGTGTAATCCACCGCAAGGGCGAGACCCGCGCCCTGTTGGTCTCGGCAACCGGCACCGGCAAGACCTTCCTTTCGGCGTTCGACGTGCTCGCAACTAAACCCCGGCGCGTCCTCTTTCTTGCGCACCGCCGGCGCATTATCGACGCCTCCCGTGCAAGCTACGAACGCCTCTTAGGTAGTAACTATACGTTCGACACCTATCAAACTGGCAAGAATATAAGCAATGCTACCTGCGTGTTTGCCATGTGTTCTTCGGTCGCCAAACATCTGAGCGATTTCCGTCCCGATGAGTTCGACTACATCGTCATCGACGAGGCCCACCGCACGGGATCCCAGGGTTACCAATCCATCATGTCGCACTTTACGCCTCGGTTTTATCTGGGCATGACCGCTACACCCAATCGCACCGACGGCTATGACGTCTTTGCCCTTTTCAATCACGTCATCGCGTTCCAGATCACGCTGCAGGACGCTTTGGCCGAGGAGATGCTAGCCCCCTTCCATTATTTTGGCATTCACGATCTTGAGATTGACGATGAGACAATCGAAGATACCGCCCTGTTCGGGCGCTTGACGTCCGATGAGCGCGTGCGTCACATCACCGAGAAAATCGAAGAGTATAGCGTCACCAAAAGCAACCGCAGGGGCTTAATTTTCTGCAATCGAAACGCCGAGGCCGAAGAACTGTCGCGCAAATTCAGCGCTCTCGGATATCGAACGGCTGCAATTAGCGGTCAAGATTCCGATGAGGTCCGCGATGCCGCGGTCAGCCGACTTGAAGCCGGCGAGCTCGAGTACATTTTCTCGGTCGATATCATGAACGAAGGCGTCGACATCCCCTCGCTCAATCAGATCATCATGCTTCGACGCACCGACTCCGCAATCATCTTTATTCAACAGCTCGGACGAGGTTTGCGCCTGAATGATGGCAAGGAATACGCACTGGTGCTCGACTTTATTGGCAACTACCAGAGCAACTTCTTGGTGCCCATCGCGCTTTCGGGTGACAAGACGTATAGCAAAGACCGCCTGCGCCGTCTTGTCCAAGAGGGCGATTCGGCGATCCCCGGATGCTCGACCGTAAGCTTCGATCGCATTTCCGAGGCACGCATTTACAAGGCCATCGACGGCGGCGATTTCACCTCCGTCAGGTTTTTGAAAAACGAATATCTCGACTTGCGCCAAAAACTCGGCAAGATCCCCTCGCTGCTCGAATTTGATCGTAACGGCTCCATCGATCCGCTGCTCATCTTCAAGAATAGTCGCCTGGGGTCCTACCACGCATTTCTTTCCAAATACGAGCCGGACTATACGGTTCAATTTTCCTCTGATCAAACCAAGATTCTCAAATTTATTTCTCAAAAACTTGCCGCGGGCAAGCGATTCGAAGACCTCTATTTGCTTCAAACGCTCGTCGAAGCCGGACACGAGGGCTACCGGCATATGCGCGAGGCTGCGCTTAGGAACTACCGCGCACAGCTTAAGGACAGCGCCGTTAGGTCGGCAATCGCAGTCCTTAAGGGCGACTTTGCCACTCCTAAGGATTTCGTTTCCCTACTTATTGACGATGGAACCGGACCTCGTCTGACCGAAGTGTTTGCGACCGCCCTGCGCAACGCAGAGTTCAAGCGTCAGATTCTCGAGGTGCTGGATTTTGGCATTGCGCGCAACCGACTCGACTATGCCGAGACGTACGAAAACACAAATTTCGTTCTCAACGCCAAGTACACGTACGAAGAGGTTTGCCGCTTGATGAACTGGGAAAAGAACATCAACGGCCAAAATCTTGGCGGCTATTTCTACGACGAGAAGACCAATACATTCCCCGTATTTATTAACTATGACAAGGCACCCGACATTAGTGAGTCAATTCAGTATGAAGACCGCTTTGTTTCGCCGAGTAAGCTCATCGCAATCTCGAAGGGCAACCGTACGCTTAACTCTCCCGAGATTCAGCGTCTGCGGGCATGGCCAGGAAACAGTCTGAAGACGTATTTGTTTATGCGTAAGAACAAGGACGATAAGGGTGGTAAGGAGTTCTATTTCTTAGGCGAAATGCATCCGACCGGCAAGTTCGAAGCCATTAAAATTAAGAGCGGCGACAACGCCGTCGAAATCGAATATGAGCTCAATGCGCCCGTGAGGCAGGACATTTACGAGTTTATGCTCAGCGATTTGAGCGAGGTCGAGTAATAACAAAAAAGGAGCGAGTCGCCATATGGCACCCGCTCCTTCTGTCTACTTAAGCCCGAGCTTCTTTTCGAGCTCATCGACAACCTTAACGTCCGCCGGAAGCCAATCGACATCCCACAGGTTATTGGTATCAAGCCATTTCATATCCTCATGAGCGTGCTCTTTGAACTCCCCCGAAAGGATGTTAGCCAGGTAGCACTGCATCGACAGGTGGAACGTCTCATAATCGTGTTCGACCGTGCAAAGATAGTCGAGGTTACCGATCGTGACCTCGAGCTCTTCTTGAATCTCGCGCACGATTGCCTGCTCGCCGGTCTCGCCCGGCTCGAGCTTGCCGCCCGGAAATTCCCAGCCGTCTTTAAACTCGCCATAGCCGCGCTGACAGCTCAGGATTTTTCCGTCCTTCTGAATAACCGCTGCTGCAACATTGATTAATTTCATAACTAGTTATCACCTCTCCAGTTGAGCCCAACCAGTATAGGTGATCGACCGCCCGCCATGTCCCAGTCGCCTCAAAACCACCTGCTCGACCAACCCATAACGCTGTTTTGCACCGGCACCCCATCCCCCGCTATCGAGGTCTAATACTTTTCCGCGAAGTGAACGTCTGTTTTTGGACCCCTGAAGCATCCACATTTTTCGTCGGCAAGATCGCAGGATTCCAGTATCGAAACCGCAGGAAACGATGTCCTTAAAGTGTCGATGCTTCGGGGGTCCGTTTTAGCTCGTTCACTTCTCGGAAAAGTATTAGACCTCGCTGCTAGCTACCCAGAAGGACACCTCTTCCTTCCCCACTGCCACCCAAAAACTCATCCACTATTAATCTTGGCTCAAGAATCGCTTAATCTATAACCTGCACTATAGAGTTCGACCAAGGGCGGGGCGGCACCGCGCAACGCAGGCCGCCGAACGCAACGCTCGCGCCCGGGCAGATAGCCCGGCGTCGCGCCCATCGAACGAAAGGACAGGTCATGGACGACCTCGAAAAAGTTGAAACCATCCGCACCAAGTGCAACGTGAGCTATACCGATGCCAAGGCCGCGCTCGACGCCGCCGACGGCAACGTTCTGGACGCCATCATTTGGCTCGAGTCGCAGGGCAAGACCCAGACCACGTCGGCGCACGCCGCCACCGAGTCCGCGCCGGCCGATGAGCCCTCGGCCGAGATGGTCGCCGCACAGGCCGCCTACGAAAAGTCGAGCGAAAAGACCGACTTCTCCAAGAAGATGGACAGCGTGTGGGAGTACCTCAAAAAGCTCTTCCGCCTGAGCCTGGACACCAAGTTTATCGCCACGCGCCGCGATGCGATCATCCTCAACATCCCCATCCTGATTCCCATCGTCGCCCTGTTTGCCTGGGGCGCCACGATATGGCTGATGCTGATTGGTCTGTTCTTTGGCATGCGCTACCGTATCGACAGCGACGGCGACGTGCCCGGCAGCATCAACAACCTGATGGATCACGCCGCCGATGCCGCGGACGGCATCAAGCAAAATCTGAACGACGACAAGTAATCGCAGACGGGGGCACGCATGGCACGGATCCTTATCGTAGAGGACGAGGAGAAAATCGCCCGCTTTGTGACGCTCGAACTGGAGCACGAGGGCTACCAGGTGGAGCACGCCGCCGATGGCCGCACCGCCGTTGACCTGGCGCTGGAGCGCGACTACGATCTGATTCTGCTCGATGTGCTGTTGCCGCAGCTCAACGGCATGGAGGTCCTGCGGCGTGTCCGCAAGCACAAGGACGTGCCGGTGATCATGGTCACCGCGCGCGATGCTGTGATGGACAAGGTGGCCGGGCTCGATGCCGGCGCTGACGATTACCTGACCAAGCCGTTTGCGATTGAGGAGTTGTTCGCACGGATCCGTGTGGCGCTGAAGCGCTCGGAGGCCGTGCGGACGGCTTCGGGCGTTGGCGGCGCCGGCGTCAGGGCGGGTATGGCGGGCGGCGCGGGCGAGAGCGCCGTTGCGATTCCCCCGGCCAGCAACTCGACCCAGGCCTCCGCTTCACCCTCCCCTGCCACGCTCACCGTGGGCTCGGTTGCGCTCGACCCCGACCGCCGCGAAGTCACGGTCGGCGGCTCGCCCATCGCGCTCACGGCCCGCGAGTTCGACGTCCTCGCCCTGCTTATGGCACATGCCGGCACCGTGCTCACGCGCGAGCGCATCGCGCACGAGGCACTGGGCTACGAATACGTAGGAGACACCAACAACGTCGACGTACACATCGCGCACCTGCGCGCCAAGATCGAAGACGCCGGCGGTGCCCGCATCATCCAAACTGTGCGCGGGGTGGGCTATGTCTGTCGCGCGTAACGCCGAGACCAAGCGCGTCACCTCCATCGCCCGCGCCATCAACTGGAGCTACATGTGGCGCCGCTTGGTGAGCTACGTCTGGCTCGATCTGTTGCTGGTGGTGATTGCGGCGGCGATCCTCGTCTATGGATACAACCAGACGCTGCCCGACAGCGCGTTTACCGCAGGCTGGATTCCCGGCGCCACCGTTCACGGCATGTCGCTGACGCCCGCGCGCGGCTGGGACCTGACAACGCTCACCTACACCGTCGAGCTTGCGCGCACCAGCAAGACCTTCCCCCTCGCGCAGGACCTCGTCACGCTATGGCCTCTCTACCTTGTCGTTGTGGGTTGGCAGGTCATCAGCGTGCTCAACATGCTCGGCGGCGCGAGGCGCGTGCGCCGCACCATGGCGCCGCTCAACGACCTGGCCTTGCGCGTGGACGAGCTCGGCCGTATGCAGCTCTCCGGCGGCAAGATGGAAACGCTGGAGCAGGCCATCGAGCGCGCAAGCGTCGACTCGCCGAGCGTCACCACCGGCGACGCCGACCTGGCAAGCATCGAGGTCGCGCTCAACCGCCTGCTGCGCCAGATGCAAGAGGCCAAGCTGCAGCAGATGCGCTTTGTCAACGATGCAAGCCACGAGCTGCGCACGCCCATTGCGGTGATTCAGGGCTACGTAAACATGCTCGACCGCTGGGGCAAAGACGACCCGGACGTGCTGGCGGAATCCATCGCGTCCCTCAAGGCCGAAAGCGAGCACATGCAGGAGCTCGTGGAGCAGCTGCTGTTTTTGGCACGCGGCGATGCCGGCCGCACCGTGCTGCGGCGCGCGAATACTAACCTGGCTGCACTGGTCGGCGAGGTATGCGAGGAATCGCAGATGATCGATACCGAGCACACGTATCGACTGGCCTTTGACGCTGCGCTTGTCAGCGACCCGCGCTGCGACGCGCCCGTCGACGTGGCGCTCGTGAAGCAGGCCCTGCGCGTAATCGTGCAGAATGCCGCCAAGTATTCGGAGGCGGGCACGCCCATCACGTTTGGCGTGGCGCCGGATGCGGGCGCGGGCACGATCGACATAAACGTTGAGGACGAGGGCATCGGCATGAACCAGGAATCCGCAGCCCACGCGTTCGAGCGGTTCTACCGCGCCGACAACGCGCGCGATGCCGGCGCGCAGGGCTCGGGTCTGGGGCTTGCCATTGCCAAGTGGATCGTCGATAGCCATGGCGGTGTCATTGGCGTGACCTCGGTCGAGGGTGTCGGCAGCCGCTTTACGATTCGCCTGCCACGGTAGGGGCACCCGCGCGGCGGCAAGCCCTCGGCATAAAAAAGGGATAGGGCCACGAGGCCCCATCCCTTTTTGCTAGCTATGGCAGCTTGTGCGCTACTCGCGGCACAGGTGCACGGCGAAGCCGGCGAACTCGCGCTTAAAGTACACGAGCTTGGTGCCGCCGTCGGGCAGCAGCACGCGCGACTCCTCGTTAACCTCGAGCCCGCGCTCGGCAAACCACTTCTCGGCCGCATCGATGTCGTTGACGGCAAAGCCAATGTGGCCCTTGGCGCCACGACCGTTCTGCTTCATGATCTCGACCAGCGAATCGTTAAAGTACGAAACGGGGGTCTCGATAACGGGCAGGCCCATCATCGTCGAGAACAGCTCCGCGATCTCCAAGGCGTCTGCCGGGTCGGCAGCGTTAATGCCCACATGGGCAACGCGCATGTCAAAGAGCTCGACCGGATTGGCGTTCTGCTCACTCATACAGTCAGCGCCTACTGAGCCATGACGTCGAGAACGGCCTTCTCAGCAGCGACGCGGTTCATGCCGGTCATGAAGGGCACGCCACTCACGTACGGGCAGGTGAGGCCCTCGGGGGCAACGGTGGTGGCGATCAGCAGGTCGGCGCCCTCGTCGCAGTAGTCCTTGGCCTCGGAGATGGCGCACTGCACAATCTCATACTTGCCGGCGTAACCGTTGGCGTCGAGCAGGGTGGCGACCTTCTGGGCAACGAGCGTGGAAGTAGCAGCGCCAGCACCGCAAGCCAAAACGATCTTCTTCATAGGTAATGTCTCCCTTCATGGTTTACTTTAGGTAAGTGTACCGCAGCGAGCGATGGCACTCGGCCTCGATGAGCTTTTATGCCAGTTTGCTTTCGCGCTGCGTATAATACATCTAGTACATGTTGTCATACCGCTCGCTTTATGAGCGACTAAGGACCCTAATATGCCCGATTCTCGCACACTCTGGACCGCCGTCGTTATCATCTGCATCGCCGTGTCGGTGTTCTTTAGCGTCAAAAAACGCACCACGTTTAAACGCCTGCAGCAGCTCATGGCCGCCAAGCAGTGGGACGAGTTCGATCGTTTGCTCGACGGCAAACTCACCAGCATGCTGTACCCGCGCTACAACCGCGACTACCTGCGCCTGAACTCCTATCTGCTGCGCGAGGACCATAAGCGCGCCGACGAGATGTTCGACCTGCTGCTGGGACTCAACCTGCCCAAGATGCAGCGTGTCGACCTGGTCATTAAGGCCTTTAACTACTACGTTGGCCAGGAGGACCGCAAAAAGTCCAAGGAGCTGCTGCACGAGATCAAGGGCTTTGAGGGCGGTCAGGCCGAGGCAGTCGCACACGAGTGCCAGCTGATGTACGACACGATGATCCTCAAGCGCCACAACGATATTCCCGAGCTGGAGCGCATGCTCAAGGAGGCCGGTGACGACAAGGTCAAGAGCTGCCGCCTGGAATACCTGCTGGCCCTGCAGTACCAAAACAAGGGTGACGAAGCCAAGTTCCAGGAGTTCCTGGAGAAGTCGGGCCAACACTCGATGGCCGTCAACGCGTAACGGACGGCTTGTGCTAGACTTCTAGTCTCACGGGGGCGTGGCGGAATTGGCATACGCAGGAGACTTAAAATCTCTCGCCGCAAGGATTGTGGGTTCGAGTCCCACCGCCCCTACCATATGGAGCTTTCGGGCCCGTGTCCCCCAGGGATGCGGGCCCGTTTTATTTGGACGCCGGTGGGACTCGAACCCGCGAGGGGGCGAGCGTCAAGCGGACGCGCAGCGTCCGCAGCGAGCCGGCGAGGGCACCGGCAGGCGACCGAAGCCGGTGCGGATTTGCGCAGCAAATACGCGGACGTCCCACCGCCCCTACCATATGGAGCTTTCGGGCCCGTGTCCCCAAGGGATGCGGGCCCGTTTCTTTTGGACGCCGGTGGGGCTCTAAGCTGCGGTGGAATAGATCCTGTTTATACCGTTTACCAGCTTATTTAGGAACTATTTCACCGCAGCTTATTTAGAGGGTGCTGAGGCCGGGAGTCCAGGCGATGGTGGGGGTCGCGCCGTCGAGAACCTCGTTGATGGTGGCGGCCATGCCGGCAAGCAGGCTGTTCTCGCTTACGGTGAGCGTGTCGTAGCCGCCGGCTCGCATGAGCTCGCGAATCACAACGGCACCAGCCAAAATCACGCCCGCGCGCTTGGGTTGCACGCCCGGCAACGCGGCGATACCCGCAACATCCAGCGCGGACATGCGCTCGATAGCGGCCGAAACCTGCTCCAGCGAAAGCTCGCGCAGGTGCACAAAGCTCGAATCATACGGCTCCAGTTCGTGAACGAGTGCCACGAGTGTGGTGACGGTACCACCCACCGCCACCAGGCGCTCGGCGCGCTCAAAGTCGACAGGCAGGCTCTCAAAATAGCCCGCAAACTGCTCGTTTGCCCAGTCGGCAGCAGCCGCAAGCTTGCTCGTCGACGGCGGCAGCGCCGAGAAAAACCGCTCCGTGACGCGACGGCAACCGATGTCCAGCGAGCGCGTTCCCTCCAGAGCAAAGATGCCGCGCTCCGGTGCATAGACGCCCGTCGCGAGCTCCGTGGATCCGCCACCCGAATCGGCAACAATAATGCGCTCGCCGGCAAAGTCGTGCGCCACGCCAAAAAACGTCAGGCGTGCCTCGACCTCGCCCGGAATCACCTGCGGTTCGAGCCCCAGCTCGCGCAGGCCGTCCAGCAGCAGGGCGGCATTGGACGCATCGCGCGCGGCACTCGTGCACGTGGTGCAGATGCACACGGCCCCAAAGGCATGCGCCTCGTCCACAAACATGCGACACGCGGCGAGCACACGCTCGACGGCCGCCTCGCAAAAGCGGCCCGTCGCGTCCACGCCCTCGCCCAAGTCGGTGATCTCGGTATGCTTGGACGATTCCACGATCGCCCCGGCCTCGACCTGCGCTAACACCAGTCGCGACGACACTGTTCCCAGGTCGATCGCGGCTACCTTATAGCGTTTGCAATCTGCCATTGCAGGCTCCCCTCCGGGCGCTATTTGCCGTTGGACACGACCGTCTGGCCCTCGACACCGTTAAACCCAAACAGCATGTCGAGCGCCTGGATGTACCACGGCGCGTCCTTACCGACGTCTTCGATTTCCTTGGCAACTTCGCTGGCCTTCTTGGCGTTCGACGACTTCTTGCTCGAAGACGAATCCGAATCGTCGTCCAGGCCCTGCACTTCAATTCTCTTCTCGCCGGGCATCACCAGGCCCAAGTCCTCGGATGCCGCGTCCTTGATACCCTCCTCCGAGAGCAGCTTGTCGACGCTTTTCTGCAGCTCGTCGTTGTACTGCTGGCGAATCTCGACCTGCTTGGCCAAGATATCGTTCGAGCGTTTGGCAACGTAGAGGTCGCGCACGGGAAAGTACAGGCTCACGAGCACCAGGACGACGACAATGCCAATAAACAGCCCGCGCTGGGGTCCATGGGTAAAGTCGTAGATCGCCTTGACCACCGCATTGTCGTTGGCGTAGTGCATGAAGTCCGAGCCCGAAAGACGGCTCGAGGGCCTGGTCGACTTTTCGTGCGTTTGAGCCGAGGGGTGCTGCGTACGCGAAGCATGCGTCGGGGGCGCCGAGCGTGGCGGGCGACCCGTCGACGTATTCATTTGAGCACGGGGATGTGAGGCACTTGCCGGACGCTGTGCGCGGCGATCGACACCGGCGTAGTCGGACCCGCCGAGCTGCACGGTAGGTGCGCGGCGAGGCGACGGCTCGCGCGAACCGGCGGAATAATACCTGTTGTCGTAAATCTGATCCATGTGCGCCTTGTGCGGTTGAGGTTTGTTTGCGCTAAGTCTTTTAGTTATAGCACGAGCGCCCGCACCGCTTTCGCCAGCCTTTGCTCGACATAAAAAAGGCGCTGAGCCGTATGGCCCAGCGCCCAATGGTGCTCAACAGTGCCCGGCGGAAGCGAGGCGAATCCGAGTCAGCCCCGCCCCCGCACACGCCGCTGCCTAGCGAATGTTGTAGAACGCAGACTTGCCGGCGTAGCGCGCGCTACCCTCAAGCTCGTCCTCGATGCGGATGAGCTGGTTGTACTTGGCGATACGGTCGCTGCGGCACGGGGCGCCCGACTTGATCTGGCCGGCGTTGACGCCCACGACCAGGTCGGCAATCGTGGAGTCCTCGGTCTCGCCGGAGCGGTGGCTCACGATGCAAGCGTAACCGGCCTCCTTGGCGGTCTCGATGGCCTCGAGCGACTCGGTGAGCGTGCCGATCTGGTTGACCTTGACCAGGATCGCGTTGGCGGCACCCAGCTCGATGCCCTTCTTGAGGCGCTCGGTGTTGGTGACGAACAGGTCGTCGCCCACCAGCTGCACCTTATTGCCAATGCGGCGGGTAAGCTCGACCCAGCCGTCCCAGTCCTCCTCGGCCATGCCGTCCTCGATGGAGATGATGGGATAGGTGTCGACGAGCTTCTCCCAGTAATCAACCATCTGGGCGCTCGTGTACTCCACGCCCTCGCCCTTGAGCTCGTACATGCCGGTCTCGGCGTTGTAGAACTCGGTCGAGGCCGGGTCCATGGCGTACATGAAGTCGACGCCGGGCTTAAAGCCGGCCTTCTCCACGGCCTTGGTGATGTACTCGAACGGCTCGGCATTGGTCTTAAGGTTGGGGGCAAAGCCACCCTCGTCGCCCACGCCGCCTCCCAGGCCGGCCTCGTGCAGCACGCCCTTGAGGGTGTGGTAGACCTCGGCGCACCAACGCAGGCCCTCGGCAAAGCTCGGAGCGCCCACCGGCATGATCATGAACTCCTGGAAGTCGACGTTATTGTCGGCATGCACACCGCCGTTGAGGATGTTCATCATGGGCGTGGGCAGCAGGTGGGCATTGACGCCGCCCAGATACTGGTACAGCGACAGGCCCGCCGACTCGGCAGCGGCGCGGGCGACGGCCAGCGACACGCCCAGGATGGCGTTGGCACCGAGCTTGGTCTTGTTGGGGGTACCGTCCGCGGCAATCAGCGCGGCATCGACGGCGCGCTGATCGAAAGCGTCGAGGCCCACGACGGCGTTAGCGCACTCGTTGTTGACGTGCTCGACGGCCTGCGAAACGCCCTTGCCCAGGTAGCGGCCCTTGTCGCCATCGCGCAGCTCGCAGGCCTCAAAGGCGCCGGTCGAAGCACCCGAAGGCACCATCGCGCGGCCAAAGCTGCCGTCCTCGAGCACGACCTCGACCTCGACGGTGGGATTGCCGCGGCTGTCGAGCACCTCGCGACCGTAGACGTCCAAAATATCGCTCATGTTGTCTCCCTCTCACTTGGAAACGTAGTGGATGCAAGCGACCGGCTGACCGTGCACCGTCGGTGCGCCTCCGTAAGTTAGCCATGTCGCACTTTTTGCATTATGCCCTAAGTTAGCCGAGGGATACACTTGATTTTCGAAAAATTTAGCGGGAACGATGAGGCGTGTCAGCCCGTCGTTCCCGCAGTCTTACTCCTCCGCCTTTGCGGCATCCCACAGGTCGTTGAGGCCGTGGGTCGAAAGCTCGGCAAGATCCACGTGAGCATCGGCCGCCATCTGCTCCATCGCGGCCCAGCGACGGCGGAACTTTGCCGTGCTGGCACGAAGGGCGCGCTCGGCGTCAATGCCCTCCTTGCGCGCGACGTTGACCAAGGCAAAGAGCAGGTCGCCAAACTCCATTTCGCGCTCGGGCGAGCCGGGAGCCTCGGCCTCAAACTCGGCACGCTCCTCGGCGACCTCGTCCCACACGTCCTGGACCGTCTCCCACTCAAAGCCCACGGCAGCCGCCTTGCGCGACACCTTCTGAGCCTGCATCAGCGCCGGCAGGTGCGTAGGCACGCCGTCGAGCAGACCCTCGGGCGCGGCCTCGCCTGCCGCCACGGCCTGGTCTTTGGCGGCCTTCTCGGCAAGCTTGACCTCGTCCCAAATCTTGAGCACCTCGTCGGAGTTGTCGGCATCCGCATCACCAAACACGTGCGGATGACGGCGAATGAGCTTGGCGTCGATATCGCGCGCCACGTCGGCCAGCGTAAACTCGCCGGCGTCCGCCGCGATCTGCGCATGCAACACTACCTGCATGAGCACGTCGCCCAGCTCCTCGCGCAGGTGCGCCGCATCATCGGTCTCGATGCAATCAAGCGCCTCGTAGGCTTCCTCGATCATGTTCTTGCCAATGCTGCGGTGCGTCTGCTCGCGGTCCCACGGGCAGCCATCGGGCTGACGCAGACGCCAGATGGTCTGCACCAGATGCTGCAGCTCGGCCGACGCGTCTATCAGCGTGGACAGGTCACGCGAACCCTCGGCATTTTGCTGAGCCATATGCTGCGCCATGGTTAGTCCTCCTCCAGGATCACGTGGCGGAACGCTCCGCCCTCGTAGATGCCGTAGCTGTGCGTGCCGTCCTTGGGGATGCTCACGCTGCCGGGGTTGAAGAGCCACAGGCCCGGGTGCGCGGCGCTTTCCTCGTTGACCTTGATGTGCGTGTGGCCGTAGACGAGCGCGGAGCCCTCGGGCAACGCGGGCGCGTGGTCGACGCTGTTGTGCATGCCGGCGCCAAAGACATGGCCGTGCGTCAGGAACAGCTCGCGGCCGGTCTCGTCGAACAGCGTGGCGTAGTCGGCCATGACGGGGAAGTCGAGCACCATCTGGTCGACCTCGGCGTCGCAGTTGCCGCGCACCGCGATGATGCGGTCGGCCAGGGCGTTGAGCAGCGGGATAACGCGCTTGGGAGCGTAATCGCGTGGCAGGTCGTTGCGTGGACCGTGGTAGAGCAGGTCGCCCAGCAGCACGACGCGGTCAGGCTGCTCGGACTCGATGGCGGCGCAGAGGCGCTCGGCCCAGTATGCCGAGCCGTGGATGTCGGAGGCGATGAGGTATTTCATGGGGAGATCCTTTCGAATGGGGTTGATGGGGGCTGAATACGGGGTCCGGCGGATGCGGAGCCCATCTGCCGTGTTACTCGAATCGCAGCGCCGCGCTCTGAGCCGCCTGCATCACGCGTTGGAGCGGCACGCCATGTTCGCGGGCAAGACGGGCGCAATCCTCGTACTCGGGAGCCGCGCGCTCGCTGCCGTCGGGCAGGGTTGCCACTTTAACGGACACCTCGCCCCACGGCGTCGTCACCTGCTCAAAGCGGCGTGGCAGGCAAACGCGCTCCATAACCTGGCGACGGATGCCGTTGGTCGTGGTTTCCAAAAAGATAATCGTCTGCAGGCGTTCGATATCCTCGTGAGCACAGATTACCTGTAGCTGCCAGCTGGGGCGGCCTTTTTTGCAGTAGAGGGGCAGCCAGTGCACCTCGCGCGCACCCGCCTCGCGCAGGCAATCGGCAGCGTAGGCAAGCACCTCGGGCGACGCATCATCGATGTCGCACTCCAGTTTGACGATAGTTTCGGGCGCATCAGTCTCGCGAGACAGCGGGGATGTGCTATCGCATTGCATACGGTCTGGATCCTTTCCGCGCGGGCTCGTTTTGTTCACCCAAACGCTAGCACATCGCAGGCTGCGCGAGTGTGACGGCGCGTGATGAGCGCGATTTTCCTTGTCGACAAGAAACCGACACTCCACCGCCCCGGCCAAACATGTCATTATTTGCAGCTTTTGGAGGCTGATGTACATGTATTGGAGCAAGCGAGGCCGCGCCGCGCAGCCTTTCCAATCGATTTCGAGCTCCGGCGCGCGCGGCGTGTTGAGAGCTGCAACATTACAATGGAGCGGATTCGCCAAATGCAAAGGAGTCGCCATGCCCGCATGCCCGCTGGTCGATTGCCACACCCACACCTCGTTTTCGGACGGACATGCCTCGTTTGAGGACAACGTTCGCGCCGCTGCTGCGGCCGGTTGCCGCGTCATGGTCTCGACCGATCACCTCACCCTGCCCGTCAGCATGGACGCCAACTGCGAAGTACAGGTTGTCGAGGGTGACCTGACGGCACATCGTCTGGCCTTTGAGGACGCCCGCAAGCTCGCCGCGCAGATCACGCCGGAGCTCGAGCTTATCTATGGCTTTGAATGCGACTGGTACGAAGGTTGCGAGCCTTTGGTTGAGCGCTGGTCCGCGGGTGCCATAGTGCGCTTGGGCAGCGTGCATTGGATTGGCAACCCAGGCGATATCATGGCCGGCGCCGCGGGCACGGCGGGAACGGAAAACGTCGCTCGTCCCGATACACCCGATTCGCGCTGCGGTTGGATCGACGACGACACCAACCTGCACGTTTGGGAAAACCTTGGCGTGCTCGGCGTGTGGGAGCGCTACGTCGACGACTGGTGCCGTGCTTGCGAAAGCTCACTCAACTTTGATGTGATGGCCCACCCCGACCTGGTCATGCGCTTTTCGAAGGAAGGCTTTGCGCCCGACTTTGACCCCGCGCCGTTCTGGCAGCAGATGGCCGAGTGCGCCCACGACACGGGCCGCCGCGTTGAGGTCTCGACAGCCGCGCCGCGCAAGGGGCTCGACGATTACTACCCCACGACCGGCCTTTTGCGCTGCTTTGCCCACGCCGAGGTGCCGATCACTTTTGGCTCGGACGCACACCGCGCCTGCGACATCTGCTGGAACATCCGCGAGGCTCAGGCCCACGCCTACGACTGCGGCTACCGGGCCTTCGATATCCCCCACCCCACCGGCGAATGGCAACCCACACCCCTCGCCTAAGACTAGTCACTGGGGACGTTCTTAAATGACTAGTGGCGGCGAGCGTTGAGTTCGCCGGCCAGCTCGTCGAGGGTGATGCCGTAGCGCTCAAGCGTCACGAGCAAGTGGTAGATCAGGTCGCCAGCCTCGTAACGAATGTGGTCGTGGTCGTTATCCTTGCAGGCCATGATCACCTCGCTCGCCTCCTCGGCAAGCTTCTTGAGCAGCTCATCCTCGACGTCGGTCAACAGACGCGCGGTATAGCTCTCCTGCGGCGATGCGTCGCGACGCCCATGAATCACCTCGGCCAGCCCCGTCAGTGTCTCGCCGATATTTCCCGGCTGCACGCTAGCTGTTCTGACTCCCATGGTTATTTCCTCTCGTTACTGCAGCGTAAAGTAGGTACCGGTCTCATCGAACCGAGGCTTTGCGCCCTTTTTCTCAAAGAACTCGACGATGACGGCATGGGCCTCATCGAGCCTTTCCTTCTCGGCCTCGAGCCAAAGCGACTGCGCCCCGCAGGCATCAGTCAAGTGCACGCGGCATGGCACGCCCGCGCGGAGGAGCTCGGTGTTGCAGTCGGCGACCTCGAACGGCGTCACGACTTTCATCGCACACCCCCTTCCACGCGCTTAAAGAAGCAGGTACGGTTGCCGGTGTGGCAGGCCGGACCCGGCGAGTCGACCTTGACCAGCAGTGTATCGTTATCGCAGTCGGCCCAGAGCTCCTTGACCTCTTGCATATTGCCGCTCGTCGCGCCCTTGTTCCAGAGCTCCTGACGGCTGCGGCTCCAAAACCACGTGGTACCGGTCTTGAGCGTCAGCCCCACCGACTCCTCGTTCATCCAAGCAACCATAAGCACCTCGCCGGTGTCATACTGCTGAACCACACAAGGAATCAATTCTTTGGCGTCGTATTTAAGATCCGCTGGAGTAGTAATTTCTCTCATTTCAATTCCCCAATTTAAACATCGCCGGTCGGCGAGGGTTGTCCAGGTGCCCGAGATTCCGAGCGACAAGCCCGACGACGCGTACTTAAGTACGCGAGGAGGGTTGGAGCCGGAAGGTCGGGTGCCTGGGCAAGCCGCAGCATTAGAAGTCCAGCCTCACAGGAATACCTTGAGAGGCCATATACTCTTTGACTTCGCGAATGCTGAACGTCCCAAAGTGAAAGACGCTCGCCGCCAGCACGGCGTCGGCCTCGCCCTCGATCACGCCCTCGGCAAAATGCTCGAGCGTGCCCACGCCGCCGCTCGCAATCACCGGAATCGGCACCGCGCGCGCCACAGCGCGGGTGAGCGCCAGGTCAAAGCCAGCCTTGGTGCCGTCGCGGTCCATGCTGGTCAACAAGATCTCGCCGGCGCCGCGACGAGCCGCCTCCTCGGCCCACGCCACCGCGTCGATACCCGTGGCGTTGCGGCCTCCCGCGGTAAAGACCTCCCACTTGTCGGCACCGGATGCGCCGGGCAAACCGACGCGCTTGGCATCGATCGCCACGACCACGGCCTGGCTACCAAACGCCGCGGCAGCCTGGCTGATCAGCGACGGGTCGCGCACGGCCGCCGAGTTGAGCGATACCTTGTCGGCACCGGCGGCAACCATGGTGCGCATGCCCGCCAGGTCGCGAAAGCCGCCGCCCACGGTATAGGGAATGGCGAGCTCCTCGGCCGCATGCGCCGCCATCTCGATAGTCGTCGCACGGTCGTCGCTCGTGGCGGTAATGTCCAGGAAGACGACCTCGTCCGCACCCTCGCGGTCATAGGCACACGCCAGCTCCACCGGATCGCCCGCATCGCGTAAGCTCACAAAGTTGACGCCCTTGACCACACGGCCGTCCTTGACGTCCAGGCAGGGAATCACGCGCTTGGTAAGCATGGGCTACTCCTCCCCTCGGGCGGCGGCCAGCGCCTGTGCCAGCGTAAAGTTGCCTTCGTAGAGCGCACGGCCGGTAATGGCGCCTTCAATCGCGACCTCACCCACCGCGGCCAGTGCGCGGATGTCGTCGAGCGTCGAGATACCGCCCGAAGCCACGACGGGAAAGCCCGCGACCTCGGCCACATGGCGATACGCCGCCACATCGATGCCCGTCTGCATGCCATCGCGCGCGATGTCGGTATACACCAGATGCTTAAAGCCCAGCTCGGTAAGCTGCGCCACGGCATCGTCGAGTGCCACGCCCGCGCCGTCGCGCCAGCCGTTCACCTTAACCTGGCCGTCGCGCGCGGCAATGTCGGCGACCAGCAGCTCGCCAAAGCCTTGGGCTGCCACCTCGGCAAAACCCGGCTCGGTCACCAGCACGGTGCCCAGCGCAATGCGGCGAGCACCATAGCCGGCCAGCTCGTCGATGCGTGCGAGCGAGCGGACGCCGCCGCCCACGTCCACGGACAGACCGTCGACGCCGCAGATGGCCTTAATCGCCGCCGAGTTGGCAGCGCAGGTGTCCTCGTCCTCGCCAAAGGCAGCGGACAGGTCGACGACGTGCACCCAGCTAGCGCCCTGCTCAGCAAACGAGCGGGCGACAGCCACAGGGTCGTCGGAATATACCTTGCAGCGGCTGCGGTCGCCGCGCTCCAGGCGTACAACCTTGCCGCCGATCAGATCGATTGCGGGAAACAGAATCATCGGCCGACCTCCTCGATGATGTTGACGAAGTTCTTAAGGATGCGCTGACCCAGCGCGGAGGATTTCTCGGGATGGAACTGGCAGCCCCACACGTTGCCATGGCGCACGATGCACGGGAAACTCCGTGTATAGTGCGTGCGCGCCAACACATCGGCGGCATCGACGTCGTCGGCCACCGCGTAGCTGTGGGTGAAGTACATGTTGGCGCCCTCGGCAAAACCGGCAAGCAGCGGATCGGCCGCACCGGCGGACGTCATGTGCACCTGGTCCCAGCCCACGTGCGGCACCTTCAGGCGACTCGACTCCAAGCGCGTGCACGAGCCGCACATAATACCCAGGCCATCGACCCAGGGACCGTCAGCCCGCTCGGGGGCGTTGCCGTCGGCGACCACGCCCTTGTCCGCAGGCACGCCCTCGTTGCCACGCTCAAAAAATAGCTGAAGCCCCAGGCAGATGCCGAGCAGCGGAGTTCCAACGGCGATGGCATCGAGCACCGCGTCCGCCTCGCCGCTCTGGCGCATAAAGGCGATCGCGTCATAGAACGCGCCCACGCCCGGGATGACCAGGCCGTCGGCGTTGCGGATCTGCTCCGGATCGTCCGACGTGCAGGCGGCGGCACCGGCGCGCGCAAGCCCGCGCACGACGCTCGACAAGTTGCCCTTGTGGTAGTCGACCACCACAATCTTCGGTTCGCCCACGCGACCCTCCACTTCTCATCATCCAAAACCACCGCAAAGGGGACAGGCACCTTCGTGGTGGTTTTACCCTTGTGACGGTTACAGCGAGCCCTTGGTGCTGGGGATGCCCTGCACGCGGGGATCGAGCTCGCAGGCGTGGCGCATCGTGCGGCCCACGGCCTTAAAGGCCGCCTCGATAATGTGGTGCGAATTGCTGCCCGCCAGCTCGCGCACGTGCAGCGTAAGTTTGGCATCGCGCGCAAAGGCATAGAAGAACTCGACAGCCAGCTCGGTATCGAAGCTGCCCACGCGCTCGGTCGGCACGGGCAGCTCGCAGTAGGCCTGGCCGCGACCCGAAATGTCCACGGCGGCCATCACGAGCGTCTCGTCCATGGCGATCGCCGCATCGGCAAAGCGCGTAATACCCGCTTTGTCGCCCAGCGCCCGGCAAAACGCCTCGCCCAGCACAATGCCCGTGTCCTCGACGGTATGATGCGCATCGACTTCCACATCGCCTACCGCATGCACCGTCAAATCGAACAGGCCATGGCGGCCAAAGGCGTTGAGCATGTGGTCGAAAAACGGCACGCCGGTCGAGATATCGCACGTACCGGTTCCATCCAGGTCGAGTTTGACGACAATGTCGGTCTCCCCCGTCTTGCGGGTCACCTCGGCATAACGGCCCATCTAGATCTCCTCCTTCACCAGCACGGCAAACGCAGCCAGTACCTCATCGTTTTCCTGCGGCGTGCCCACGGTAATGCGCAGACAGTCCGAAAGCCCCGGCGCATAGCTAAAGTCGCGCACCAAAATCGAATACTCGTCGCGTAGGCGCTCGCGCACGCGCGTGGCATGCGGCGTACGCACGAGCACAAAGTTCGCCGCGCTCGGCCATGCCTCCACGGGCAGGCCCTCGGTAGCCATCGCGCGCAGGGCGCACAGCTCGCGCTCGCGCTCGGATGCGACCTGTGCCACCACGGGCGTGTACGCATCGCGGGCACGCACGCAGGCAAGCGCCGCCGCCTGGCTCAGCACGTTGACCGAATAGATCTGGCGAATCGCCGCGAACACGTCGATGACCTCGGACGCCGCGATCACGTAGCCCAGACGCGTACCGGCAGCGCCAAACGCCTTGGACAACGTATGCAGAATCACCAGGTTGGGATGCTCGGCGATAAGCCCCTGCGCCGTGGTGGCCGCGCCAAACAAATCGTCGGCAAACTCAACGTAGGCCTCGTCGACCATTACCATGCCGGGGCACGCATCGCACAGGGCCGCGACAAAGTCGAGCGGCGTCACATCACCCGTGGGATTGTTGGGCGAGGTCACGATTGCCAGGTTGCACTCGGGCGCCGCCGCAAGCACGGCTGTCTGATCGAGCTCAAAGGTCGCAGGGTCGCGCCACACGTCGCGCACCTCGGTCTGGCAGAGCGACGCAAAGAACGCGTACTCGCTAAAGCACGGCGGGCAGTTGAGCAGGGTCCGTCCCGCGCCGCCAAACGCCAACAGGAAGTTATAGAGCAGCTCGTCACCGCCGTTACCCACGCAGACATTCTCGCGCGCCACACCATGCCAAGCGGCAAGCTCGTCGCGCAGATCGTTGGACATGGGATCGGGATAGCGGTTGAGCGGTGTAGCAGCCAGGGCGGCGTCGACCGCCTCGCGCACACCAGCCGGCACGGGAT
>UQPP01000003.1 GCA_900543025.1 uncultured Collinsella sp.
GAGGGTCTGACTACGAATCAGAACGTCATAGGTTCGAATCCTATACGCCGCACCATTTGAGATTAAAGCTCCCGGCAACGGGGGCTTTTCTTTTGCGCCAGCTTGAGTGCTTTCGTCCAAAGGGACGATTTCCTGTCGACTCGTGTAAGATTCCGAGTAGGTGTCGCGGCCCATCCGCGACCACTCCTTCTCTCAACGACTGATCAGGGTGATATTTCGTGGCAGAGCGTCCGACATACAAGCTCAGGTTTCTCGATCCCAAGAAGCGCTTTCCGGCGATGCCCGAGCAGCCTGCGGGACGCTCATATGGCGTGGTCTGGAAACTCTTTGGCGAGGATCAGCATGAATCTTGTTATGTCGTCGAATTCGTTGGCAAAAGTCATGTGTCGCTTTTGGGCTACGTAAGCGTTTCGGGTGAGGTGTACAAGGTGGACCGCCCCGTCAGCGAGGCTCCGCTGCCCAACGATCCCGACATGGAACTGGTCCTTGACGAGTCGGATTCCAGTATTGGTGAGATTATGGTAAGGGAAGCCAACGGCGCAATGCGCGTGTGTGCGCAAACTGCCGGCTCTCCCGAAGGCCCCATGCGCGAGCAGTCCGACTACGAGACATGGAATTCGGCCCGCTCCCTTCCTTACGGCGAGTTCATGGCATCGATGTTCCTGCGCTACGTGATATTTGCCAACTCCGAAAGCGCTATTGCGAACACGGCGGGCGTCGACGGTCTCGATGCGGACATGCAAAACGTTGTCGACAAGATCAAGCTCGTAAAGTTACCCGAGCCGGTCGAGGTGTTTTTGGGCTTTAACACGTCACCACTCCCCGACGCTATCGAGACGCTGCTTTACCGCGTTGACCATGCCGAGAATCCGAGTGGTATCGAGCGTTATGCCGCCGCCCTTATGAGCGAGGTCGACTTGCCCCGTCTGCGCACCATTGCCGCCAAGTCCGAAATGAGCCTGGCTCGCATTGATCGCTCAAAGCTTTTCTATCTTAATTTTGATCGTAGCCTGCTGGATCAGGACGAGATTGACATGCTGCTTGCCATCGAGTGTCGTCTCAACCGCCTCTCCGGCATCCTTGAGCGCATCGGGGCCGGATTGGTCCCTGCGGCATCCTCGCCGAGTCTTGAGGGCTGCGCGCTCTTTGATGCGTGGCATATCGCCAAGACGACCAACGATGTTCCCCGACTGCTCGATACGGCCTCGAGCGATAACCCGTGGGGCAAGCCGGGTACGGTGGCTTGCCAGCCGGGCGGCGAGTGGGACGTGCGCACCCGTTTTGCGCAAATCGTTGAGGTGCTCAACGTGGTCACGCGGCTCGACTATACCTATCGAGTAAACGTTGCCGAGGGGATTATGCTCGTTCGGTTTGGGCAGTCTGTCGTTGATGCCATGCCGCAACGTGAATACGACGCTCAGGATGACGCCTGGCGCGAGCTGGACGAGGACACGCGCGCGATCTGGGCCGCGGAGCACGATGCGCGCGTGGCACTCACGCTTGCGGCAGCGTGTTTTGCCGCGGGCACCTGCATCACGCGCTGCTATGTGCAGATTGCTGCTCCCGACAGTGAGCAGGGCGAGCGCGTTGTTGCAACGTATTTCTTTGGGCGTGCGGCCTATCTGGCCGATTGCGTGCCTGTCGCCAAGGATCTTGAGAGCATGGACATGGACGATATGTCGTGCAAGCGTGTACTTGAGGCGTATGAGTCAACCGCTCCGGAGACGATTGAGCCTGCGGAGGTTCATGCTCGTCCGCGTGATGACCATCGCACGCTGCCGCCGACGCTGCGCGATCTGCTGCTTGCCGATACGGCTGATGAGTTGGAGGTCATGGAAGAGGACGACGACCCATACGTGGCCCGTGTTGTTGAATTGCGCGAGCAGGCAAAAGTCGACCGTACAGGTGCTTTTGAAGGCTTTTCTCGTCTTGTCGAGGAGTTGGAGGCTAAGTGCGCCGTCGCCGAGCTTTTGGCGACAGGTCCGGTTCAAACGCAGTTTTGCGATAACCAGCTGGTGCGCATGGTGCTACCGGTGTTGGAAGAAGACCGCTCTGTGCGAATCCTTCGTGCGCCCGATGCGCTGTACTTTGCCCAGCACGAGATCTGCAGCTTTTACGCCGAGCAAGAGGACTTTGAACGAGCACTGCCCGAGGTGCGCCATCTTTACGATCTGGCGCGCTCGTCCATGCAATCGCACTTTGCGCTCATCAACGTGCTTGCGCGTCTGGAGCGCTTTGACGAGATTATCGAGGTGGCGCGCCACGGCCTACGTATTGCCAGCGATCGTTCTGCAATCGGCTACCTGTTCTATCGCTTGGCGTTTGCCTATTGGAATTGCGATCAGCTCGACCTGGCGCTGGCTTGTTACCGTCTGGTGCCGCGCGGCGAGGAGTCGGGCAGTAGCGCGCTGGAAGAAATGCAGGGCCTTATGAACGAGATGGGCGTCAGCGAGCCTCCGACGTTCGAGGAAGCGGTCGAGACCATCCGCAAGGCTGGACTCGAGCTGCCGCCAGTGTCCGCCGTGACGAATCAGCTGGCAGATGCCGCTGTTCAACTGGTCGACAACGGCTTCTTTTTCCTGGCACGCGGTTGCATCTTCCAAATGTGGCGCACCATGGGCAACGACGAGCTCGGCTCCCTCAACCGCTCGCTGGGGTAGGCGAAGCTTCCAAGGAGGAAAGGATGCTAGGCAATTAGAAAATTTCCTCTTGCCCATCCTTGGCTGTTTGGTTACTATAGAACGGCTGTTACGGAGAGCTGACCGAGAGGCCGAAGGTGCTCGCCTGCTAAGCGAGTATGCCCCAAAAGGGCATCTGGGGTTCGAATCCCCAGCTCTCCGCCAGTATGAATTGAAAGAAGGGTCCCATTTGGGGCCCTTTTTTATTATCAAGAATGGCGGCTGGGGATTCGAACCCTCAAAAAATGAGGCGCCCCGTTGGACGCCTCCTTTCAGCGAGTGTATTGTTCTTCGATCTTACATCTCGGGCGCCTTGGCTACGGTCTCGCTCTCGGCTGTGAGCGGGCGGTTGTCGATGCGGCGGCCCAGGCGGTCGAGCTTCACGAGTATCCATTCAATGGGATTCGGCCCTGCGCCTTCCTCGTCGGCAACCAGGTCCATAACGGCGATTTTGGTGCCGTCCTGCTTGAGAGTAACGCTGCCCACCTTGTCGCCCACATGCACCGTGCCCGAAAGATCGTCGTAGCTAACCTTTTCGGTCACCTCGCCGGCAAGGGAAAACACGGTCGCTTGCGCCGTGGGATCGGCGAGCGTGGCGTCGATCGTCTTATCCGTCCAGTCGGTTTGACTAATGCGCGCCATAAGCGGGTTGCCGTTGGCGGTCTTTTCCTGCGTGTTGGCGATTGCGACCGTCACCTTGTGGTCGTAGTACCAGTTGGCAAGGGTTGCGGTATCGGTAAAGCGCTGGTCGGTGGTGGTGGAGTTCAAAATAACGGTGTAGATCTCGTCGCCATCGCGGTTGTAGGCACCCGTAAAACAATAGCCTGCATCGTCGGTGGTGCCGGTCTTGCCGCCGATGTTGCCATCTTGGCCCAGCAAATAGTTATGCGTGTCCATGGAATGCGAATGGTCGGTGCCGTCGGCGCCCGTGACCTCGATCCAGGAATCCTCGCTCGCTACGACCTCGCGGATCGTGTCGTTTTTCATGGCCTCCTGCATCATCAGCGCTACGTCGTGTGCGGTTGAGTGCATATCGCCAGCCCACCCATCAAAGTCCAGACCATGCGGGTTTTCAAAAAGCGTACCGGTGCAGCCGAGCTTCTTAGCGCGCTCGTTCATGGCCTTCACAAATGTGGCCTCGGCGTCTTTGGTCTTAGGGTCGATTTTCTTGCCCACATATTCGGCGAGCACGATGGCGGCGTCGTTGCCCGAGGGAATCATCAGGCCGCGCAGTGCCTGCTCCACGGTAAGCTCGTCGCCTTCGAGCAAGCCGGCGGTCGAATTACCCACGGTGGCTGCGGCGTTGCTCACCGTGACCTTCTCGTCCATCTTGCAATTCTCGACGGTTAGGATTGCGGTCATGACCTTGGTGATCGAGGCAATCTTGACCTGCTCATCGGCGCCGCGGGCATAGTAGACGGTACCGTCTTTGCCCATGACGAGGGCATTGGTCGCATCGATATCGGGCAGGTTTTCGGCCGAGATGCCGCGCGCATCGGCGGTTTTGCCGCAAACATTGTCGGTCGTGAGCACTTGGGCGCCGGCGACGGTGGGCGCGCCAGCGGCAAGGGCGATAGCGCAGACAAAGCCGGCGGCAAGCTGGGCTGAGCGCTTTGCAAAAGAGGTGAGGGACTTCACAGATTTCGCTTTCGACGGGATGGTCTCTTCTGAAACTAGAGTATATCGTTTGCCGGCGTCGGCGATCATCGCGTGCGCGCTTGGCCCACATCCGCACCCGAACGGGCACAAGGGTGCTTAAGGCCGACTTAATCACCCACGCTTGTTGTGTGTGGCGTGCGTCGCCTCAGGCATAATGGAGCGCGAGAGGAGCACGCATGAACGAGCGCATTTTGGTAGTTGATGACGAGAAGGCCATCGCCGACTTGGTTGGCATCTACCTTACAAAAGAGGGCTTTGATGTCCAGATTGCCTATAGCGGGGCCGATGCTGCCAAGGCGATTTTGGAGCAGGAGTTCGATCTGGCGCTGCTTGATGTCATGCTGCCCGATATCGATGGGTTTGAGCTGCTGCGTACGATCCGTTCCAGCCATACCTATCCCGTGATCATGCTGACGGCGCGCGATGCCCAGCAAGACAAGATCGGGGGCCTTTCGCTTGGCGCGGACGATTACGTGGTTAAGCCGTTCCGTCCGCTGGAGCTCATCGCGCGCGTGCACGCTCAGCTTCGCCGCTACACCAGCTACGGTAGCCGTGCACAGGCGGCCGAGTCGCCGACCATTCAGCTCGACGGCTTGGAGATCAACCGCGATGCTCGTTCCGTGACAGTGGACGGTTCACCGGTTCGCCTCACGCCCACCGAGTATTCAATCTTGCTGTATCTGGTCGAGCATCGCGGCAGCGTGGTGGCCGTGGAGGACCTGTTCCGCGCGGTGTGGAACGAGGACTTTATGCCCGGCTCCAACAATACGGTGATGGTGCATATTCGCCACTTGCGCGAAAAGATCGGCGACGACGCACAAAAGCCACGCTTTATCAAAAACGTCTGGGGCGTCGGCTACATCATCGAATAACGCTTTTCGCTTGTGAGGACCTTGATATGACAAAAGACGATAGGCAAGCGTTCGAGGTGCCCGATCGGCTCTTTGAATACGTGAGGTCGGTCGTCGACAACCGCGCGCTTGCAACGGTGCTGCTCTTTTTGCTGAGCCTGCTGTTGATTGGCATCGACAACATCGTCGGAATCTTGGCGGTGCTGCTTGTCGGCTTTTTGCTGATCGATCGATTTGAGATCGTGCGCCGCTGCATGGTGATTGGCGGCGCCGCGTGGGCCATGACGTTGGCGATTGGCGCCATGGCGCTCGGCGGCATCGAAGGGCCGGTGCTGTTCGATGCCGGCTTTGTATTCAACATGCTTGGCTTTGTGCTGGCGCTTGCCGCGTGCGTGCTGTTCTTGTGTGGCCGCGCCCTGTACTATCAGGGCTACGAACAGGGCGAGCAGCATGCCGATTGTGTGCTGGCCGCTCGTATTCAAGATCGTCTGATCGATCACCCCGACACCTGGGACAACATTGACGGTGACTTCTTGGAGGTCGAGGGCGCCCTTAACCGCGTGCGTGACCGTGAGCGCAAGGTGCAGCAAGCTCTGCGTGACGAGTCGCATCGCAAGGACGATCTGGTCACGTACTTGGCACATGACCTACGCACCCCGCTTGCCAGTGTGGTGGGCTATCTTTCGCTGTTGCAAGAGGCTCCTGAGCTGCCGGTTGAGCAACGTGTGCACTTTACGGGCGTGGCTCTCGACAAGGCGCACCGGCTCGATGCGCTCATCGAAGAGTTCTTCGATATCACGCGCTTTGACTTCCACGATATCGTGCTCACGCGTGGCTATGTTGATCTGGGGTTGCTGCTGGCTCAGGTGGCTGACGAGTTCTATCCCATCCTCAACGAGCAGCATAAGGAAGCCCAAGTTGATATTCGCGAGGACCTGACGGTGCTCGTGGATGGCGACAAGATGGCTCGCGTGTTCAACAACATCATGAAAAACGCTATTGCCTATAGCTATGAGGGCTCGACCATCACGATCGAGGCCAGACGCCGGGACGACGGTGGCGTGCGCGTGCGCTTTATCAATCAGGGCGATCCCATCCCTGAGGCAAAGCTCAAGGTGATCTTTGAGAAGTTCTATCGCCTGGATGCGGCGCGTGCGACCAATCGCGGCGGCGCTGGACTGGGGCTTGCCATCGCCAAGGAGATCGTATGCGCGCACGGCGGTACCATCGCATGCGAATCGACGCCCGAGCATACTGTTTTTACTATCGAGTTGCCCGCCACGTAGCGTAGGCGCCCTTACAAACACTTGACAATGCGCTCACGTGCATATGAGCCGCGATTCCTACTATCGATACTGCTGAATTGATATCGATGTGGAGGTATGCGGTATGACGGCTGCTGCGGCTGTGGAGCCCACGGAGCTTGAAGAACTCATGAAAGCGCAGGCCGAGGCCGCGCACGAGCGCGAGGTTGGGGATGCGACTCGCCCCACGGCAGAGGATCTTGCCGCCTCGCCGACGCGCATCGATGTCGAGGGCCTCGACCTGTTCTATGGCGACCACCATGCGCTCAAGGACGTGAATATCAAGATCCGCGACAAGCAGATTACCTCGTTCATCGGGCCTTCGGGCTGCGGAAAGTCCACGTTGCTGCGCTGCTTTAACCGCATGAACGACGGCATCAAGGACTGCCGAATCGAGGGCAAGATTGCGCTCGATGGTCAAGATATCCTGGGCGACTACGACATCTGCCGCCTTCGCCAGCGCGTGGGCATGGTGTTCCAGCGCCCCAACCCGTTTCCCATGAGCATCTACGACAACGTCGCGTATGGTCCGCGCGGTATGGGTGTGCGCGATCGCGTCGTGCTCGACGAGCTGGTCGAAGACTCCCTGCGACGCGCCGCCCTGTGGGACGAGGTCAAGGACAAGCTCAAAGAGTCGGGTCTGGGTCTTTCGGGCGGCCAGCAGCAGCGTCTGTGCATCGCCCGCGCACTTGCCGTGCAGCCCGACATTCTGCTGATGGACGAGCCGACCTCGGCACTCGACCCTGTGTCGACGCTGGTGGTGGAGCAGCTGGCCTGCGAGCTCAAAGAGACCTGCACGCTCGTGGTCGTTACGCACAATATGCAGCAGGCGGCGCGTATCTCCGATTCGGTCGCATTCTTTTTGCTGGGTGAGCTGGTGGAGCACGCGCCCACCGCGCAACTCTTCAAGAATCCGACCGATCCGCGCACGGCGGATTATTTGACGGGGCGTTTTGGCTGATACCATCTAGTGAAGGTACCTTTAGGGTTAAGATGCGGTCATGCCGGCCGCAAAGGGGTTCAACATGATCTATTACGTCGAGGACGATGACAACATCAGGGATTTGACGGTCTATGCGTTGCGCAAGCAGGGAATCGAGGCCGAGGGCTTTTCGTGCGACGGTGAGTTTAAGACTGCCGTGGCGCGACGGGTACCCGATGCCGTCCTGCTCGATATCATGCTGCCCGATACCGATGGCTTGGCGATTATGCGTCGCCTGCGTGCCGACCGCCTGACGGCGACGGTGCCCATCATGATGCTTACCGCCAAGGATACCGAGCTCGACAAGGTGATGGCGCTCGATGGCGGTGCCGACGATTACCTGACTAAGCCGTTTTCGCTCATGGAGCTTGCGAGCCGCTGCCGCGCACTGCTGCGTCGCGGCGGCATGGTCAAGCAGGCGAGCGATGTGCTCAGCGTGGGCGACATCGTGCTCTCGCCCAGCCATCGCGAGGTGACCGTTGCCGGCGAGCCGCTTAAGCTCACCCTGCGCGAGTTCGACCTGCTCGAGTACCTCATGCGCAAGCCCGGCGTGGTTTTTACCCGCGAGTCGTTGCTGCAGAGCGTGTGGGGCTGGGACTTCGACGGCGGTTCGCGCACCGTTGACGTGCACGTGCAGACGCTTCGCCAAAAACTGGGCGAGCATGCCAGCGCCATCGAGACCGTGCGCGGCGTGGGCTACCGCTTGGCCGAGCCTTCTGCCGGTGATGGTGCCGAAGGTGACGACACCGCGGCCACCGCATCGGAGGAGTAACCCGTGGTCTTCGCCCCCCAGGGAAAACATACGCTGTCGCACCGCGTTTTTGTGACGATCTTTGTCTGTGCCATGGCGGTTATCGTGGCGTTTACGGTGCTGGGTGCGTTCTTTGTGCAAAACACCTTGGCGGATGCCACGAGTGCCAATCTGGCGCAGGAAACCGAGCTCATTGCTGCCGCCCTCGACGAGCAGCAGGAGCCCATCCCGTTCTTGCGTAGCCTCGATCGAGAGGACTTGCGCATCACGCTGATTAACAAGGATGGATCGGTTGCCTACGACAACGAGGCGTCGCCTTCCACACTGCCCAACCATGGCGATCGCCCCGAGGTCATCGAGGTCTTTGAGAGTGGTTCGGGTTCCGCGGAGCGCGCAAGCTCTACGCTCGACGAGATTATGCTGTATCGCGCCGTCGCCCTTGATAACGGCCAGGTTGTCCGCTTGGCGCAGGCCCAGCCTGGCGTTGCGGCGATTTTGCTGTCGATGGTGGCGCCGATGCTGCTTATCGCAGCAGCGGGTGCGGTACTCTCGTTTTTTATGGCGCGCCGCGAGTCCCGTGCCATCATCGCGCCTTTGCAAGAGGTGGATTTGGACCACCCACGCCGTAGCTATGAGCACGCCTATGCCGAGATGGTCCCCATGCTTGAGCGTATTGAGTCGCAGCGCCAGGAGCTCAAGCGCCAAATGGCGGTGCTGGCGGACAACGACCGTATGCGCCGCGAGTTCACGGCGAATATCACCCATGAGCTCAAGACGCCGCTTACGGCGATTTCGGGCTATGCCGAGCTCATCGCAAACGGCATGGTCGAGGGCGAGGGCGACCTGCGCAACTTTGGCGGTCGCATCTATCGTGAGGCGGGCCGCTTGGCAGCGCTTGTCAACGATATCCTTACGCTGTCTAACTTGGACGAGGCCGAGCGTGCAACTGAGGGCGAGGCGGTGCCCATTGGTTCCACGGAGCCTATTGAGCTCTCGCGTGCCATCTACGCGGTTGAGCAGCGTCTTGAACAGGTCGCCCGTCAGGCGAATGTGACGATAAGTCATGAGACCAAGCCTGTGGTCATCGAAGGCGTGTCGCGCTTGATTGACGAGCTCATCTATAATCTGGCGAGCAACGCCATCCGCTACAATCGACCCGGCGGTGCGGTTACGCTGCAGTGCGGCACCAACGACGAAGGCCATCCGTTCCTTGCGGTCGCCGACACGGGAATCGGTATCGCGCCTGAAGAACAGGGCAAGGTATTTGAGCGGTTCTATCGCGTGGACAAGAGTAGGTCCAAGGCGCGCGGCGGAACCGGTCTGGGGCTTGCAATTGTCAAGCATGCGGCCCTGTATCATCACGCCACGCTCGATCTGTCGAGCGAGTTGGGCGTGGGAACCACCATTACGGTGACGTTTCCCATACGGCAGGACGAGCCATTCGCATAGCGATACAACATAGATATTGATGCAGACGCCGCATTTGACTTTCGGGTGCGGCGTTGTTGTGCAATTTTACGATTGCTTCCGACATTTTTACAGGAGAGCCTGTTTCTTATGTATAGAGTTTGGTCTCGGTAAAAAGATGCGATAACATACGGACAGTTTTGTCAATCCGAACTGGGGAAATGAAAGGCAAGCTGCATGACCCTTCTCGAACTGTTCCAGCTGCTGAAGAAGCACCTTAAGCTGGTCATCACCCTTCCGGTGGTCTGCGCGATCGCCATGGGCATCGTGTCCTTCGTTGCGATGGACAACACCTATACCGCGACGACGAGCATGTACATTCTCGCCAAGACCGACGATAGCGGTCAGATGAGCTACAACGATCTCTCGGCGAGTCAGATGCTTTCCAACGATATCGCCACGCTGCTGGATAGCGATAGCGTTAAGAGCGGCGCAGCCAATGAACTGGGCCTCACCGATCTGGATGACTACAAGGTGTCTGTTTCCTCCGAGACCACCACGCGTGTCATTACGCTTTCGGTTACCGGCACCGATGCCAAGGAGACGGCTAAGGTCGCAAAGGCCATGGCCAGCTCGGTGAGTACGGTCGCTCAGAACGTCGGCGCTGCCCAGAGCATCAACGTTATCGACGAGGCTAAGACCCCCGAAGCCCCCAGCGGTCCCAAGCGTATGCTGTACGTTGCTGTCGCGTTCCTCGCGGGCATCTTTATCGCAGTTGCCTATGTCGTTTTGGCAGACATGCTCAACACCCGCATCCGCGGTGCCGAAGAGGCAGAAGAGCTCCTGGGCATTCCCGTTGTTGGCCGAATTCCGGCTATGAAAGGTGGTAAATAGGCATGGCTAAGGCAAAGAACACCGATAAGCTCGTTGTACAGAATGCCGCCAAGACCCTTCTGGCCAACATCCGCTTTGCGAGCGTGGACGACCCCATTCGCACCATCACCGTTACGTCCTCGATTCCCAACGAGGGCAAGTCTACGGTTTCCATCAACCTTGCCCAGGCTATCGCCACCAGCGGCAAGAGCGTCCTGCTGGTCGAGGCTGATATGCGTCGCAGGTCCCTTGCCGATATGCTCGGCGTCCGCTCCCGCGGCGGACTCTATGCAGTCCTTTCCGAGCAGATCTCCATTGACCAGGCAATTGTCGAGACGGGTCAGAAGAACTTCTACTTCCTCGATGCCGAGCCGCATATTCCCAATCCTGCCGACATCATCGTCTCTCACCGCTTTGCCAAGCTGGTAAAGGCACTGTCTGCCAAGTTCCAGTACGTCATCTTTGATGCTCCCCCGGTCGGCACCTTCATCGATGCTGCCGAGATCGCAAGTCTGACCGACGGTGCGCTTTTTGTTGTGCGTGAGGATTTCACCAAGCGCGAGGAGGCGCTCAACGCCATCGGTCAGCTTAAGAAGTCCGAGAAGGTCAAGCTCATCGGTACCGTTATGAACTACTGCGAGACCGAGACCAGCGAGTACTACTACTCCTACTACACCAAGGACGGTAAGAAGGTGAAGAAGGGCTCCGACGATCAGGGGACTTCAAAAAAAGGCATCTTCACCAACCGAGCAAACGTTTAGTTGATTAAGGCTGACCTATGCGTGACATTCATTGCCATATCTTGCCGGGTGTAGACGACGGCGCCGCCGATCTCGATGAGAGCTTGGCGATGCTCGAGGCTGCCAAGCGGGCCGGTGTAACCAGAATCGTTTGCACTCCTCACTGCCGTGATCCCTATTTTGATTACGACAAGATGTGGGATGCCTTTGAGCTGCTGCGCGATAACGCTGACGGTTTTCCGCTCCAGATGGGCTTCGAGGTCAACCATCGAAAGCTCGTTGAGCTTGGTATCGATGCCGCGGAGCACTTGCATTTCGATGGGACCAACGAGTTTCTGCTCGAGCTTTCGACGCATGCCGATGCGTATGCGTTTAGAGAGTACGAGAACACGATTTACGATTTGCAGTGCCGTGGCTACCAGGTGATCATCGCTCATCCTGAGCGCTATCGTGCGGTTCAAAAGGATGTAAGCGTTGCGGAGCGTCTGGTCGATATGGGCTGCAAGCTGCAGGCTTCGGCGGACTTTATTGCCGGCGGTCGCTTTGGTCGCGAGAAAAAGCCGGCACAGCGCCTGTTCGATCAGAACCTGTACAGCTTCATCGCGAGCGATGCCCATAACGTGGGTCATTACGACTGCCTGGCGAAGGCTCGCGCGAAGTTTAGCGTGCGCGGAGCTCATTTTCGCTAATATCTGTCCCTAACGTTCGCATTGAATGAAAGGGCAGCCATGGATATTCAACTTAAGACGGGATGTTTTGATGACGCGGCGTTGGTGCGCCGCGTCGTTTTTATAGACGAGCAGGGCTACGAGAATGAGTTCGACGCTATCGACGAGGATCCAAACTGCATTCATGTGACGCTCTATGTAGACGGCGAGCTTGCCGGTTGCTCGCGTGTGTTTCCCGAAGAGCTTGAGCGCGTGGCTGACGCAGAGGCCCCGGTGTTGCCGGCATGCGACATGGACGAAGGCGTTGCGGCGGGGGAGACCTACATTATGGGGCGCGTCGCCGTGCTGCCGGCTATGCGTCGTCGCGGACTGGCGAGTGCGATCGTCGAGGCCAGTGCTTCGTGTGCACGCGATGCCGGCGCTAAGCTTATTAAGCTGCATGCGCAGGAATACGTGCTGCCGCTCTATGCAAAGGCGGGCTACACGCAAATTGCCCCGGTAGATTACGAAGACGAGGGCCAGCCCCATGTCTGGATGGCCAAGCGCGTAGATGGCAGATAGGGACGTTCCTTTTCTGCCGGCAGTTGGGGACGCTCCTTGGCAATTGGCGCATCGGAGCGCTTAGACATACAGTTTTTCGATTCCGTATGTATATATGCGCGCTAATGGGTTATAAAATCTAAGTCTGAACATAGCAGGTCTGCGATTCGGCTCGGGCGACCGGGCCGTTTTTGCGGACGGGGGTAGCGCGAAAGGACTGCACATGCGTCAATTTAAGACCGAGAGCAAAAAACTGCTCGACCTCATGATCAACTCCATCTACACCAATAAGGAAATCTTCCTGCGCGAGCTTATCTCTAACGCGAGCGACGCCGTCGACAAGCTCAACTTTAAGAGCCTGCAGGACCCGAGCGTCAAGATCGACCAGGGCGACCTGGCCATTCGCGTCTCCTTTGATAAAGACGCCCGCACCATTACCATCTCGGATAACGGCATTGGCATGACCGCCGAGGAGCTCGAGCGCAATCTGGGCACCATCGCCCATTCCGGCTCCGAGGAGTTTAAGACCGAGAACGCCGAGCAGCAGGGTTCGGATGTCGACATCATCGGCCAGTTTGGCGTGGGCTTCTACTCGGCTTTTATGGTCGCCAGCCATGTGAAGGTCGTCAGCCGCGCCTATGGCGAGGATGTCGCCCATGTGTGGGAATCCGACGGTCTTGAGGGCTACACCATCGAGGACGGCGAGCGCGCCGAGCACGGTACCGATGTCATTCTGACGCTGCGTGAGAACGAGAAGCTCGACGCCGACGGCGAGGCCGAGACCTACGATCGCTTCCTGACCGAGTGGGGCCTCAAGAGCCTGATTCAGCAGTACAGCAACTATGTGCGCTACCCGATTCAGATGATGGTGTCCAAGAGCCGCCAGAAACCCAAGCCCGAGGACGCGCCGGATGATTACAAGCCCGAGTACGAGGACTACCAGGAGCTCGAGACCATCAACTCCATGACGCCGATTTGGAAAAAGCGCAGCTCCGATGTTGAGCAGAAGGACTACGACGAGTTCTACAAGTCTACGTTCCACGACTTTGATAATCCTGCGCGCACCATCAGCTTCCACGCCGAGGGCACGCTCGAGTACGACGCCCTGCTGTTTGTGCCGGGTCGCGCTCCGTTCGATCTGTACAGCAAGGACTACGAGAAGGGCCTGTCGCTTTACAGCTCCAACGTCCTGATCATGGAGAAGTGCGACGACCTGCTGCCCGACTACTACAACTTTGTCCGCGGCGTCGTGGATTCCGCCGACGTGTCGCTCAACATCTCGCGCGAGACCCTGCAGCAGAACCGTCAGCTCAAGGCCATCGCCAAGCGCGTGGAAAAGAAGATTACCGCCGACCTTGAGGATATGCGTGACAACGACCGTGAGGCCTACGAGAAGTTCTTCGAAAACTTTGGCCGCGGCCTTAAGTATGGTATCTACTCGAGCTATGGCATGAAGGCCGATGAGCTCGCCGACCTGTTGCTGTTCTGGTCTGCCAAGGAACAGAAGATGATTACCCTGGCCGAGTATGCCAAGGGCATGCCCGAGGATCAGAAGGCCATCTACTACGCCGCCGGTGACTCGCGTGAGCGCTTGGCCAAGATGCCCGTGGTAAAGGGCGTGCTCGACCGCGGCTATGATGTGCTGCTTCTGACGCAGGACGTGGATGAGTTCACGTTCCAGGCCATGCGTGAGTACGTTGCTGCCGATATGCCTAAGATCTACGAGGACGATGCAGCCCGCGAGGCTGCCGAGAAGGCTGTGGCCGACGGTGCCGAGCCCGAGGTCGAGGATCGTCATCTAGAGCTCAAGAACGTTGCGACTGGCGATCTTGATCTGGCGACCGAGGATGAGAAGAAGGAGGCCGAGGACGCCACCAAGGAGAACGAGGACCTCTTTAGCGCCATGAAGGAGGCGCTCGGCGACAAGGTCGAGAAGGTCGCCGTCTCTGCACGCCTGACCGATGCTCCCGCGTGCATCACCACCGAGGGCCCGCTTTCGCTCGAGATGGAGAAGGTGCTCCAGAAGGGTCCCGAGGGCGCGCCCGACGGTATGCCCAAGAGCCAGCGCGTGCTCGAGCTCAACGCCAAGCACCCGGTCTTTTCCAAGCTCGTCGCCGCTCAGAAGGCGGGCGACGCCGACAAGATCAAGCAGTACTCCGGTTTGCTCTATGACCAGGCCCTGCTGGTCGAGGGCATTCTGCCCGAGGACCCCGTTGCCTTCGCAGCAGCTGTTTGCAACTTGATGTAGTTAGGTATTTACGCGGTTTTACCAAACCGCGTAACGGCTCGACGCTGCCCTCAGTTCCGCCGTTCTAACGAACGGCGGACCAGTCGACGCTGCGCGGGCGCCAGAGCGACAACTTGTCATTCAAAGAGGACGGCATGACCAGAAGGTCTATGCCGTCCTCTTTTCATGCCAATTTGTTCGCTCTGGCGCCCGCTCGCTGGCATTGCCAAAACATCGACGTTGCCGTGGTCCTAAGTAGTCGTTGGGGACGTTCTTGTTTGACTAGTCGTTTAAGAACGTCCCCAATGACTATTCGGATTGCTAATTTGTGCGGGTTGTGGTTTTGTGACCTGCTGAAATTTAAGATACTGTACATCTGTACGCTAACTCATCTTCGTAGTATATTGCTACCCGCAAAACTCAGCACCATTGTGCCGCGAGGCACTAAAGCGCCTACGTACAATGGTTGTCGATAGTACGATTCGATTTAACGACAGGATGGATGGTCCAAGCGTGAGTCTCGGCAGCAAACTATCCAATGCAAAGGTCTCCTTTGCGATATTTAAGCGCGACATTAAGCGACTGCTTGTGAACCCCGTTGCCTTGGTGGTTACCCTCGGCGTGTGCGTTATTCCCTCACTGTATGCCTGGTACAACATCGTGGCAAACTGGGATCCGTACGGAAATACTCAGGGCATCAAGATTGCCATCGCCAACAACGATCAGGGCACTCAGAACGACCTGGTGGGCGATCTCAACGCGGGCGACCAGGTCGTCGATCAGCTCAAGGAGAACAATCAGCTGGGCTGGACCTTCGTCGATTCGGCGGCCGATGCCAAGGAGGGCGTCGAGAGTGGTGAGTACTATGCGGCCATCGTAATCCCCAAGAACTTCTCGGATAACCTGGTTTCGATGCTCGACGGCAACTACCATCAGCCCAAGCTTACGTACTACGTCAATGAGAAGAAGAGCGCCATTGCACCCAAGGTTACCGACACCGGTGCAAGTACCATCGAGAAGCAGATCAACTCGGAATTTGTCTCCACGGTGGGCGAGACCGTTGCCAGCATTGCCAAGGATGCCGGAGTCGATTTAAAGGACAAGGCAACCCAGACTCGGGATTCGTTGGCAAGTTCTGTCTCCGAGGCATCCGATACCTTGGGCGAGGTGCGCGATTCGATTGGCGACATGAATGCCGCCATCGATAAGACGAGTGGCGCTATCGCCTCGGCTGATGCGGCACTTGCCGGCATGCAGGGTCAGGCGCCGTCACTGACGCAAGCGATCTCTCAGGGCAACGACCTGCTGGGCGAGGCTCGCACCACGGCGGGCAACTCTATCGCCTCGCTCTCCAAGGCGCTCTCGGAAGGCAGCCTTGCGCTCACCAAGACGTCGGCCTACGCGAACGCTGCCATCGGCAAGCTGACGGGCACGGTCACATCTACGACCACCCGTATCGACAATTCGCTTGAGTCTCTCCAAGCGACGATCGACCACAATAAGGCCGTTATCGGGCACTTGGAAATTCTCGCCAATGACACGTCGACAGGTTCCGAGGAAATTGACGCGCGCATTGTATCGACCATCAATACGCTCCGTGAGCAGAACGAGAAGCTGCAGAGCATCAAGGACGGTCTGTCCGCGCAGTCGAGCGCCATGGCGAATGACGCCGCGGCTGTTTCGGGCGCCAGCGACGCTATCAATAACGCAATCCAGACCGGTGCGACCAACCTTGGCCAGGCCCAAACAAGCCTGGGCCAAAACGCGCTGCCGAATGCCTCGAGCGCGCTCGATTCATTTGCCGCCGTCTCGGGTGATCTGACGGGAATCGTATCTGGCCTTACGCCCACGATTGCAAGCGCGCGCGGTACGCTTTCGCAGCTTAACGCTACGCTCGGCCAGGCCAAGACCACACTGTCCCAGACCGATTCCTCGCTTGCCAAGGTCCAGGACAAGCTCGCAACCGCCGCCAACGACATCGCGGCGCTACAGACCTCCGAGTCCATGGGCGAGCTGGCCGACCTGATGGGCGTCGACGTCAATGACGTCGCAGACTTCATGGCATCTCCGGTTGAGCTCGCGTCCAAGTCGATCTATCCGGTTAAGAGCTTCGGCTCGGGCATTGCCCCGTTCTATACCAACCTGGCGCTTTGGGTGGGCGGCTACGTGCTTATCGCCATCTACAAGCTCGAGGTCGACCGCGAAGGCATCGGCAGCTTTACCGCGCGTCAGGGCTACTTTGGCCGCTGGTTGCTCCTGGTGATCCTGGGCGCGTTGCAGGCCATCATCGTTACGGTAGGCGATCTGGTGATTGGCGTGCAGTGCGTCAGCCCGCTGCTGTTCGTGCTGGGCGGCATCGCCATTTCGTTCACCTACGTCAATATCATCTATGCGCTGTCCACCACGTTTAAGCATATCGGCAAGGCTATCGGCGTCATTCTCGTCATCGTGCAGATCCCGGGTTCGTCAGGCATGTACCCCATCGAGATGATGCCCGGCTTCTTCCAGTGGCTGCACCCGCTGCTGCCCTTTACCTACGGCATCAATCTGCTGCGCGAGACGGTCGGCGGCATGTATTCGTTCAACTACCTGTTTAACCTGTGCATTCTGGGCGTGTTCTTGATCGTGGCGCTCTTTATCGGCCTGCAGCTGCGTCCGCTGCTGCTCAACCTTAACCTGCTCTTTGATAAACAGCTTTCCACGACCGGTATGATGATTTGCGAGTCCAACGACCTGCCGCGCCAGCGCTACTCGCTGCGCACGGCCATGCGTGTCATGCTCGATTCCGATTCGTACCGTCGCGAACTGCTCGATCATGCGGTCGCCTTTGAACATCGCTACCCGTACTACATCAAGGGCGGTTTTGCCGCCGTGGTGGGCGTTCAGGTCCTGCTCTTTGTCCTGTCGACGGTTCTCGATATCGACAATAACGGCAAGATCATCCTGCTTGTCATTTGGATCATCTCGGTTATTGCCATCTGCGGCTGGCTTATCAATATCGAATATATCCGCGCGAGCCTCAATACCCAGATGCGCATCTCGGCGCTTTCGGATGAGGACCTGCGTCGCGAGATGCGCGAACACACGGCCGCCATTCCTGCCGCCCGCCACATGTTTGGCCTCAACGCCAGCGAGCGTGGTGCCAAGGGCGGCGATCAGTCCACGGGCCGCTTGCCGCATATCGGCTCGCATCGTAAGGCTCAAGATGCCGACGGCGTTGACAACGTAAACGGAAACGACGGGGAAACCGCCCCGTTCGGCAAGCACTCCAAAGGAGGTGAGGCATAAATGAAGAACATCCTGCATCTGTTTAGGCGCGATGTCCAAAACGTGTCTCGCTCCGTGATCGGCTTGATTGTCGTGATGGGCCTCATTATCGTGCCGTGCCTGTACGCGTGGTTTAACATCGCCGGCAGCTGGGATCCGTACGGCAACACCGGCAATCTTAAGATTGCCGTGGTCAACACCGATGAGGGTTACGAGAGCGATCTGATCCCCGTCGAGGTTAACGTGGGCGAAAACGTGACCGCCACCCTACGTGGCAACGAGAGCTTCGATTGGGTTGTGCTTAACGATCGCGAAAAGGCTATCGAGGGCGTTAAGTCGGGCGCGTACTATGCTGCCGTCGTTATTCCCAAAACGTTTAGCGCTGACATGATGACGCTTTTCTCGACCGACGTGAAACACGCCGATATCGAGTTTTACGAGAACCAGAAGGCCAACGCCATCGCGCAGATCGTGACCGAGAAGGGTTCGAGCGCCGTTCAGAACCAGGTTAACGAATCTTTTACCGAGACCATTACGAGCATCGGTCTTAAGACGGTGTCCAGCCTGCTCGATTACATGAGCACCGACCAGGTCAGCAACTTTATCGCCAACCTGTCCTCGACGCTCGGCGATTCGATTGAGGACCTGCAAGACGTTCAGGCTAATGCTTCGTCGCTCGCGGGCATTTTGAGCTCTACGTCCGATTCGCTGACGTCGGCGAGCGGTATGCTCCAGCAGACGGGTACGGTCGATGAGTCGACCAAGCAGTTGATGGAGCATGCCAAGAGCGGCATGAGCGATTCCAAAGAAGCGCTGAAGGCCGCCAACGACGCCATCAACGCCGCGATTGACGGAAGCGCGGGCTCGTTCGACAACGTGTCCGCCGAGCTTGCGAAGGCATTCGATGCCGCGAATCAGCATGTCGACCTTACGGTGTCTCAGCTCAACGATGCCGCGGCGGCGCTCAATACACGTGCCAAGGATATCGATGAGATGGCCGATCGGCTCCGCAGCCTTGCCGACCAGGTGAGCGATGAGAATTTGAAGGGCGGCCTCAAGTCCGCCGCGACGTCGCTGGACAGAATCGCCGTTGAGTACCGCAACAATGCCAAGGATCTGGCGGCCACCGCGAAGTCTCTCTCCGATAGCATGGCCGAGGTCAACAACTCGCGTGCCGAGGTCGATCAGGCCATCGCCGATGCCAAGGCCGGTATCGCGGGTGCCAAATCCGATTACGATTCCACGTTCTCGGTTAAGGCCAAGGAGCTCAAGAAGACCGTCTCGGGGGTTCTGGATTCACTGAATGGTATTTCGGGCGATCTGGATAGTGCCGTAGACGACCTGACCGACGCATCCGGTTCGCTGGCAAAGGGCCTCTCTAAGGCTGCAAAGCTGGTCAACAAGGCTTCCGATCAGCTGGGCGAGGCGTCGGACAAGATCAGCGCGTTTAAGGACGAGCTCGACGGCGCCTTGATGTCGGATGACCTCGCTACGATCAAGACGATGATCGGCAATGATCCCGAGGGTCTGGCCGTGTCGCTTTCCGGCCCCGTCGCGCTCGACCGCAAGCCGGTCTATCCGATTCGCAATTACGGTTCGGCCATGGCGCCGTTCTACACGATTCTGTCGCTATGGGTCGGCTCGATCGTACTGGCGGCCATGATGAAGGTCTCGGTTGACGATGAGCTCATCAACGAGCTCATCCCCGTGCGCCTGCACGAGATCTACCTGGGTCGTTACCTGTTCTTTGGCGGTTTGGCCCTGCTACAGGCGACGCTCGTGTGCGCGGGCGACATCCTGTTCTTTGGCATTCAGTGCGACAACCCGCTGCAGTTTGTGTTGGCGGGCTGGGTCGCGAGTCTCGTGTTCTCCAATATCGTCTACACGCTTACGGTGTCGTTTGGCGATATCGGCAAGGCGCTCGCTGTCGTGCTGTTGGTCATGCAGGTCGGTGGTTCGGGCGGCACATTCCCCATCGAGATGACCGGCCCTGTGTTCCAGGCGATCTATCCGTTCTTGCCGTTCACTCACGGTATCAACGCCATGCATGCCGCCATGGCTGGCGCCTACCATATGGAGTACTGGGTTGAGCTGGGTATTCTGGCGAGCTATCTGGTTCCGTCGCTAGCCCTGGGCGTCGTCTTCCGCCGTCCGGTCATCAAAGCCAACGACTGGATTATCGAAAAGCTGGAGTCGACAAAGCTAATTTGATGCGGCAGCGTTAACGCTGATGCAGCGTCGGCCGGTCCGCCGTTCGGTAGAACGGCGGAACAAAACGCTTTAGCGGGCTGGATTGCGTGGGTTGCTTGGTTGTTGCTACAGTAGCGGGGCGTGCCGGGGGTCCGGTGCGCCCCGTTTTTATTTGACCATGAGGCGGCACGCAGCCATACGCGTGCGGACACCACGCCCAGATTGAGTGTGAGGATGTTCCATGGCCCAATACGCTGCCAACGAAATCGAAAACTTGCCCGATAGCCCTGTAGCCCGCGAAGACCTGGGTGCCGGTGGTGCCTCTCGCGGTGCCGGCGCACGCTCGCCGCTGTTCTGGAAGGTCCTGCTACTTTCGGTGGCGGTCGTTTGGGGTTACTCCTTTACCACTATGAAGGGCGCGCTCGACACCATTCCGGCGTTCGAGCTGGTCTACGTTCGCTTTCTCCCGGCATCACTGGTAATGTTTGCCATTTTCCATAAGCGCATCGTCGCTCATTTCAATGCCCGCAACCTGATCGTCGGGCTTGGCATGGGCGCGCTCATGTGGGGTGCCTACGGTTTGCAGACGGTCGGCCTGGCGCAGACCACGGCAGGCAAGAATGCTTTTTTGACGGGCACGTATTGCATCCTTGTGCCGTTCGCGAGCTATTTTCTGAGCGGCGAAAAGCTCACCCGCTACAACCTGGGTGCAGCACTGCTGTGCTTGGCGGGCATTGGCCTGGTGGCGCTCGATAGCGTCGAGTTCAACATCGGTGACGTCATTACGCTGGCGGGTGCGATCTTTTTCGCCATCCAGATGGCGGTGACCGCCAAGTACGGTCGCAAAATGGACATCAACGTCATCACGTTTTGGATGTTTATGGGCAACGGCGTGCTGAGCCTGGTCTCGTCGCTGCTATTCGAGACCCAAGCGCCTCTGTCCGTGTGGACGCCGAGCTTTATCGGTGCGATGGCGTTTCTCTCGGTGGGCTGTACGTGCGTGGCCCTGCTCATCCAAAACGTCGGCCTGGCGCATGTCCCGGCCTCGACGGGCTCGCTGCTCCTTTCCATGGAGTCGCCTTCGGGTGCGCTGTTCTCGGTGCTGCTGATGGGGGAGGCGCTCACCTCGCGCCTGCTCGCCGGCTTCGCCCTCATCTTCCTATCGATTATTTTGAGCGAGACGCATTTCGACTTTTTGCGCAAAAAGCCGCGAACGCGATTGTAAACAACTTGTTGCGCCGCCCTTCTGGGGTGGCGTTTTTTTATGCCTCGCCTTTAAAGTTATGCATTGCACTTTAGAACATGAAAGTGCCTACTGCTAAAACTTCACTGGAGGGCATCTATGGCACCAGCTCTGTCCGATTTTCAACCACAATCAGCGCCCAAGGCCACCGCGGCGGCGCAGGCCGCCATTGGTGACGGTCTTGTTGCAGAGGCTCAGGCTTTTGCAGGCGAGCTCGCTGCGTGGCGACACGATTTGCACCAGATGCCCGAGCTGGGTAATAGCCTCCCGCAGACCTCTGCGTATATCCAAGCGCGCCTGACCGAGATGGACATTCCGTTTGCCACGCTCGTCGATGGTTCCTGTGTTGTGGGCCTTGTCGGTGCCGGTGCCACCGCGGCCCAAGGCAATGGCGTCTGCACGGACGAACAGGCCGGAACGGTCGTTATGTTGCGTGGCGACATGGACGCCCTGCCCGTTGTCGAGGAATCCGGCGAGCCCTTTGCCTCCACCAATGGTTGCATGCATGCTTGCGGTCACGATATGCACGCGACGGCGCTGCTTGGTGCGGCGCGCCTGCTCAAGGCCCGCGAGGCCGAGCTCGTCGACGCCAATGCCACCGTCAAACTGCTGTTCCAGCCGGGTGAGGAGACCTTTGAGGGAGCACGCGCTGCCATCGTCGACGGCTTGCTCGAGAACCCGCGTCCTCAGGCTGCCTTTGCCATGCACGTTAACAGCCAATCGCCGCTTGGCCTGGTGCTCTATGGGAGCCCGGCGCTCTCGGGCGTGTACGGTTTCCGCATCACGCTGCAGGGCAAGGGTGGCCACGGTTCCAGCCCCGAGATCTGCATCGACCCCATCACGGCCGGCGTCCATGTGCACCTGGCGCTTCAGGAGCTTATCGCTCGCGAAGTGCCGGCGGCCAAGGAGGTCGCACTGACCGTGGGTAAGTTTGCCGGTGGTCAAGCGGCCAACGTCATCCCAGATACCTGCGTGCTCGAAGGCACGCTGCGCGGCTTCGACGTTGAGCTCATGGAGCACCTCAAGGAGCGTATCGCCGAGGTCGTCAACGGCGTGGCCGCAACGTATCGCACGCCGGCCACCATCGAGACGCTCTCGGATGTTCCCCCGCTCGTGCTCGATGACGACATGACCCAGGCTTCGCTTGGCTACGTGGGTGCGACGCTGCCCAAGGCCGCCTTCTTGCCGCTGTTCCATGCCATGGCGAGCGAGGACTTTGCGCTTATCTCGAGCGAGATACCGAGCGCGTACTTTACAATCGGCGCAGCTGTGACCGATACGGACGAGCACTTTGCCCAACACCATCCCAAGGCACGCTTTAGCGATGCCGAGCTGCCGCTCGGCGCCGCGGCTTACACGGCGGTCGCTTTGGGCTATATCGCCGACCACCGGTAGCACCCAACCTTGCCTTTCAAGCCTGCGGGCATGGCCATAAGGCCTATGCCCTTGTCTTTCAAGGCAATCTTGGGCACTGCCGGCGCCCGGCGCAGGCTATTCGTTTGTTTAAAAGGAGCAGTATGTCCCGGCAGCATAAATTCTTCCCTGGTTGGCTCGTCGTGGCCTCCGGCTTTGTCATCATGGCCACGTGCTACACGATTTTCGTTAACTGCATGAGTCTGTTCCAGCCGCTCATCGTCAGCGACTTGGGCATTTCTCTTGCGCAGTACAACATCTCCAACGCCATCTCCACCGTGGTGAGCGTTATCGGCTCACTTGTGATCGGTCATGTGGCCGATAAAGTGAGCGGTCGCGTTTTGGGCTCCCTCACTGTTATCGCCACCTCTGCCGTTCTTGCCGGCATGAGCTTTGTCGGTGAGCTGTGGCAGGTCTACGTGCTCTTTGCCGTCTCGGGCTGCTTTGCCGTCGCCTCGACCCGACTGCTCATTAGCCTTGTGACCGCCAACTGGTTTACTGCTAAGCGAGGCCTTGCCATCTCCATCGCACTTTCTGGCTCGGGCTTTGGCGGCGCTATTCTGTCTCCCATCGGGAGCTCGCTTATCGTGAGCGTTGGCTGGCGTTCTGCCTTCCTGGTGCTCGCGGCTATCTGCATGGTGGCGGCGCTGCCCATCACGGCCTATTCCTTCCGCACCAAACCTTCCGAGATGGGCCTTAAGCCGCTCGGCGAGAACCCGGGCGATCCGTCTGTTTCCACCGCGGGCGATAAGGACGAGCATACGGCCCCCGAGGTCAGCGTCGGTTGGTCACGCATTAAGAAGAGCCCGGCATTCTGGCTGCTCGTTGTGGCATTCCTCTTTATGGGCCTTGTCAATGGCGCCATCCTGCCCAACCAGGTTACGAATATGACGAGCGTCACCGTCAACGGTGCCAAGATCGTCACGGGCGGCCACGACCCCATGTGGGCAGGCACCGTGCTTTCGGCCTACATGGTTACCGTCGTTATCGCTAAGATCTCCCTTGGCGCCATCTATGATCGATTTGGCCTGCGTTTTGGCAATGTGTTGGGGTCCGTTGCGTGCATCGTCGCCTGCGTCGCCCTGTGCTTCCCCGCGACCGATCTTGGTCCCATCGTGGCTGCCGTGAGCTTTGGTGTCGGAACGTGCATGGGCACCATCACGCCTACTATTGCCGCGTCCAAGCAGTTTGGCATGGCCGACCTCGGCAAGGTCACGGGCACCATTACCTCGCTCGAGATGGTCGGCGGCACCGTGGGCGCCATCGTCTCGGGCGTGCTGTTCGATGCCACGGGATCCTTTGCGAGCGCCTGGATTGTGTGCCTGGCGTGCTCCGTGGTCATGCTCGTGTTCCTGCTGGCATCCGAGCCCATCGCCGCCAAGCTGCGCGCGAGCGTGGCGGGGGAGTAGACGTCCGTCGCTCTTTTCTGTTCGCCCCGTTCTGTCCGTGGCTGCCCTGGAAGCCGAATGGATGCTCGTACCATCATTCGGTTTCCAAGGCGGCCACGTGCCTACGAAATGATCCGCTTTCCTCCGTCCCCAACAGATCACGTGATCCGAAGGGGACGGAGGAAAGCGGATCACAAATAGCGGCGGCGCGTCTGGCCGAACGAGCCCCCATACCCTCGTTCGGTCAGACGCGCCGCCGCGTTTTGTTTTTGTGCCGTATAATGACCACTACCTATGACGCGATACAAAAGAAAGGTGTTTGCCCATGCAGGCACAGAAGGCGGAGGGAACCCGCGACCTTATCGGCGCCGAGATGCGCGCCTGGCAAAAGATGCAGCAGATCGCTGCCGGCGTGTTCGAGCCGTTTGGCTTTAAGCCCATCGAGACGCCCGCTATCGAGCAGGTGGACGTGTTTGTCCACGGCATCGGCCAGTCGACCGACGTCGTGCGCAAGGAGATGTTCCGCGTGTTTAGTGGCGCCAATTTGGAGCGCGTCTTTACCGAGGGCACCGACACCAAGCTCAAGCCCAAGCAGCGCCTGGCCCTTCGTCCCGAGGGCACGGCCGGTGTGGTGCGTGCTGTCGTGGAGAACAACCTGGTGCCCCAGGGCTCCACGCCGTTTAAGGCCTACTATGCCGAGGCCATGTTCCGCGGCGAGCGTCCCCAGAAGGGTCGTCTGCGTCAGTTCCACCAGGTGGGCATCGAGTGGCTCGGTGCTCCCGATCCGGCGGCAGACGCCGAGTGCATCATTATGCTCATGGAGTTCTACAAGCGCCTGGGCTTCGATCTTTCCAAGCTTCGTCTGCTCATTAACTCGATGGGCGATGCCCAGTGCCGTCCGGCCTATCGCGAGCAGGTCAAGCAGTTCATTCTCGATCACGCCGACGAGATGTGCGATGAGTGCCGCGAGCGCGCCGAGCTCAACCCGCTGCGCGCCTTCGACTGCAAGAACGACCATTGCCGCGAGATCATGGCCGACGCCCCGCTGATGGGCGACAACCTGTGCGACGAGTGCCGCGAGCACTACGAGCAGGTCAAGCGCTATCTGGATGCCGCCGGCATCGAGTATGTAGAGGATCCCACCCTGGTGCGCGGCCTGGACTACTACACCCGTACCGTCTTTGAGGTCGAGGCCCCTGGCGCCGGCGTCGGCTCCATCGGCGGCGGCGGTCGCTACGATGGCCTGGTCGAGCTCGAGGGTGGCAAGCCTACGGCGGGCGTCGGCTTTGCCGTCGGCTTTGAGCGCGCCCTGCTGGCCCTACAGGCCTTTGGCAGCGACCTGGGTGCCGAGGAAGTCCCGTGTGTCTATGTCGCCAATGCCGGCAAGGAGCTGCGCCAGAACGTCTTTGCCATCACGCAGGAGCTTCGCGCCGCAGGTATCGTGACCGAGGCAGACTATCAGGGTCGTTCGCTCAAGGCTCAGTTTAAGCAGGCCGACAAGGTGGGCGCTAAGCTCATTTTGGTCCTGGGTGGCGACGAGCTTGCCGCCGGCAAGGTCAAGGTGCGCGACATGCAGAGCCACGACGAGGTACTGGTCGATCTGGACAACGTCGTCGAGGCGGTTCGCGAGCGCCTGTAGCGCATCTTTTTGAGCTTCGGGCCTGCTAACGTGCCCTGCTCATGGAGAGCGATTGTTACGGGGGTGTTTCGCTTTTATGCGGAATGCCCCCGTTTACGTATGCCGCCCACCGAGAAATACGACCATTTAGGGCAAAAACCTTTGCAATGCAGAAAATACTTTTGTGTGGTAAAGCGCAATCAGTGTCGAAAGTATTTCTCAAGCGCCTATAATGAATACCGCATGTTACGTGCATAGAAGGAGGAATGGGAGGAAACGTGGCTGAGAACCTAAGCAACCAGTCTGTACCCGAAGCCGCGGCGCGCGTCGCTGCCGTGGTCAACCGCCTCGTTAACCGAATCGGCTCGAATGCCGAGTCCAGGGAGCGTCTCGCCGAGATCGAGATCCCCGAGGAGCTGCGCGACAATCTGGCGCTGTTCTTGCGCCTGGAGCGCCGTGTGCTTAGCGAGTATGATCCCGAGATCGCGGACCTGTTCGACAAGATTTTGACAGCCGAGATTGTGGTCAATGCCGGCAACCCCGGTACCTGCGCTGCCGACGAAGCCGTCGACGAGCAGGGCGTGCCCACCGCCGACGAGCCCACTGCCGTGGCATTTCGTGAGGTCGTCGATTTGATCGACAGCCTGCCGCTCGATAAGCAGCAGGTCATCGTTCGCGCCTTTACGAGCTTTTTCCATCTGGCAAACCTGTCGGAGGAGAACTACCGTGTGGCGCAGCTGCGCGAGCGCGAGGCCGGTGCGTCGACCGATACCGAGGTCGATCCTGCCAACGAGCTTACCGTTGCCTATCACCAGCTGGTGAATGAGCTGGGTGTCGAGGGTGCCAACGAGCTGCTCGACAAGCTCGAGTTCCACCCTGTCTTTACCGCACATCCCACCGAGGCCCGTCGTAAGGCCGTCGAGGGCAAGATCCGCCGTATCTCCAACCTGCTGGAGGAGCGTCCGCGTCTGGGCGGCTCCGACCTGGTGGAGAACGAGCGCCATATGCTGCAGGAGATCGACGCCCTGGTGCGTACGAGTCCCATCGCGCTCAAGAAGCCCACGCCGGTCGAGGAAGCCGATACCATCATCGACATCTTCGATAACACGCTGTTCGACGTTATCCCCGTTATCTATCGTCGTTTTGACGATTGGGTGCTGGGCGACAAGGCCGGTACTGTGCCGCCGCTGTGCCCGGCGTTCTTCCATCCCGGCAGCTGGATCGGTTCCGACCGCGACGGTAACCCCAACGTCACCGCCAAGGTGAGCCGTGAGGTCGCCGCCAAGTACTTTACGCACATGGTGCTCAAGCTCGAGGACAAGTGCCGCCACATCGGCCGCAACCTCACGCTCGAGGCTACCTACAGCAAGCCGTCGGCCGAGCTCATTAACCTGTGGAACCATCAGGTCGAGATGAGCCCTCGTTACACGGCCCGCGCCGAGCTGATCTCCGAGCACGAGCCGCATCGCGCCGTCATGCTCGTCATGGCCGACCGCCTGAACGCCACCGTCCGTCGTATCACCGACACCATGTACCACAGCGCCGACGAGTTCCTGGATGACCTGCGCGTCGTCCAGCGTTCGCTGGCCGCCTGCGGTGCCGTCCGTGCTGCCTACGGCCCGGTCCAAACCATCATCTGGCAGGTCGAGTCCTTCGGCTTCCACATGGTCGAGATGGAGTTCCGTCAGCACTCCGTGGTGCACGCCCGCGCCCTCAAGGATATCCACGAGAACGGTATCCATGGCGACCTGCAGCCCATGACGCGCGAGGTCATCGATACCTTCCGCGCTATCGGCTCCATCCAAAAGCGCTACGGCAAGAAGATGGCGCACCGCTACATCATCTCGTTCACCAAGAGCGCCCAGCATGTGGCCGACGTCTTTGAGCTTGCCCACCTGTCCTTTGCACACGAGGAGGATGTCCCCGAGCTCGACGTGATCCCGCTGTTCGAGCAGCTCGAGGACCTCGAGGGCTGCGTCGACGTGCTCGACCAGATGCTTACGCTGCCTGTGGTGCAAAAGCGCCTTGCCCAGACCAACCGCCGCATGGAGGTCATGCTGGGCTATTCCGACTCCTCCAAGGATGCCGGTCCTACCACGGCCATGCTTGCGCTGCACTCCGCGCAGGAGCGCATTGCCAAGTGGGCAGAGAAGAACGATATCGACCTGGTGCTCATGCACGGTCGCGGCGGTGCCGTGGGCCGTGGCGGCGGCCCGGCCAACAAGGCCGTGCTGGCGCAGCCCAAGGGTTCGGTCAATTGCTTCTTTAAGCTTACCGAGCAGGGCGAGGTCATCTTTGCCCGTTACGGCAACCGCACGCTGGCTCAGCGCCATGTTGAGTCCGTTGCCGCCGCAACGCTTTTGCAGTCGGCCCCGAGTGTCGAGAAGACCAACACCGAGACCACGCAGAAGTTCTGGGATATGGCCGAGAAGCTCAACGCCGTAAGCCACGAGCGCTATCTGGACCTGCTGAACACCGAGGACTTTACACCGTGGTTCTCGACCGTGACGCCGCTGACCGAAGTCGGTCTGCTGCCGATCGGCTCGCGTCCCGCTAAGCGCGGCCTGGGTGCCAAGTCGCTCGACGACCTGCGTACCATTCCGTGGATCTTCAGCTGGAGCCAGGCGCGCATCAATCTGGCTGCTTGGTACGGCCTGGGTACCGCCTGCGAGCAGTTTGGCGACCTGGACCAGCTTAAGGCTGCCTACCAGGAGTGGCCGTTCTTCCGCACCTTTATCGACAACATTGAGATGTCGATCGCCAAGACCGACCAGCGCATCGCCAAGATGTATCTGCACCTGGGCGATCGCCAGGATCTGTCCGAGAAGGTCTTCACCGAGATGCAGCTCACGCGTAAGTGGGTCCTTGCCATCGTCGGTGACGAGTGGCCGCTGCAGCGTCGTCGCGTGCTCGGCTGCGCCGTCCGCGTGCGCAACCCCTACGTCGACGCCCTGTCCATCGCCCAGGTCCGCGCCCTTCGCGAGGTGCGTATGAACCAGGACGAGATGGCAGAGGAGAAGAAGGCCGAGTACATGAGCCTGATTCTTTCGACTGTGACTGGCGTCTCGGCAGGATTGCAGAACACGGGGTAATCGATAGCCCTGTGGCTCTCACCGGGACCCGATGGGTTTCCCTCTGAATGCGTCCTCGCACTTGAAGCCCCCTTATCCTGCTCCTTCGGAGCTGCGGATAAGGGGGCTTCGTGCTGCGGAGTGCATTCAGAGGGAAACCCATCGGATCCCTTCGTCCTCGGTCTTCGGCGGATTACTGGCTGGGGGAATAATGGCGCGCTTCGCGCGTTTTGGATGGGGTCTGTCCCGGCGGCGCGTTTGGCGCTTCGCGCCTCGCGTCTTATCGATCGGGATCGAGATGCATTTGGTGCTTCTCGCCTTACGACTGTAGCGGCTGCGGTTCCGTTTGGGGTCGCGGCCGTTTTGTTGTGGGTCAAATATGAACGTTGTGTTAATGAGTCGGTGGACGGTGGTGTTTTTCGGTGAGCGGCGTATCCTTCCAACGGTTTATCTAGTGTGTCAGTTGAAAGGAAGAGGGCGCTCGTCATTGTTTGAATGTGAACTACCGTTTGATCATAAGACGTTGCATCTAGAGCTCGAGGATAAGAACTTCGCGGGTGTGATGGAAGGTCATCAAAACGAGTTTAAGACTACAAAATCGCAGGAAGAGCTGGTAGAGGAGTCGCTTGCCAACCCTTATGGCTCACCTTCGCTCGAGGAGCTTTGTGCTGGCAAGAAGGATATCGTCATCATTAGCTCCGACCATACGCGCCCCGTTCCCTCGCGTGTGACGATGCCTATTCTGCTGCATCACATCCACTCCGCTGCGCCTGAGGCACGCGTTCGCATTCTGGTTGCTACGGGTATGCATCGTCCGTCGACGCACGAGGAGCTCGTCAACAAGTACGGCGAGGAGATCGTTGCCAACGAGGAAATCGTTATGCACGTCGCGACTGACGACAGCATGATGAAAAAGATCGGCACCCTGCCTTCTGGCGGCGAGTGCATCATCAACAAGATTGCCGCCGATTGTGATCTGCTGCTTGCCGAGGGCTTTATTGAGCCGCACTTCTTTGCCGGTTTCTCTGGCAGCCGCAAGTCCGTGCTGCCCGGCATTGCCAGCTACAAGACCATCATGTACAACCACAACGGTCAGTTTGTGAACGATTCCCATTCGCGTGCCGGCAACCTGTGCCACAACCACGTGAACGAGGATATGTTTGCCGCTGCCGAGATGGCTCACCTTGCCTTTGTGCTTAACGTGGTGCTCAACGGCAAGCACGAGGTCATCGGCTCCTTTGCCGGCGACATCCACAAGGCGCACGAGGCCGGCTGCGAGTTCGTGAAGAGCCTTGCCGGCGTTGAGCCCGTCGAGTGCGAGATTGCCATCACCACCAACGGCGGCTACCCGCTCGACCAGAACATCTACCAGGCCGTGAAGGGCATGTGCGCTGCCGAGGCCACGCTTCCCGAGGGCGGCGTGATCATCGATGTCGCCGGTTGCGCCGACGGTCACGGTGGCGAGGGCTTCTATCACAACATCGCCGACAACGATCCGGCAGAGTTTGAGCGCGCCTGCATCGACCGTCCTAAGGACGAGACCCTGCCCGACCAGTGGACGAGTCAGATCTTTGCCCGCATCCTGGCGCATCACCCCGTGATCATGGTCACCGACCTGTGCGATCACCAGATGATCAAGGATATGCACATGACGCCGGTCAACACCCTCGAGGAGGCGCTCAAGCTCGCCTTTGAGATGAAGGGTGCCGATGCCAAGGTTGCCGTCATTCCCGATGGCCTGGGCGTTGTCGTCGCGCAGCACTAGTACGCGGCCTAAACGAATCGTTTATAACCGACAAGAAAGATAAGGTTTTATGCTTACCAAACTCCTCTGTGAATTCGGCGCAACGGCCCTCATGATCATCTTTGGCGTGGGCGTGCACTGCGATACCGTGCTCAAGGGCACTAAGTATCAGGGCTCCGGCCATATGTTTGCCATCACCACCTGGTCTTTTGGCATCTCGGTCTGCCTGTTTGTCTTTGGCGGCGCCGTGTGCATGAACCCGGCTATGGTGCTTGCCCAGTGCATCGTAGGCCTGGTGCCGTGGAGCAGCTGCATCCCCTTCATGATTGCCGATATGCTCGGCGGCTTTGTGGGCGCCGTAATCGCTTGGCTTATGTATGCCGATGAGTTCAAGGCTTCCGAGGGCGTCGTCGACCCCATTGCCCAGCGCAACATCTTCTCGACCAACCCCACCACCGAGGGCACCAACTATGCCCGCAACTTCTTCTGCGAGGCTATCTGCACCTTCGTGTTCATCAGCGCCATCCTTGCTGCCGCTAGCCGCGCCGGCGAGAACGTTCTGATGCTCGCCATCTGCGTCGGCCTGATCGTTTGGGCCGTTGGCATGGGCATGGGCGGCATCACCGGCTTCGCCATGAACCAGGCTCGTGACCTTGGTCCTCGCATGGCCTATCAGGTGCTGCCGATTAAGAACAAGGCCGACAACAACTGGAAGTACGGCCTGCTTGTTCCTGGCATCGCACCGTTTATCGGTGCCGCTCTGGCCGCACTGTTTGTGCACGGTTTCTTGGGCATGTTCTAGCCCAAGGCTACATAGGTTGTTCGCCGTCCGCATGGGGTAACTTCCCAGCGCGTCCTCGGACATGCAAAAAGGCTCGCTGCGCACTTTGTGCGGCGAGCCTTTTTGCGTCCTGCGGAGTGCGCTGGGAAGTTACCCCATGCGGACGGCTGCGGGGTCTTCGTTGCGTTCGTGCAAGCAACCCAACATATATATCTGAATTTGGATGGGAGGGGCTTGTTGCTGGTAGGGGCGTTGGGCTGTTGTTGACACTTTGGGATGGCTTGTGCTTTGGGTTGGGGCGGGGCTTTGAGATGAGGGCGGAACTTTGGGATGAGGGGTTTACTTAGTTGAAGAGGGGTTTTATGGCTGAGAGGTAGTCTTTGGCTACGTTGGCTTTGTCTGCTTGAAAGTTGTGCCAGGCCCACCATTGGACGGTGGCTACGAAGCTTGAGGCTATGTGGTGTAGTAAGAAGCTGCGGTCCATGGTGCCGGCAGGACCTGCGGGGTCGACGGGGACGGTTTCGGCTGCTCGTGACATGATGGTCTTGCGTAAGCAGTCGGCAAAGACGCGTGAGCCGGCGCCGGCTACGAGGGCGCGTACGCCCTGGCGGCGCTCCCAGAGGTTGTTGAGGATATGCTCGACCTGCACGAGTGGGTCGTCGAGGGGCGTACCGTCATCGTCGAGGGCATGGGTGCAGATATCGCACACGAGCTCAGCGAGTAGGTCATCTTTGCTCTTGAAGAGGCCGTAGAACGTGGCCCGACCCACATGGGCGCGAGCGATGATGTCACCAACGGTGATCTTGCCGTAGTCCTCTTCGCGCAGCAGCTCGGAGAACGCCGTAACGATGGCGGCGCGGCTTTTTGCCTTGCGGGCATCCATGGCTAGGCGTCCGCGTGAACGAGCAGGCAGCGGAGCGTACCGGAACAACCCTCGTAGGGGCGCTTGCCGGCGCCGTAGCCGACGGCTTCGATGCGGTAGCGTGAGGGCAGTTGGTCGGACGTGCGCAGCGCGGTGACGATGGCGGCGCCCGTGGGCGTCACGATCTCGCCGGCGACCGGTGCAGGCGTGAGGGCGATATTGCCCGCCTGGCACAGGTTGACGACAGCGGGGACGGGAATGGGCATGAGACCGTGGGCGCAGCGAATGGTGCCGTGGCCCTCGGAAAGCGACCCGACCACGATGTCCTCAATACCCAGGTCGTCGAGGCAGATGGCGACCGAGCAGACGTCGACGATGGAATCGACGGCGCCTACCTCGTGGAACATGACGGTCTCGGGCGTTTTGCCGTGGGCCTTGGCCTCGGCGGCGGCGAGCGCGGTAAAGATGGCGAGCGCACGACGCTTGGCGCCATCGCTTAGCTGCGAGCCGTCGATGATGGCGGTGACGTCCGCCAAAGAACGGTGGTGATGGTGGTGGGCGTGATGATGGCCCTCGTGGCCATGACCGTGGGCCTCATGGTCATGGTCGTGGCAGTGCTCGTGCTCGCCATGGTCATGATGGTGGTGTTCGTGTTCGTGCATATGCTCGACAGCTGCTTCGTTGCCGTAGAGCCAGGCCATATCGTGATCGTGGTTCTCGAGCTCCTCTGCAAGCTGGACATCGAAATCGCAGGCGTCGATGCCGTGCTTGTTTACGCGCGTCACGGCAATCGAAAAGCCGTCGACCGGCAGCGTGGCGAGCTGCTCGTGCAGATGCTCCTCGCTGGCGCCCAGGTCGAGCAGGGCCGCGACGGTCATATCGCCGCTGATGCCCGAGGTGCCGTCGATGATAAGCGTATGCTGATGGTTGGACATGGAATGCTCCTTAGCGGGCGCGGGGTGTGCCGGCGCTCAGATGATTGATAAGACTTGCCTGGTATGCGGCACCAAAGCCGTTGTCGATATTGACGACCGAAACGCCGCTGGCGCAGGAGTTGAGCATGGCGAGCAGTGCGGCTACGCCACCAAAGCTCGCGCCGTAGCCCACGCTGGTGGGAACGGCAATGACCGGACAGCTCACCAGGCCGCCGATAACGCTCGCCAGCGCGCCTTCCATGCCGGCGATGGCGATGACCACCTGCGCCTGGGCAAGTTCCTCGGCATGCGCGAGCAAGCGGTGCAGGCCGGCGACGCCTACGTCGTAGAGGCGGTCGACCTCGTTGCCATAGAACTCGGCCGTCAACGCGGCTTCCTCGGCGACGGGCAAGTCGCTCGTGCCGGCGCAGGCGACGACGATGTGTCCGTTACCGGTGGGGGAGGGCTTGCCGCCCACGAGGGCGAGCTGCGCGTCCGGGACATATCCCAGGTCGATGCCGTTGTCGAGGAGCTCCGAGATGCGGGCTGCTTTTTCGCTGTCCAGGCGTGTGACCAGGATGCGCTCCTGGCCGGCATCGCGCAGCGCTTCGATAATGGCAGCAATCTGCTTGGCGGTTTTACCCGCACCGTAGACAACCTCGCCGGCTCCCTGGCGCACCCCGCGCGAAAGATCGAGCTGCGCAAAGCCCAAATCGGCGGTCGGAGCCGTCTGGATGCGCGTAAGGGCGTCGGCGGGGGTGACTGATCCGCCGGCAACATCGCTCAGCAGCTGCTCTAGATCTCGCTTATCCATATATGTTCCCTTCGACGGCGCAAAGTCTAGCACTCAAAGGGTATGTTTCCGAACACTAAGACAAAATTGTTCGGAAACTATAGGACGGATTGATTCAATTGTTAGACGGATCGATTAGTCACGCAGGATGATGTCCATGGCGAGCATCAGGTTGCGTTCGTCGATGGCAAACGGGGCGGCTTCGCGCGTCTTGGGCTTGGCGCAAAACGCGATGCCCGTGCCCGCGGCCTGAATCATGGGGATGTCGTTTGCCCCGTCGCCAATAGCGACCGTGTGGGCCATGTCGACACCGCACTCAACCGCCCAATCTAGCAGCTTGATGAGCTTGGACTCCTTGGTCACAATGTCGGCAGCCAACTTACCGGTGAGCTTGCCATCCACGACCTCCAGGCGGTTGGCCAGGCAAAAATCGATACCCGCGGCGGCTACGATCTTGTCAGCGATCTCGTGGAAGCCGCCGCTTACCACGCCGACCTTCCAGCCCTTGCTGTGTGCCGAACGCACAAGCTCCAGCGCGCCGGGGGTAAATGTCACGCGTTCAAAGGTGCGCTCGAACACACTCTCGTCCAGGCCGGCGAGCAGCCCCACGCGCTCCTCGAGCGCTTGCTTAAAGTCCAGCTCGCCGCGCATGGCGCGTTCGGTGATCCGCGCAACTTGCTCGCCCACGCCTGCCTCCTCGCCCAACAGGTCGATGACCTCCTGGTTGATGAGCGTGGAGTCGATATCCATAACGATGAGGCGTGCAGTCATGGCGGGCCTTTCCGAGTGCAGTTGTATTGGGGCACATTGTCGCACGCGGCGCGCCTTGGCGACGGCCAGGCCGCGTCAATTGTTTCGTCTCCGTCAAGTCTTTGGGCGAGAACTACTTTTCCGCGGCACATCGACACAGGTGCGATAAGATAGAACGCCATGTCTGGCTGCGCGGTTTACGCAGGCTGGGCAAATCTGTACGACGCCGCCCGGAACGACACGGGGCGGCACAGATCCATAAAGGAGGATCACTGGTATGAGCCAGACCCGTCCCATCGACGAGCATTCCATGCACACCCGTACCTGCGGCGAGCTTCGCCGCGAGAACGTGGGCGAAGAGGTCACCCTCACCGGTTGGGTGAGCCGTCGCCGTGACCACGGCGGCCTTATTTTCTGCGACCTTCGTGACCGCGAGGGCATCACGCAGCTCACCTTCGACCCCGAGCACTCTGACGGCGACGCATTTAAGATCGCCGAGACCATGCGTCCCGAGTGGCCCATCAAGATCCACGGCGTCGTGCGCTCCCGTGGCGAGGAGACCACCAACGCCAAGCTCGCGACCGGCGAGATCGAGGTCCTGACCGACCACGCCGAGGTGCTCAACACGTCCGTCACCCCGCCGTTCCAGATCGAGGACGGCATCGAGACCAGCGAGGACACCCGTCTGCGCTATCGCTATCTGGACCTCCGTCGTCCCGAGATGATGGCCAACCTCAAGCTGCGCTCCGACTTTACCTTTGCCATTCGCGAGGCGCTGCACAACCGTGAGTTCATGGAGGTCGAGACGCCCTCCCTGTTTAAGTCCACGCCCGAGGGCGCTCGTGACTTCATCGTTCCCAGCCGTATTCAGCCGGGCAACTTCTACGCCCTGCCGCAGTCCCCGCAGCTCCTGAAGCAGCTGCTTATGGTCGGTGGCGTCGAGCGCTACTATCAGGTTGCCAAGTGCTTCCGCGACGAGGACCTGCGTGCCGACCGTCAGCCCGAGTTCACTCAGGTCGATATCGAGATGTCCTTCGTGGACCAGAACGACGTTATGAGCGCGCTCGAAGAGGTCCTGGCCGATGCCTTCGGCCGCATGGGCGTCGATATGCCCACGCCGCTGCGTCGCATGGACTACTGGGAGGCCATGGACACCTATGGCTCCGACAAGCCCGATACCCGCTATGGCATGCATCTGGTCGACCTGACCGACATCTTTGCCAACTCCAAGTTCAAGGTCTTTGCGACTGCCGCAAACGAGGAGGGTTCTGTCGTCAAGGCCATTAACGCCAAGGGCGCCGGTGCCTGGGCACGTGCCAAGATCGATAAGCTCGCCGGCGTGGCCTCCACGTTTGGCGCCAAGGGCCTGGCCTGGATCGCCTTCCGCGAGGACGGCTCCATCAACAGCCCCATCGTCAAGTTCTTCTCGGACGAGGAGATGGCGGCTCTGCGCGAGCGCATGGACGTCGAGCCCGGCGACCTTGTGATGTTCGCCGCCGGCCCGCGTCTGCTCTCCGACGAGATCCTGGGCGGCATGCGTTCGCACATGGCCAATGCGCTCGAGATCAAGCGCGAGGGCCACGACTTCCTGTGGGTCGTCAACTTCCCGCTGTTCCACTGGGATGAGGACCGCAAGGCTTACGCTGCCGAGCACCAACCGTTCACTCTGCCGACCGAGACCGACATCGCCAAGATCGAGGCCGACCCGTTGGCGGCCGGTTCTTGCACCTACGACTTTGTCATGGACGGCTTTGAGGCCGGCGGCGGCGGTATGCGCATTCACAACGCCGAGATGCAGATGTCCATGCTCAAGCTCCTGGGCTTTACCGAGAAGCGCGCCGAGTCGCAGTTCGGCTTCCTCATGGAGGCGCTCAAGTTTGGTGCGCCCCCGATGGGCGGTTTCGCTCTGGGCCTGGACCGCGTGTGCATGCTGCTTACCGGCTCCGATTCCATCCGCGACGTCATGGCGTTCCCCAAGACGGCCAGCGGCTCCGACCTTATGTCGGGCGCTCCGAGTGCCGTTTCCGGCGCCCAGCTCAAGGACGTCAGCCTGCGCCTGATGTAGGCAAGCGGCTACATATTGCCCGTAACGAGGGAAGGACACGTGCCTTCCCTCGTTTTTTATGCGCCGAGGTTGCGCCGGTAACGTACAATAACTACCACGTGGCTGGGTTTGCCGGCCGAATGTGCGATGTCGCGGGAGGGGACATGGTCGAGTTTACAAAGACGATTAAAGATCCGTTGGGACTACATGCCCGCCCGGTTGCGCTGCTCTATGACATCATTGCCAAGCATCGTAGCGACGTGTCAGTCAGTATCGGCGATCGCCACACGGATGGCCGCGATGTCATGGGACTCATGGCCCTCTATGGTGAGTGCGGCGAGAGCGTCGTCTTTCGTGTTTCGGGCGTGGATGAGGCCTCGTGCGTCACGTCGATCAGAAACCTCTCGCTCTAAGCATGACGGGGCGCGGCAAAGGACAGCTCTTTGCCGCGCCTTTTTGTTTCGTATAGGAAACTTTTTCGAAAACTGAATAGAGACTCTTTCCAAAAAGTTAGCCACGTGCTAGTTTACTATAGCGAACATAGACGTGGTTAACTTTTAACGCGTCGATGTTGAGGACGAACTGACGTTAGGAGCAACTCATGTCTTGCGGACCGCAGATGCCGGCCATGCCGCTTTCGATGGTAAAAGCGGGCGAAACCGTGCGCGTGTCTCGTGTAAAGGGCAATGAGGATATGAAGCACCACCTCAAGGACCTCGGCTTTGTCGAGGGCAACGAAATCCACGTGGTGAGCTCGAGTGGCGCCAATATCATCGTCACGGTGCTGGGCGCACGCTTTGGTATCGATTCCAAGGTTGCCATGCACATCATGACCGTCGGTTAGTCTGCAGCATTTCATAAAAACCGAAAGGGGGATAAGAGGATGAAGACGTTGGGTGACGTTAAGGTGGGCGAGAGCTCCACCATCGTCAAGCTTCACGGTGAGGGTGCGCTTCGCCGCCACCTTATGGACCTGGGGCTCATCAAGGGCACGTCGTTTAAGGTCGTGAAGGTTGCACCGCTCGGTGATCCGGTCGAGATCAACGTGCGCGGCTACGAGCTTTCCATCCGCAAGGAGGAGGCGGCCGTCGTCGAGGTCCAGTAAGGGCCGGCGGCGCATATTTCTGCAGATAAAGCTAGGTTTTTCTAACTTAATGCAGCAACTTTGAAGCACATTATCCAGCCTGCGCGGAGAAAGCAGCGCAGGCACACAAGGAAGAAGGATTGAATGGCGGATTCTCAGATCCATGTCGCACTTGCGGGTAACCCCAACTGCGGCAAGACCACGCTTTTCAACCTGATCACCGGCGCCAACGGCTACGTTGGCAACTGGCCCGGCGTCACGGTTGAGAAAAAGGAAGCCAAGCTCCTAAGCGACAAGAACGTTACCATCACGGACCTCCCCGGCATCTACTCGCTTTCCCCCTACAGCCCCGAGGAGCAATGCTCGCGCGATTACCTCATGAGCGGCGAGCCCGATGTAGTCGTCCAGGTGGTCGACGCCACCAACCTCGAGCGCAACCTGTACCTGGCGCTTCAGGTTATCGAGACCGGCCTGCCCGTGGTCGTTGCCCTCAACATGGCCGACTTGGTCGAGAAGAACGGTGACAAGATCGACACCGACAAGCTGTCCAAGAAGCTCGGCTGCCCGGTCATGATGATCTCGGCTCTTAAGAACAAGGGTATCAAGGAGCTGTTCGAGCAGGTTAAGAAGTCCGCCGCTTCCAAGGGCCAGGTGCCGGAGCACAAGTTCGACTCCTCCATTGAGGACGTTCTGACGCACATCGAGAACAACCTTCCGGCGAGCGTTCCCGCCAACAAGCGCCGCTACTACGCTGTCAAGCTGTTCGAGCGTGATGCAGACGCCTGCAAACTCATCAACCTCACTAAGGAGAAGGCCGCTCGCGTGGAGGAGCTGGTCGCCCAGTGCGAGCAGGACTGCGACGACGACGCTGAGTCCATCATCACCGGTGAGCGCTACGGCGTGATCGCGCACATCATCGACGAGTGCCTCACCAAGGCCCCTGCCAAGATGAGCACTTCCGAGAAGATCGACCGCGTGGTTACCAACCGTATCCTGGGCCTGCCGATCTTTGTGGTCATCATGTTCTGCGTGTACTACATCGCCGTTTCCACCCTGGGCGGCACGGTGACCGACTTCACCAACGACCAGCTCTTTGGTACCGACGGTTGGTATGTGCTCGGCCAGGGCCGCGACGCCTACGACGCAGCTGTTGAGGCTGCGGGCGACGACGCCGATTCGGTCGATCCGGCGCAGTATGGCCCCTATGTCCCCGGTATTACCACCATGGTGCACGATGCCCTCGTGGCGGGCGGCACCGAGGATGGCGGTCTGGTCGATTCGCTCGTCTGTGACGGTATCGTTGGCGGCCTGGGTGCCATCTTCGGCTTCGTGCCGCAGATGTTCCTGCTGTTCGTCATGCTGTCCTTCCTGGAGGACTGCGGCTATATGGCCCGCGTCGCCTTTATCATGGACCGCGTGTTCCGCCGCTTTGGCCTGTCCGGTAAGTCCTTTATCCCCATGCTCGTGTCCTCGGGCTGCGGCGTCCCCGGCGTCATGGCCACCAAGACCATCGAGAACGAGAAGGACCGCCGCATGACGGTCATGACCACCACGTTCATCCCTTGCGGCGCCAAGCTGCCGATCATCGCCCTGCTCATGGGCTCCATCATCGGTGACTCTTCCACCACCGCCGCGTGGATCAGCCCGCTCTTCTACTTCCTGGGCGTCTTTGCCGTCATCGCTTCAGGCCTCATGCTCAAGAAGACCAAACTCTTCGCCGGTCGCCCGACGCCGTTTGTTATGGAGCTTCCCGCCTACCACTTCCCGGCGATCCGCTCTTGGGCACTGCACGTGTGGGAGCGCTGCTGGGCCTTTATCAAGAAGGCCGGCACGGTCATCTTCGCCTCCACCGTCGTGGTTTGGTTCCTGTCCAACTTCGGCAGCTACAATGGTGCCTTCGGCTTCCTGCCTGCGATGGACGGCATCCCCGAGGAGTTCATGGACTACTCCGTGCTCGCCATGCTCGGCAACCTGGTCGCTTGGATCTTCGCCCCGCTCGGCTTTAGCACTTGGCAGGCCACCGCGCTGACCGTCTCGGGCCTCGTCGCCAAGGAGAATGTCGTCGCTACCGCTGGCTCGCTGCTGTCCGTTGCCGATGCCGGCGAGACCGATCCGAGCCTGTGGACCGCATTTGCTGGTATGTTCCCGACCATGGGCGCTTGCGTGGCATTCGGTGCCTTCAACCTGCTGTGCGCCCCCTGCTTCGCCGCCATGGGTACCATCCGCAACCAGATGGACTCCGGCAAGTGGACCGCGATTGCTATCGGCTACGAGTGCCTCTTCGCTTGGGTGATCGCCCTGTTCATCAATCAGTTCTACAACCTGCTTGTGTTGGGACAGTTTGGTATCTGGACGGTTGTGGCCATTGTGCTGCTGGTTGCGATGCTCTTCCAGATCTTCCGTCCCATGCCCAAGCACGCTTGGACCGACGAGGACGAGACCAACGCTGCCTCCGCCGCAGTTTCCGCTTAAGTCCGAATAAGGATTAACCCCTTTCCACGAGCCCGGGTGTCCCAGCGACACTCGGGCTTTTTGGTGCAAAGGTGTCAGGTTAATTTGCATCAAGTTGGTGCAAACAAGCCTGACCCCATTGCACCAATCTTAGGAGATGTGGCGTTTCCGCAGATAAAACCGACCAAAATAAACCTGTCCCTTTTTGGTAGGTGGAGAATGGGTAAAGTAAGTGGTGGTTAACTAGAGGAGGCTTGCTATGGCACCTATCGATATTGTTGTACTGGCTGTTATCGGCATTGCGTTTGTTGCCGTATGCGTGCGCATCTACCGCAAAGGCACCTGCGCCGACTGCGCTCAGGGTGGCGTTTGCACGGGGCATTGCTCCAACAAAAAGACCTGTGCCGCACTTAAGGGCGTGGACAAAATCGCCGAAGACTTGGGCCGCGGCGTTCATTAACCGACCGGCGTTTGGGTATGTTTGACTGCGGATGCGGCAGTTGCTGGTACGATAGGTACGTCAGCAACTGCCGCCGAGCGGCTCAAATGAAAGGAACCCTGTATGGAGTCCTCCGCCTACCCGAAGCTCTTTAGTCCGATCAAGGTCGGTACGACCGAGGTCAAGAACCGCGTCTTTATGCCGCCGGTGTCCACCAACCTGGCCGATCATGGCTATGTGACCGACGACTTGGTCGATCATTACCGTGCCCGTGCCAAGGGCGGCGTTGGCCTGATCATCACCGAGGTCGTGACGGTCGAGCCCACCTATACCTATCTGCCGGGCGACATGTGCTGCTACGACGACACGTTTATCCCTGGCTGGGAAAAGCTCGCCGCAGCCGTCCACGAGTACGGCTGCAAAATCATGCCGCAGCTCTTCCACCCCGCCTACATGGCCTTTAACATTCCGGGTACGCCGCGCCTGATCGCTCCGTCCTTTGTGGGCCCGTCCTATGCCCGAGAGGCACCGCGCCCCATCACGGTCGATGAGATTCACGAGCTCACGCATCAGTTTGGCGACGCTGCCGTGCGTATGCAGAAGGCTGGCGTCGATGGCGTCGAGGTCCACGCAGCGCACGCCCACGGTATGCTCGGCGGCTTTTTGACTCCGCTCTACAACAAGCGTACCGACGAGTACGGCGGCTCGCTCGACGCCCGTATGCGCTTCTTGCTCGAGGTCATCGCCGAGATTCGCGAGCGCTGCGGCAAGGACTTTATCATCGACGTCCGTATTTCGGGCGACGAGTACACCGATGGCGGCCTGACCCTCAACGACATGATCTACGTCTCGCGTCGCCTGGAGAAGGCCGGCGTCGACATGATTCATGTGTCGGGCGGCACTACCATCAAGCGCGGCTCCGCCATTCCCGCCGCCGGCACCCAGCAGGCCTCGCACGCCGCCTGTTCGCGCGAGATCAAGAAGCACGTCAACATTCCCGTCGCCACCGTCGGTCGCATTAACGAGGCCTGGATCGCCGAGGAGCTGATCGAGGACGGCGCTGCCGACATCTGCATGATGGGCCGCGCCAATCTGTGCGATGCCGAGTTCTGCAATAAGGCCGCTGCCGGCAACGCCGACGATATCCGCCCCTGCATTGGCTGCCTGCGCTGCCTGAACGGCATCATGTTCGGCAAGCGCATCTCCTGCACCGTCAACCCCGATGTTGAGCGCGACGAGGCCGGTTACGAGCCTGCCGCCGAGGCCAAGAACGTACTGGTTGTGGGCGCTGGTCCTGCGGGCATGGAGGCGGCGTTCATTGCCGCCAAGCGCGGCCATAACGTGGTGCTCGTGGATAAGCAGGACGAACCGGGCGGCGAGATGCGCATCGCAGCCGTTCCGCCGGCAAAGCAGGAACTCACCCGCGTGATTAAGTACCAGTATCGCCGTCTTGCCGAGGCTGGCGTGAAGTGCGTCTTTGGCACCGAGCTTACTGCCGAGGACATTCAGCGTGACTACGCCGGCTACGAGGTCGTCCTAGCTTATGGCGCCGAGCCCATCGCCCCGGCCTTCATGCAGGGCTTTAAGCAGGTCATGACAGCTGACGACCTACTGGGTGGCAAGGCTTTCCCGGGCAAGAAGATCGTCATCGTGGGCGGCGGCACCGTTGGCTGCGAGACGGCCGATTACCTGGCCCCGCTGGTCAACGACCTGTCGCCGGCCAACCGCGATGTTACCGTCATCGAGATGACCAAGACGCTCGCCGCTAACGAGGGCGGTGCCGGTCGCGCGGTGCTTATCACGCGCATGCTCTCCAAGGGCGTCCACGTGCTGACCGAGGCCAAGGTGACCGAGATTACCGAGGACACTATCAGTTACGAGAAGGACGGCGAGGTCCACACCATCACCGGTGCCGATACGCTGGTGCTTGCCATGGGCTATCGTCCCAATACCAAGTTGGCCGACGACCTTGCCGCTGCCGGTGTTGCCACCCACGTGCTGGGCGACGCCCAGAAGTGTGGCAACATCCGCGATGCCATCGGCGATGGCTACAAGGTTGCCTGCGAACTCTAGTCAACCCCTTGGTGCATGAGGAGGGGCGTTTCCGCGCCATCCGATAGCAAAACAGCGGTGGTGTCCCGGGTTTCGGGATGCCGCCGCTTGCTCTTGTGATCCTGGCGACGCCAGCGCGCCCTATCTCACCGCAACTGAGGGGATGGGGGATGAGATAGTATTACATGGTGAAATTCGACAAACCGTGGGCTTCATCCGAGGGCTTTATGGAACAGCACCAGCATTATCAGAGCCTGCAAGATCAGGCATACAACGCATTGCGCTCCAAGATCATCTATGCCGAGCTTAGGCCCGGCACGCGCCTTTCGGCGATTGGTCTGGAAAAGGAGATGGGAATCGGGCGCACGCCCATTCGCGAGTCCTTTGTGCGCCTGCGCGAGCAGGAGCTGGTGGAAACGCGTCTCAAAAGCGGCACCTATGTCTCAAAAATCAGCATGGAGTGCGCCGAGAACGCTTGTTTCTTGCGCGAGAAACTCGAGAGAAGCGTGCTTATTAAATGCTGCTCTGCTGCCACGCCCGAGCAAAAGCAGCGGCTCGAGCAGATTCTTGCCGAGTCCGAGTCACTCGACCATAGCGAGACGCGTCGCTTTTTTGATCTGGACAACCTGTTCCATGAGACGTGTTTTGCGATTGCCGGCCGTCACATGCTGTGGGATTGGATGAAGAGCGTCAATACGCATTTTGAGCGATACAACTGGTTGCGTATGGTGTCGCAGGATCTGGATTGGGAGCCGATTCGTCGGCAGCATCGCCGAATTCTCGAGGCTATTAAGAGGGGCGATACCGATGCGGCGAGCTATCTGGCAGAGACACACTTGCACCTAATGCCCGAGGAGCAGGGCCCGGTTATTGCCTTACATCCTGACTATTTTGAGCTGTCTAAAGACTCGGCTATCTAGCCCATTATCGCATCTGCTCGAGACGCAAAAACGATGCTGCTCACCCACAGCGTTTTGCAACCGAGATTTTTAAAAAATGCCTAAAATGGCTCAGACTGCTGACATTGGGAAACGGGGTGCGCTATGGCGCAGATGAGAATCAAGGACATCGCCGCCGAGGCGGGCGTGAGTCCGGCCACGGTCTCGCGCTATCTCAACAACCGCCCCGGGCAAATGACCGAGGAAACCCGCGCTCGCATTGCCGAGGTCATCGAGCGCACCGGCTATCGCCCGCGCGCCGCTGCGCGCAATCTGCGCAGCTCGCGCACCAATCTCATTGGCGTGATCCTGGCCGACATCGCTAACCCGTTCTCGAGCGCCATGCTCGAAGGACTTTCCGTCAGTGCCGCCGCGCGCGGCTGCTCGCTTATGACGGCCATTAGCGGCAACGACCCCGCCAAGGAAGCAGAGTCGCTCACCAGACTTATCGATGCCGGTGTGGACGGTCTGGTCGTCAACACCTGCGGAGGTAATGACGATGCGATTGCCGCGGCAGCGGGACGCCTGCCTGTTGTGCTGCTCGACCGCGACGTTGCCGACGGCGGCATCGATCTGGTGACATCTAACAACCGTGAGCTGGTTGCCGGCCTGGTAGACGCCTTGGCCGCCGCTGGCTGCGAGCGCCTGTGCCTGCTCACCGAGGCAAGCGACGACAGTCCCGTCCGTCGTGAGCGCGCCGAGGCCTTTGCCGACGAGCTTTCGCGCCGCGGCCTTGCGGGCGAGGTCGTCACCTTGGCCGATGGCGGTGCCACGGGCGTTGGCCGCTTGGACGAGGCTATCTGCGACTATGCGGGCAAAAAACTCGGCCTCATTGCCGTCAACGGTCTGGTCTTCCTGCGTCTGACCGAGGCGCTAGCACAGCTGGGACCCTCATTGCCGGCTGGCCTCAAGATCGCGACGTTTGACGACTATCCCTGGAACCATGTGCTCTTTGGCGGCGTGACCACGGCCGCGCAAGACACCCTCACCATTGCCGAGCGCATGGTCGAGCGCCTGTCCGAGCGCATCGACGTCGTCACCACCACGGTGGGCGAGGCCGCAAAGCTCGCGCCCAAACGCATCGAGATCCCCGGTCACATCGAACACCGCGCCTCGACTTCGCGCTAGTCTGTGTGATAATATATAGACAATGTCATACAGGAGGTATCCATGGCTGCGTCTGTGCTGAGTGTGCGAGTGGACTCGTCAATTAAAGACTCATTTGCCGAGCTGTGCGAAGAACTTGGCATGACTTCGTCTGTTGCGGTCAATATGTTTATGAGACAGATGCTGCGCGAGCGTTCGCTGCCGTTTGTTCCCTCGCTTGGTAAAAGCTCTGCGAGCGAAAGCGTCGCGGCGGGCATTTTGGATACTGCCCAGATTGAGTCCGCCGTCCGCGAAGCAGCCAGCTCGATTCCCGCCATCAAAAGCGTGATTCTTTTCGGTTCGTATGCCCGTGGCGAGGCGCATGCCGATAGTGATATTGACTTGCGTCTCGAAGTCGATCGCGAGCAGGGCTTCGGTCTTTTCGCGTTGTCGGCGTTCGGTGAGGCGGTGCGCAAAGAAACAGGGAGGCAGGTTGACCTCGTCTCGAGTGACTATCTTGATGACGATCTTGCCGCGGTAATCGAGCGTGAAGGAGTGATCCTTTATGATCGCGCGTAAGTCAGACAGCCTGTTCGCGCACGTTTTTTGAGCGCTTGATACGCTTTAACCCTGCGGAAACATTTTTCTGCGATAGTATCTGCGATATAGACCAGTCGAAACCCGCCCGAAAGAAAGGGGAGCGACATGAACCAGCAGAACATCGATTACGTACTCCGCTCCGTAGAGCAGCGTGACATCCGCTTTGTGCGTCTGTGGTTTGTCGACATTCTCGGCCGCCTCAAGAACTTTGCCATTAGCCCCGAGGACCTCGAGGTCGCTTTTGAGGAGGGTATCGGCTTTGACGGCTCCGCCATCGAGGGCTTTGCCACGCCCGAGGAAGCCGACATGCTGGCGTTTCCCGATGCTTCGACCTTCCAGATCCTGCCGTGGCGCCCGAGCCACAACGGCGTTGCCCGCGTGTTCTGCGATGTGTGCACTCCCGACCGCAAGCCCTTTGCCGGCGACCCGCGCGATGCCCTGCGCCGCATGTTCCGCAAGGCCGAGAAGGCCGGCTATCTGCTCAACGTGGGCGCCGAGCTGGAGTATTACTACTTCCCCGACGAGCACACCCCCGAGCCGCTCGACAACGTGGGCTACTTCGATCTTTCGGTGAGCGATGCCGCCCGCGACCTGCGCCGCAACACGGTCCTCACGCTCGAGAAGATGTCCGTGCCCGTGGAGTACACCTTCCACGCCGCCGGCCGCTCGCAGCACGGCATGAGCCTGCGCCACGCCGAGGCCCTGAGCATGTCAGACGCCATCACCACGGCCAAACTCATCATTAAGCAGCAGGCCTACGAAAGCGGTTGCCACGCCTCCTTTATGCCCAAGCCGTTGGCGGGCGAGGACGGCAGTGCTATGTTCCTGTGCCAGTCGCTATTCGACCACGACGGCAACAACGTCTTTTGGGGCGAGGGCGACGAGAAGTACCATCTCTCCGATATCGCCAAGCACTATATGGCCGGCATCTTGGCGCACGCGCGCGAGATCAGCGCCATCACCAACCCCACGGTCAACTCGTACAAGCGCATCACCACGGGTGGCGACTCCGTGCCGCAGTACGCCACGTGGGGCCTGCGCAACCGCGCGAGCATGATCCGCATCCCGGTCTACAAACCCGGCAAGCAGCTGTCCACGCGCATCGAGCTTCGTAGCCCCGACCCCATGGCCAATCCGTACCTGGTCAACGCCGTCACGCTGGCGGCTGGTCTCGATGGCATCGAGCGCAAGCTGGAGCTCCCGCCCGAGGCCACGGCCGAGACACTCAAACTCACCGACCGTCAGATGCTCGAGGCCGGCTACACGCCGCTGCCGCGCTCGCTCAAAGAGGCGCTCGACGTCTTTGAGGACTCGCAGTTTATGAAGGATGCCCTCGGCGAGCACATCCACAGCTTCTTCCTCAAAAAGAAGCGCAACGAGTGGCATAAGTTTGAGTCCACGATCACCGAGTGGGAGATCAAGCATTATCTGGCGAACTCCTAATCGCGCTGGCTTGTTCCAGTACGATTGAGCTCATTTCCTTGGAGGCCGATATGTCCGAAAAGAGTGCCCTGTTCATGGCGCGCACGACGCGCTTCCACGAGTTTGCCCGCAGCTTGACGACCACCTTGGGTGTCGAGGTGAGCCTGGCTACCCCCGATTCGCCGACTGCGGCGCACGACTTTGACCTGCTGATCCTCGATTCCGACGGCATCCGCAGCGACCGCATCGATCAGATTGCCAAGTGGCTTGACGATCGCGGCGGCGTCCCCATGTTGGTGATCGTCGACGACGAGGCGCTCGGCACCCTGCGCCTGCCGAATCACGCGCATGCCGACTTTGTATGCCCCACGGCGACGCCCAACGAGCTTAAGGCTCGTGCACAGCGCCTGATGGGCGAGGAGGAGACCGTCGCTGCCGACGATGTGCTCAACATCGACAACCTCGAGATCAACCTGGCCACCTACCAGGTGACGCTTGATGATGAGCCTATCGACCTGACGCTGATGGAGTACTCGCTGCTGAGCTTTTTGGCGACGCATCCCAACCGTGCCTACAGCCGCGAGGTGCTGCTGCACCGCGTGTGGGGCTTCGAGTACTGCGGCGGCACGCGCACCGTCGACGTGCACATCCGACGCATCCGCTCCAAGGTGGGCCCGCAGATCGCGGCACACATCACCACCGTCCGCGGCGTGGGCTATCTGTTTAAGGACTAGCTTTTCACCACAAAGGGGACAGGCACCATTGTGGTGGTTTTGCCGCAGGCCGGGTCCTTTTGGGCCTGCAACAGAACTTAAGCCTTCCTAAAAGATTGCGTTCTCATACACGTTCGCCCGCATATTGGGGTACAACTCAACGTGAACAATGATGGCCCGCCACATGTTTGGCGGGCCTTTGGTTATTTGACGAAAGGATCGCAGCTATGAGCGAGAACGATTCCCAGCGCCCCCAGGATCAGGGCAATGCCGGCGAGACTCAGCAGCAGCCGCGCGTACAGGTGGAGTCGACGCCTGCCGACGGCAACATTCCCTACGTGCAGGCCTACGACACGCAGACCGGCAAGCCGCTGGGCGGCCAGCAGGTTGTAAACAAGCACACGGTGGTCAAGACCAAAACCAAAAAGCTGCCGATCTTTATTACGGCACTTGCCGGCTGTGCCTGCGGCGCCCTGCTGGTCATTGCGCTCATTATGAGCGGCACGCTCGATATCGGCGGCGGCAGGAACGCCGTGACGGCGGGTGCTTCGGGTTCATCGACGCAAAAGATCACCATCGACTCCGAGGACACCACGCTGGCCGAGGCCGTCTCTGCCAAGGCCCTGCCCTCCGTCGTTTCCATCACCGCTACTTCGAGTGGCAGCCAGAATGGCTCGCTTTCGCAGTCTGCCGACGAGTCGGATAGTTCGGGCAGCGTCGGTTCGGGCGTTGTGCTCGATACCGAGGGCCACATCCTCACCAACAACCATGTGGTCGATGGCTATGACCAGTACGTGGTTACCATGGACGACGGAACCACGTACGAGGCCGAGTTCGTGGGCAACGATGCTTCGAGCGACCTGGCTGTTATCAAGCTCAAGGATGCTGACGCCTCCAAGCTCACGCCGATTGAGATTGGTGATTCCTCCAAGCTCAACGTGGGCGAGTGGGTCATGGCGATCGGCTCGCCGTTCGGCAACGAGCAGTCTGTCTCCACGGGCATTGTGTCGGCGCTGTATCGCTCCACGGCCATGAGCTCTACCAACGGTAACACCATCTATGCCAACATGATCCAGACCGATGCCGCCATCAACCCGGGCAACTCCGGCGGCGCGCTCGTCAACGACAATGGTGAGCTGGTGGGCATTAATTCGCTTATCGAGAGCTATTCGGGCTCCAGCTCGGGCGTGGGCTTTGCCATTCCGGTTAACTACGCCAAGAACATTGCCGACCAGATCATCGACGGTAAGACGCCGGTGCACCCGTACCTGGGCGCCACGCTTTCGAGCGTCAACGCGCTCAACGCCCGCACCAACAAGCTGAGCACCGATAGCGGCGCGTATGTGGCGAGCGTCGTTGAGGATGGCCCTGCTGCCAAGGCCGGCATCCAGGAGGGCGATGTCATTACCAAGCTGGGCGACGACGAGATTACGAGTGCCGATGGCCTGATCATCGCCCTGCGCAGCCACGAGGTGGGCGAGAAGGTCGAGATCACGCTCATGCGCGGCAAGGAAGAGAAGAAGGTCACCGTCGAGCTGGGCTCCGATGAGGAGCTGCAGAACCAGCAGCAGGATGACAGCGCGACCGACACCGGCAACGGCGGTATTACCGACGAGCAGCTGCGCCAGTATCTGGAGGAGCTGTTGGGCCAGCAGGGCCAGGGTCAAGGCTACGGTCAGGGCTACTAGCGAGCCGTATCGCGTATATCGAGGCCAGAGGGGGCTGTCCCATCAACGTGGGGCAGTCCCCTCTTTTCTTATTGATCCGTTGGGGACGGAGGAAAATGGATCATTTAGAGTTGATAAGGGCATGGTTTAATCGCGCAATCCATCCCGGTTCGTCGACTGCCGATTCGATGCGGTTCGAAAGGGTTATTCGGCGCCATGGTGACCGGTGGTACTCTAGTACCCGTTTGAAATCGAGCGAAGGAGTGCCGCTATGGAGCAATCGAGCCTGTTTGGTGACGGCGTGGACATCGATACCGAAACGCCCGCGAGCACGGATGCCGCTGCACCGGCCGATGCCCGTGCCCAGGCGGCAGCGCGTGCGGCCGAGCTGCGCCACGAGCTCGATTACCACGCCTATCGCTACTACATGCTCGACGCGCCCGAGATCACGGACGCCGCCTTTGACAAAATGCTCGTTGAGCTGCAGGAAATCGAGGCGACCTATCCCGACCTGGTGACGCCCGACAGCTATACCCAGCGCGTGGGCGGCTATGTGAGCGAGCAGTTTACGCCGGTCACGCACATGGCACGCATGTATTCTATGGACGATGCCATGGATTTGGACGAACTCGACGCGTGGCTCCAGCGCACCGAGGATGCGCTCGGTGCCGGTAGCGTCACCTATACCTGCGAGCTTAAGATCGACGGTCTGGGCGTGGCGCTTACCTACCAAAACGGCACCTTTGTGCGCGCCGCCACGCGCGGCGACGGCACCACGGGCGAGGATGTATCGCTCAACGTGCGCACCATCAAGGATGTGCCCATGCATCTGTCCGAGGCAGCGCTCGCCCACATGGGTGCCGACCGCGAGCGCACCATTGAGGTGCGCGGCGAGGTCTATATGCCCAAGGGCAGCTTTGTTCGTCTGAATGAAGAGGCCGATGCCGAGGGCCGCGACCCCTTTGCCAACCCGCGCAACGCTGCCGCCGGCAGCCTACGTCAGAAGGATCCCAAGGTTACGGCGCGGCGCGATCTGGCCACCTTTATCTATGCCATCGCCGATACCGATCCACTGCACGTCCACAGCCAGCGCGAGTTCCTCGATTGGCTGCGTAGCGCCGGCTTTAGCGTCAACCCCAACGTGGCTCGCTGTGCCACGCCGGCCGAGGTCCACGAGTTCTGCGCCCAGGCGCTCGAGCATCGCGGTGACCTGGACTACGACATCGACGGCGTGGTCGTAAAGGTCGACAGCTTTCAGCAGCAGCTCGACCTGGGCTTTACCGCCCGCGCACCGCGCTGGGCCATTGCCTTTAAGTTTCCGCCCGAGGAAAAGCAGACCGTCCTGCGCGAGATTCGCATCCAGGTGGGTCGCACCGGTGTGCTCACGCCGGTCGCCGAGTTCGATCCGGTGACGGTTGCCGGCTCCACCATCGCGCGCGCCACGCTGCACAACATCGACGAGATCCGTCGCAAAAACGTGCGCGAGGGCGACACTATTATCGTGCACAAGGCGGGCGACGTAATCCCCGAGGTCGTGGGCCCGGTGCTCGACAAGCGCCCGGCTGATTCGGTCGACTGGCACATGCCCGAGGTCTGCCCCGTGTGCGGCAGCCCCGTGGTTCACGAGGATGGCGAGGTCGCTTACCGCTGTGTCTCCATCGACTGCCCCGCGCAGCTCAAGGAGCGCCTGCTCCACTGGGTGAGCCGCGGCTGCATGGACGTCGACGGCCTGGGCGACGAGATCGTCGACAAGATGATCGCCGCCGGGCTGATTCACGACGTCGCGGACTTCTATCAGCTCACGGTCGACGACATCGCAGGCCTGGACACGGGGCGCGTGTACGCCAGCTCCAACAGCAGGAAGGGCGTTAAGAAGGGCGATCCCATTCCGGTGGGCCTCAAGACGGCCGAGAAAATCATCGCCGAGCTCAACAAGTCCAAGAGCCAGCCGCTCGGTCGCGTGCTGTTTGCCCTGGGCATCCGCCACGTGGGCAAGAGCGTGGGCGAGGTCATCGCCGAGCGATTCCTGTCGATCGACAAGCTCATCTTGGCGAGTGAAGAAGACATCGCCGAGTGCGAGGGCATCGGTCCCAAGATTGCGGCGAGCGTCAAGCAGTTCCTGGCCGTGCCCGAAAACCTTGCCGTGCTGGAGCGCCTGCGTCAGGCGGGCCTGTCGCTCGAGGTCGACTTGGGCGCTGCGCACGCGCAAGCCGCAGCCGACGCTGGCGTGGCGGGCGAGCTCGCCGACGCACAGCCGCTTGCGGGTCTAACCTTCGTGCTCACCGGCACGCTCGTCAACCGCACACGCGACGAGGCGGGCGCGGCGCTCAAGGTGCTCGGCGCCAAGGTTTCGGGCAGCGTGTCAAAGAAGACGAGCTATCTGGTCGCCGGCCCCAAAGCGGGCTCCAAGCTCACCAAAGCCGAGCAGCTGGGTGTACCCGTGCTGGACGAGGACGCGCTCGAGCAGATCCTTGCGACCGGTGAGGTGCCCCAGGCTTAGTACATCGATAACCAAATTAGAAAACCTCCCGGAAAGGTTGATACTTTCCGGGAGGTTTTTATTTGGGCGTGGTGGCGGGCAGCATGATCTGCGTCATGTAGGTTGCTGAGGGTGACCCTGCGGAGCGGTGTCGTTCCGGAGCGATAGAAGATTTATTCAAAGCAAAGGGGCCCCGCAGTGAGGTCTCACAACGGGGCTGCCCCATTGTGATGAGTTTTATACACTTTAACATTAATATTAACGTGTATACTTAGCAGTGAAGATATATGTTGAGAGGAGCAGTTATGGTTACCGTCGCGTTTTCGGAACTGCGCCAAAACCTTACGCAGGTGGCCGAAAGGGTTGCCAATGAGGGCGAGGAGGTTGTGGTCTTCAAGCGGAGCAAGCCGTTGTTCAAGATCGTGCCGCTCGACTATGAAGGTCCAGTTACGGTGGAATATGACGCTGCCCAGGAGCGTGGGGGCGCAAAACCGACGTGCGGCACGGGCAAGCCCAAGCGCGACGTGGGTACGATGTGGCATCCCAAGATCACCTGGAAGGAGATCCGTGAGATGCTCGCGGAGAATGAGGACTACCAGGAGTATCTCGATATCGTGGCTAACATGCCAAAGGGAACGCCGCTCGATACGATGACGGTTGAAGATGAAAAGCGCGTCGCGAGGGAGCGCTACCTATGAGGGCATTTCTCGATACCAATTTTCTGCTCGATTGCGTGCTGCCGGGCCGGCCGGAGCATGGGGCGGCGCAAACGACCAAGGGGCTCGTTGACGTGGGACTTATCGAGGGTGTTGTTTCGGCCTGCTCTCTCAAGGACGCGTACTACATTCTCACTAAACAGGCAGGCGAGGCGCGCGCCCGCGAGGTAGTGCGCGACTGTCTTAAGAGCTACTCGGTAGAGCCGCTCGACCAAGAAGCTTGTTTTACCTCCGCCTATTCCGATGAGCCGGACTTTGAGGACGGCTGTATCCGTGCGATGGCCGAGCGTGCCGGCGTGGACTTTATCATCACGCGTGACCGCGCCGCTTTTGTGCGCTCGACCATCAAGACCTTCTCGCCTACAGAGTTCATCCGTGCGTTTCCGATTCCGGAGGAGTAAAACCGCCATATCGGGGATTGTCCCCGGCGTTTTGCGAGCTTGTTGGGAGGCTCCTGATCCAGTGACTGTTACAAAAAACGGCTATAGCAAATTTGTTGTACTTCGATCTGAAGACTATGACCTCATGGTTCAGGAACAGGCTAAGGCTCGTCTGATGGCTCGTATAGCTGTGGCCGAGCGGGAGCGTGCTGCTGGCACGGCGCGTGATGCCTTTGAGGCTCTCGATGACCTTGAGGCAAAATATGGCCTATAACGTCAAGATTCTGCCTTCAGCCGAACGTTATCTAGGCAGTTCTTATCTGAACGGGGCAACGGGCACCGTGATCTGCGTCACGTAGGTCGCCGGGTCGTCGCTGATGATGTCGTCGATGAGGGCAATCTCGCGTGAGGGACCGGCGGGTGTCAGGCCGTGCTCGCGCATATAGCCGAGCAACTGCTTATAGCGCGGGTCCGCTTGCCCGTGCGTGCCGCGAAAGCTCATGGTCAGGCAGCGCGCGGCGGGCCGCACCTCGATATCGCCCAGGTATTCATCGGTGTCATCGAGCAGCAGAAAGACTTCGTCGTAGCCGTCAAAGTCGCCGCCGGCCAGGCGCTCGGCGCTAATCCCAACGCCCAAGTTGCCCAGAAAGACAAAGGTCTCGTGTTGCCCCTTCTGCAGTTGACGAATTTGCCACTCCAACGCATAGGCGTCGGTAGGGTTGACGCGTTCGCGCAACACGGCGCAGCGAAGCTCGGGCGCATCGATTGTGCAAATGGTATCGAGCTCGGTGTTCAAGGCATCATGCAGTAGAGCAAGTCGGTTATCGATCTTGCGCGACACGCGCTCCAACTCGCGTCGCTTGCGCTCGATGAGCTCCTGCTGCTGAGCCAGCTGCCGCTGCATGAGGTCTACATCGCGCGTGGTCACAAACTCACGGATCTGCGCTAGCGGCAGGTCGAGAACACGCAGGTGACTGATGGTGTTGAGGGTGGAGGGCTGCCGCGATCCGTAGTAGCGGTATCCACTCGCCGGATCGATGTGCGCCGGGTCCAGCAAGCCCATCTGCTCGTAATGGCGCAGCGTGCCCACGCTCAGGTTAAACAGGCGCGCCACCTCGCCAATACGGAGCAGGCCCTCGGTATGTTCGGTTGGCGAGTCGGTCATGGGACCGCTCCTTTCGGTAAAAAGCAGAGGAGGGGAGCCAGGTTCGCGTTACCTCGCTACGCCATCAGTTTGTCAAAAGCTCCGCGGCGGTTGAGCACGGTAAACGCGACAACACAGATGACTGCCGACAAAATCGATCCGCACGGCGAAGCGATGCCCATGGGAAACAGCGTGTCGGAATAGGCGTTCGACAGCAGCCACGCGCCCGGCACGCGAATGAGCGCCACTGCCAGCACGTTGTGCGCAAAGCCGATGTAGCTCTTGCCGTATGCAGCGAAAAAGCCGCTAAAGCAAATGTGGATGCCGGCAAAAATCGCGTCGAAAATGTAGCTGCGCATATAGCCGGTGCCGGCGGCGACCACCGCGGCGTCCTTGGCAAAAAAGCCGATAAACGCCGGCGCCACCAGCCACATCAGCGCCGTGATCAGGCAGCCATACACTACCGAGATTGTCATGGCATCTTTGAGCACCTGACGTGCACGATCGCCCTTGCCCGCGCCGGCGTTTTGCGCCGTGAGCGCGCTGACGGTGGCACCCATGGAACTCGGCACAATGAACAAAAAGCTGATCATCTTCTCGACCAGGCCTACGGCAGCGGCATCGACCAGGCCGCGATGGTTGGCGATGACGGTGATAAACATAAACGCCACCTGGATGCAGCCGTCCTGCACGGCCACGGGCACGCCGATCTTAAGAATGCTGCCGAGCACCTCGGGCTGGGGGCGCAGGTCGCTGCGCTTAACGTGGATGTTCGTGCGACGGCTCTTGAGCCACACGAGCGCGAGGGCAACGCTAGCCGTCTGGGCGGTTACCGTGCCGAGCGCCGCGCCCACGGGGCCGAGCCCCATGTGCCCGATAAACAGAAAGTCGAGCGCGATATTAATGATGCATGCCACGCCAATCACGTACATGGGCGAGCGCGAATCGCCCAGGCCGCGAAAGATGGCCGAGAGGATGTTGTATGCGGCGATAAACGGAATGCCTACAAAGCAGATGCGCAGGTAGGCGGCAGTGCCTTCGACCGCTTCGGCCGGCGTGCCAATGAGCGCCACGATCTGCGGGCACAGTGCGAGCAGGACAACGGCCAGCACCACCGAGACGCCCATAAACAGCGTGATAGTGTTGCCGATGGCGGTCTCGGCGCGGTCGAAGCGGCGCGAGCCTACGGCGTGGCCGACGATGACCGTCGTTCCCATGGCCAGGCCCACGAGCGTCACGGTAATGATATAGAGCGTCTGCGCGCCATTGCCCACGGCGGTGATGCCGGCAGCGCCGCTAAACTGCCCCATCATGTACAGGTCGGCCATGCCGTAGAGCATCTGCAAAAAGTACGAGAGCATATAGGGCAGGGCAAAGACGGCGATGGTCTTGAGGACATTGCCGCGAGTGAGGTCGTGTTCCATGGGCGGGGCTTTCTGGCTTGGTTCGTTTAGCTACCAGTGTAGTGAAAACCCTACAACGATTGTAGAGTCAAGGTTTGTGTCGGCAGTGGAGCGAAAAAAGTCGCGCGCACCATTATTCCGAGTGAATATGGACACACGTCACGAGAACTCGCCGCCGGCGCTAACCTTGCAGAAAACGATTTCGGAATACTTGACACCATTATTCGGCGCGCAATAATACGTGCGTTTGCGAACAACGTTTGATGGGGGTTGAACCTGCGTGCGCAATCTCAAAATACTGTTTTCCTATCTAGGGGCATACCGTCGCGATGCCATCCTCGGCGTGTTCTTTGTGTCGGTCGAGACGATACTCGAGCTGTTTATCCCGGTCATCATGGCCAACATCATCGATGTGGGCGTGCCTGCGGGTGATATCAACTACATGCTGCTGCAGGGCGCGTACATGTTGGTGTGCGCTGCGCTTTCGCTGGTACTGGGCTTGGGTTATGCCCACACGTCCGCCCGCGTTGCATCGGGCCTAGGCGCTAACCTGCGCGAGGCCGAGTACAAAAAGATTCAGACACTCGCTTTTGGTAACCTGGACAACTACGACGCCAGCTCGCTCGTCACCCGCATGACCACGGACATCACCGTTATCCAAAATGCTGTGGGCAACGGCTTTCGCCCTATGGTGCGCGGCCCGGTGACGCTTATCGTCGGCCTTATCTACGCGCTGATGCTGTCGCGCCCGCTCGCTACCGTCTTTGCGATCATCTTGCCCGTGCTGGCAATCGTGCTGGGCGTCATCACCTATCGCGTCAGTCCGCTCTACCGCCAACTCCAGACCTCGATGGACCACCTCAACGGCGTGGTGCAAGAGGACCTTACCGCCGTGCGCGCCGTGAAGGCTTACGTGCGAGCCGAGCACGAGTGCGACAAGTTCGACACCGTCAATACCGAGCTCGCCGGCACGGCGACCAAGACCTTCGGCACCGCCGTGCTCAACCTGCCGGTGTTCCAACTCTCGATGTACGTGGCTGCGCTCTCTATCCTGTGGATTGGCGGCCGCATGATCATCGAAGGTCGCTTGGGCGTGGGCTCGCTCACGGGCTTTATGAGCTACGTACTGCTGATCATGAACTCGCTCATGATGATTTCCAACGTGTTTTTGCTGCTCACGCGCGCTCTCACAAGCGTGGGCCGTATCGCAGAGGTGCTCGATGAAGAGCCCTTTATCGCCAATCCTGCGGGAGACCTCGCGACTGCGGTGCCAGCGGACGGCAGTATCGAGTTTCGCGACGTTTCCTTTAAATACCGCGCGGATGCAGCCGAGGATGTGCTCGAGCATATCGACCTTCGCATCGAGAGCGGCTCGACGGTGGGCATCCTCGGCGGCACGGGCTCGGGCAAGAGCTCGCTTGTGCAGCTGATTGCGCGCCTGTACGACGCCACCGAGGGCGTCGTACTTGTGGGCGGACACGACGTGCACGACTACGACCTGGTCGCCTTGCGCGACGCCGTGGGCATTGTGCTGCAAAAGAACGTGTTGTTCACGGGCACCGTGCGCGAGAACCTGCAGTGGGGCAATCCGCAGGCGTCGGACGATGAGCTCCTCGCGGCTTGCCGCGCAGCGTGCGTGGACGAGTTCCTTGATCGCATCGGCGGGCTGGACGGCGAGTTGGGTCAAGGTGGCGCCGGTGTTTCGGGTGGCCAGAAGCAACGCCTGTGCATCGCGCGCACGCTGCTCAAGCACCCGCGCGTGCTCATTTTTGATGACTCCACCAGCGCGGTCGATATGGCGACCGACGCTAAGATTCGCGAGCACATCGCCCGGATTTCCGATACGACCGTGCTCATCATTGCCCAGCGCATCGCGAGCGTCATGGATGCCGATCGCATTGTGGTGTTGGACGACGGTCGTGTCCACGGCGTGGGCACGCACGAGGAATTGCTGGCGGGCGACAACATATACCAGGAGATTTACGCCTCGCAGATGGAGTTTGCGGGGGACGCGGACGCCGGCGACGGCAGCGACGATGGCTGCGCGAATGACCCGTTTTCCTCCGTCGCATGCGGATCACCCTTGGAAGGGGGTGAGCGCCATGCCTAAGACCGCAGCCCAAGCACGCCCGGCCGACCTCAAGCACACCGTGCGCCGCTTGCTCTCCTACATGGGACATGCCAAGTTCTCGTTGCTCGCGGTGGGCGCGCTCGCCTCCGTCGCCGCCATCGCGAGCCTCGTCGGCACCTACATGGTGCGTCCCATCGTTAACGGTTTGGCCACGGGCGGGGAGGAACTGCTTACCAAGCAGGTCATCCTGACGGCGATCATCTACGCCGCGGGCGTGCTCTCGGCCCTGGGTTACTCGCAGGTTATGGTGCGCGCGGCCCAACGCGTGGTGTCCGATATTCGCCGCGACCTGTTCGCGCACATCCAGACGCTGCCGCTCAGTTTTTTTGACAGCACACGCTCGGGCGACATCATGAGCTTTTTCACCAACGACGTCGACACCGTCTCCGAGGCGCTCAACAACAGCTTTGCCAACGTGATTCAGGCCGCCATTCAGGTTGTGGGCACCACGGCAATGCTCATCATCCTTAACTGGCGGCTCACGATTATCACGCTCGTGTGCGATGTGGCCATTGTGCTGTATGCGCGCTACTCGGGCGCGCGTTCTAAGCGCTTCTTTGCCGCCCAGCAGGCATCGCTTGGCGACCTGGACGGATATATCGAAGAGATGGTCTCGGGCCAAAAGGTCATCAAGGTCTTTAACCGCGAGGCAGCGAATGTCGCCGGCTTTGCTTGTCGCAACGACGAGCTTCGTCGTACCGGCACCGCCGCCGTGAGCTATGCCAACTCCATGGTGCCCATGACCGTCGTAATTGGCTACGTCAACTATGCCATCGTCGCCGTGGCGGGCGGCATGCTCTGCATCAAGGGGCTCGCCGACGTAGGTGCGCTTGCAAGCTACCTGGTCTTTGTGCGCCAGGCCGCCATGCCCATCAATCAGTTTACGCAGCTGGGCAACTTCTTGCTCAATGCGTTGGCCGGCGCCGAGCGCTTGTTTGCCGCCATGGATCTTGAACCCGAGGCGGACGAGGGCCGCGTGGAGCTGGTGCAGACGGGTGACGCCGCGTGGGCGTGGAAGATTCCCGAGGGCCAGGGCGTGGGCGCGTACGGACACTTGCATGATGTGGCGGCCGTTGATGAGTCGGGCTATGCGGTGGCTTCCGATGGTACCGAGCTCACGTGCGGCTTGGTCCCGCTTGCCGGCGACGTGCGCTTCCATGCCGTGGACTTTTCCTACGTGCCGGGCACCCGTGTGCTCACGGACCTCAACCTGTTTGCCAAGCCGGGGCAAAAGATCGCGTTTGTGGGCTCGACGGGTGCTGGAAAGACGACCATCACCAACCTCATCAACCGCTTCTACGAGGTCGATGACGGCGAGATCACGTACGACGGCATCGACGTCAAGCACATTGCCAAGGCCAGCTTGCGCGGATCGCTCGGCATTGTGCTGCAGGACACGCACCTGTTTAGCGGCACCATTGCGCAGAACATCCGCTTTGGCAAGCTCGACGCGACCGACGAGGAGGTGCGCGCCGCTGCCGAGGCAGCCTGCGCCGACTCGTTTATCCGCCGCTTGCCGCAGGGCTATGACACGCTCGTGACCGCGGACGGTGCCAACCTGTCGCAGGGCCAGCGCCAGCTGCTCGCCATCGCGCGCGTGGCCGTCGCCGACCCGCCGGTGCTCATCCTGGACGAGGCCACTTCGAGCATCGACACGCGTACCGAAAAGCTCATCGAGCGCGGTATGGACCGCATCATGCGCGGCCGCACCACCTTTGTGATCGCGCACCGCCTGTCCACCGTCCGCGACGCCGACGCCATCATGGTCCTCGAACACGGCCGCATCATCGAGCGCGGCACGCACGAAGAGCTGCTCGCCCAGCACGGCGAGTACTGGCAGCTGACGCATGGCTTAAAAGAGTTGGATTAACCCGTTCGAGCACGATGCTTTGGTCCTCCGTGCCCGTACCTCGCCTCAAACCATCACAACATTCGACGTTTTTGCCAAAATCGGGAAAAGCACCAAATGTTGTGATGGTTTTTCTGCCACTCGAACGGGTGGAATCGCTTTCTTGCGCACGAAGGCGTGCGGACCCGTGGGCAGGGGAATAAGGTGGTTATCCGACTCCATTGGAGGGCTCATGGACCTGCCGATCGTCCTGTCCCATAAGACTGCCTGGCTGTACCACAACGTGGCGCGCCCGTCCGAGCCGCTCTCGCGAGCAAGCAGTCTATACGATGAGGACTCGCTTGCTAACGAGACGGAGCCGACCGCGGGCCTGCCCAAATTGGGGCTCGATGCCAAGGGGCTGAGGGCTTCAACGGCAGTTGGGATCGTTGCCGACTATCTGGTTTCTCTTGGTATTCCACGAGAAGAGCTCGATCATATCGATACGCTCGTCAACTTCGATTTTGAGCGCTCGACGCCGGCTGGATTTAGGTGCCACGTGTTTGGAGCGCCGGTACCTCCAGGCCATCTTATCGAGATGGCAGAGGGCCTTCTGGTGGTTGATGAGGTCATGTGCTTTGTCCAAGCGGGTTCGTGGATGAGCGAGCCCGAGCAGCTGGAATATGGCTACGAAATCTGCGCCCGATACCATTTGAATCATCTGTCGACAGGCGATTATATCGAGATGGGGCAGAGGTATACCGTCGCCGACTTGATTGCTTATTGCAATGAGAACCGATCTCGTCAGGGGGCCATACGCGCGGCCGCCGTGCTCAAGCGCGTGCGCGATGGCGCGCGGTCGCCCATGGAGACGGCCACCGCAATCATGGTCGTAGCAAAGCGTTCCCAGGGAGGGCTGGGATACGCCAAGATCGAGCTCAACCATCGGGTCGATGTTCCCAATGAGTTCAAGTATCTCGCAAAGGTCGGATATTTCGAGATTGACGTATATGCGCCTGCGAGCGGTACGGGGATCGAATACAACGGCTCGGACCATCTTGATAAACAGCGCAGCGCGTCGGACGCGGAGCGTATGACCGTACTGAGCGCGCTGGGCTTTAGGATGATCGTCCTCACCGGGACTCATTTTGCCCACCAGCTGCAATTGCACCGGGCGATGAACGCCATCGCGCTCGCTATGGGTCTCAAGTGCGACCGAAGCGAAGCGTTCCAAAAGCGGCAGAACGACCTGCGAGAATTCGTGATTCGGCACTGGGACGGCGGCCTTTAGGGACGCTTTGGTCCTTCTACGGGGTGCCGTGGGTAGGCAGACCATCACAACATTCGACGTTTTTCACCAAAATCGGGAAAAGCATCGAATGTTGTGATGGTTTGTGCTGAGGATGGGCTTGGAAAGTCCGTTTTGCTCGAAGCGACCTGTCCTGTCGTACGGGTGTCGGCATGATTCTCTCGTGGGGTATTATGTTTTCCGAAGAATAAAACGCCGCGTGAGGGGAGGGCTGCGTGGACGGGCACGTGCAACATGACGGCTTTGGCCGCGATATCAACTACCTGCGCATTGCCGTTACCGACAAGTGCAATTTCCGCTGCATCTATTGCATGCCGGCCGATGGCGTGGCGCCCCGCGCGCATGACGAGCTGCTCAGCGCCGAGGAAATCGCCCGCTTTGTGCGCTTGGTAGCGGGGGAGGGCATTCGCCGCGTACGCCTGACGGGCGGCGAGCCGCTGGTCAGCCGCCGTATCATCCCGCTTATTCGCGACATCCGCGCGATTCCGCAGATCGAGGACATCTCGCTCACCACCAATGGCGCCCTGCTGCCCAAGCTGGCGCCGCAGCTCAAAGACGCCGGGCTTAACCGCGTCAACATTTCGCTCGACACACTCGACCCTACGCTGTTTGGAAAGATCACGCGCCTAGGTCGACTCGAGCAGACCATGGCCGGCGTCGACGCGGCGCTGGCTTGGGGCTTTGAGCCCGTTAAGGTCAACTGCGTTGTGGTGCGCCGGCTCAACCAGGATGTGGCGGCCCTCGCACGGCTGACCGTCGACCGCCCTATCCACCTGCGCTTTATCGAATACATGCCCATCGGCGACGAGCGCACCAGCTCGCATTGCGCTGTGGACCCGCATGCGCCCGCGCTCAATCCCGAGCTGTGGGACGCGAGCGATACCGTGCCGAGCGACGAGCTGCGGGCGCGCATCAATGCCGGGGCCACCGCGGCGGGACTGGGCGAGCTCGAGCCGCTCGACATCAACGACGCTCCTGCTGGTGCGGGCCCTGCGCGCTATTGGCACTTTCCGGGTGCGGCGGGAACGGTTGGCTTCATTAGCGCCATGTCCAATCATTTTTGCGCGAACTGCAACCGTCTGCGCCTGACGGCCGATGGCAACGTGCGTCCATGCCTGTTCAGCGATGCCGAGTATTCGGTGCGTGAGGCGCTGCGCCGTGGTGATGATATGCAGGTACTTTCGATTTGGCGCGATGCCGTGGCCCACAAACCGCAGGAACACGCGATAATTGAGGGCACGCAACGATTTATGTCCCAAATCGGAGGATGATCATATGGCCAAGAGCAGGTACGCCGATGCCACCAAGGCCGCTCGCAGGGCCGCGATGTCTGCCCACAAAGTCACGGCTGCGGCGAATGCTGGCAACGCCGACGCGTCCGCGCAGCCGTCTGTCAGCACTGCCACCGAGTCCGCCCGCGACGCTCGTCGCGACGAGCTGACGCACGTGGACGCCAAGGGCGAGGTGCGCATGGTCGACGTGTCCGACAAGGCCGAGACCCATCGCATTGCCATCGCCGAGGGCACCATCCTCATGCACCCCGAGACGCAGGCCATGGTGCTGCAGGACCGCGCAAAAAAGGGCGATGTGCTTGCCTGCGCGCGTGTGGCGGGCATCATGGCCATCAAGCGCACGAGCGACATCATCCCCATGTGCCATCCGTTGCTCATTACCAAGAGCAAGTGCGACATTACGCCCATCGCTCCGGCGGGGATGCTTGTCGATGACATGCCCGAGGGCTGGGCGCCGGCGCGCGCGGACGGGCAGGTTGGCTTTCACGTGCTGGTCACGGCGGGCGTGACGGGCAAGACCGGCATTGAGATGGAGGCGTTGACCGGCGCGAGTGCCGCGTGCCTGACCATCTATGACATGTGCAAGGCCGTCGATCGTGGCATGGAGATCGTCGACGTGCGCCTGCTGCACAAGGAGGGCGGCCGCTCGGGCGTGTGGGATCGTGCAGAGCGTCAGGCCGCTGCCGTTGAGGCCGTGGCCGCTGACGGTGCCGCGCCCGCAAGCGCACCCGTCGCCGTCGCGCCCACAGTTCCAGCTCCGGCCGTCCCCGCGATCGCGTTTATCGGCTACCAAAACTCGGGCAAGACCACGCTCGTCGAGAAGGTTATCGCCGAGCTCACCCGCCGCGGCCTGCGCGTGGGTTCGCTCAAGCATCATGGGCACCACGGCTTTGATATCGACGTGCCCGCTAAGGACACCTGGCGCCATCACCAGGCCGGATCCAAGCACGTGGGCCTCATCTGCGCTACGCGCTGGGCGGAGTACGCCGACACGCGCGAGGAGGACGAGATGCCCGCGCGCGAGCTGCTGTCGCGCTACAACGATGTCGACGTGGTGATCATCGAGGGCTACAAGACCGAGGGCTTCGACAACATCGTGGTCGCGCGGTCGGGTGTGGATCGCCTGCGCGGCAAGAGCTCGCTCGACCTGGTCGACGGTCGCACGCTGGCCCTTGCCTGCAACGAGGCCCTGGCACGCCAGGCATTCGACGCCGGTTTTGCGACCCGAGCCATCAACATCAACGACGCCCGAGCCATCTGCGACCTCATCCAAGATCATCTGGCCTAAAACCTGCCAAATAGGGACAGGTTTCTTTTGGCAGGTTTTATATGGGCAAACGTCATTTCCACCACAAAGGGGCCAGGCACCTTTGTGGTGGTTTTTGCTTTGGTAGATGTGTGGGACATGCCTTACAATCTACCAAGTAGTTCATGACGGGCGAAAAACGGAGAGAAGGGGCTTGATGCGTCCTTAATGTTTCATGCGGATAGATTGATTTGACAGACGGTGGCGAATGCCCGCCGTCCGCATTCGTATGAAACAAGGAGTCTCCATGCTCACCCATCTTTTCTCAAAGCCTCAATCATCGCTGTCCATGCAGGCCAAGCGCCTGGTGGCGATGCGCTTTCTCATCTACACCGGTTTTCAGACCAGCTACTTTATCGGCGTCATCGGAACGCTCACCTATGCAGACGATGCCTCGGTCGTGGCGACATCGCTGGCTGCCCTCTTTATGAACGTATTCGTGATCTTGGGATCCTTTGCGGGTGGCGCGGCGCTCGACGCCTGGGGCCCGCGCCGTCATTTCTTGCTGAGCATCGTCGGCACGCTGGCGACGGGTGCGGCAATCATCGCCTTTGGCAGAGCGACCGGAACAGTCCTTGCCGGCGCGGCGCTCCTAGGTTTTGTGATGGGATTCGCCCAACCCATCGCCACGTCCTATCCGGCATATCTCACCGACGATCCCGCCGAGCTCAAAGACATCAACTCCGCCATCGCCATGTTTTCAAACGTGAGCATCATCGTTGGCCCCACGCTGGGCGGCTTTGTCGCGGCGGCTGCGTCGTCGCGCGCGGTGTTCGTGCTCATGATGCTCTTTACAGTGCTGGCGCTCGTCGCCGGTTGGGGCTTTAGGCCGAAGACCAGCCATGTCGCCGGGGATGCGGATGCCGATTCGGCAAAGGAAGGGGAGCGTGCGGGACAAAGCCCCGACCCCAACACATCTTCCCGCGTTACCTTCGCGATTAGCATCAAGACAGTCTTCACCAACAGCGTCCTCGCCCTGCTGTTCTGCATTATTTTCCTTTCAAACTTTGGCTACGGCGCCTTTGACCCGCTGGAGTCGTTCTTCTACCGCGATGTTCTGCATGTCGGTGTTGAGTGGATGGGCTGGCTCTCGTCGGCCTCGGGCGTGGGCGCGGTGCTGGGCGCCGTCGTTGCGCTCCGTTTGCCGCCGCACCTGGTCAACCTTAAAACGCTGCTCGTGGCACTTATGTCCGTGGGCCTGGGAAGTTTGCTCTATGTGGGGACGCCGTACGTGGGCGTGGCTCTTGTCGGCCAGGTTGCCCTGGGCGTGGCTTGGGGCATCGTCAACCCGCTCCACAACACCATTGTGCAAACGACGGCTCCGCTCGAGCAGATCGGCCGCGTCAACTCGGTCATGGGTTTTGGCAATATGTTCGCCGGAGTGGCCCCGCTGGCGATTGCCCCCTGGCTGGCGGCGACGTTTGGCGTGCAGCAGACGCTCGTGGGGGCGGGCATAGTCGTGACGGCAGTTCCCGCGGCGTTGCTGCTGTTTGGCCGCCGGCATATTGATCGCTCTGCAAAGCAGTAAAAACCATCACAACATTCGATGAAAATTGCGATTTTGCCGAATAACGTCGAATGTTGTGATGGTTTGTGCCCCGGGCCAGGCTGCCCTGCGGGTCCGGCCACCACAAAGGTGCCTGGCACCTTTGTGGTGGTTTTTGCTTTGAGGGGCCGCGCCTGTGCCTTGGTATACCATGGACACCATTTCCGACCACATTCAGCACCGCCGCACAACCCAGAAAGGCCCCCATGGACACCACCTTCAGCCACATTAAAGCCGTGTTCTGCGATATCGACGGCACACTGCTCACAAGCCAGCACACGGTGTCCCCGCGTACCGTGGCGGCGATCCGCGCACTGCGCGAGCGCGGCGTGCTCTTTGGCCTGTGCACCGGGCGCGACGCCCACGCGACCGAGGCCATGTACGAGCTCTGGGGTATCGAAGGCCTGGTGGACGTGCTCGTGGGCTGCGGTGGCGCCGAGGTCATCGACCGTGCACACGGCATCAACGAGCTGAGCTACCCGCTACCGGGCGAGACCATCGCGCACATCTGCGAGCACATGGCAGGCCTGCCGGCAACGCCTGTTTGCCCTCGGGACGGCGTGCTCTATGTGCCCGAGAGCAATGCGTGCGTCGAGCACCTGTCGCGTGTCGACGGCGTTCCCTACCAGGTGGTCGACTTTGCCGAGTTTTTGCGCGAGCCGCAGCCCAAGGTGATGTTTACCATGGCGCCCGAGGCGATGCCGCAGGTCATCGAGCGGGCGTCGACGTTCGCCGGCGGCGCCGTTAAGGCGGCTGCTCTACAGACCACGCAGCGACTCTACGAATTCATGGATCCGCGCGTGTCCAAGACGCGCGGCCTTGTGCGCGTGGCAGAGCTCAACGACATGGAGCTTCAGAACATCTGCGTGTTTGGCGATGCGGACAATGACACCTGCATGGTGGCCGACGCCGGCGTGGGTGTGGCCATGGCAAACGGCAGCGATGCCACCCGTGCCGCCGCCGACTTTGTAACCGCGAGCAACGACAAAGACGGCATCGCGATCTTTATCGAGGAACATCTGCTGTAGCGTTGGAGCAGAATCACCACAAAGGGGACAGGTGCCTTTGTGGTGGCCTCAGGCGACTTAGGCGAATTGATACCGAAAATCTGCGCGCAAATTCAAATATAGGTGTCTGAACATCACGCTTCTAACCACCGATGAGTTAAAGATATTCTTATCAGTTTGGAAGGATATTCCTTCCGGTTAATGACCTACTGCTCACGGTCGATTTTCGACCGTGAGCGGGATGTTTGCTCTTGAGCAAAAATTTGTGCAAATAAATCTAATGCCATTAAAAAATGATGGGCAACTAAATTACCAGTAGAAACAAAAAATAGATAGCGAATAAACGAAGGTAAATCCGGGCATATGTCAAGAGAATTGACAATTCACTACAAAACTATCGGTTTTTTTGCCCCGATGTTCAAACAATCGTTACAATATTCACTACTAAGTGTGCGCAATTACGGGTTGCGCAGATACGCTTGATAGTGAAAGAGCAAGATCGCGGTCTCTTGGGGAGGAGACATCGATGAAAGCAAATTCAGACAAATATAAGCAGAGTAATAAAGCGACGCGCCGTGTACTGGCAGGCGTTTTGTGCGGAGCCTCCGTTTTGAGCCTGGTACTGTCGCTCGTCATGCCTCCGATCTCGCAGGCCATTGCCAGCGACACCCAGACAGTTTTTACCGAGGAAACTGTAATGGGGTGCTCAAAGTGAAGAAGTTCGCCGCATGTAGCTTTATAGCAACTGTTCTCGTAGCGAGCACTCTGTTGTCGCCGTTTAGCGCGGCCTCCACCGCAAGCGCGGAAGACGTTGGACCTCTCACTCCGGGCATCCATAAGCCAACTTCCATCGGCATCGGTACGAATATCGATGTCTCTACCCCCGATCCCGGCGTGGCCACCTACGTCGGCCGCGACATGTATATCGGTGGTAAGCCGAGCGACACTAGAACTCTTGATGCGGGTAACGCTCCCACCGGTTCATATGCCGCTGAGGCGGAGGGCCTTACCGTGGTCCGTGGCAAGCTTGCCATGAATCCTATCAAGGCGAGTTGGAGCGGCGATGGCTTCCGTTTCGGCACCGTTGGTGTTGGTTCTCAGTTTCGTCCTGTCGACCGTAGTACAGTGCTTGCGGTCGCCGGTATAAACAGCTCGATTCAGAACATGAACACCGGTCTGGGAACGACCTCAGATACTGCGACGGTTGGTGCTTGGACCAGGGGTGCCTGGGTCGGCAAGTCGAAAGAGAATACCGGCTATGACTACACCGCGCAGATCGCCGGTCCCATTACCTATTGGAATCCTGGCAACAATTGGAATGCTGACAACAAGCGCCAGTCTGTGGTGAAGAAGCAGGGCAACTACTATGAAGGGGAAAATGCGGACGAAAGTTCGCTGTTCAACAAAGCCAACGTCCTCAAGATCAACGGTAAGGATTACACCGATTACCTGGAGTCCGAAGTAAAAGCGAAGATCTCCGCGCCTCTCGCAAAGCTTGATTCCAAATTGAGCTACACGGTTAGTGTTGCCGAGGAGAATCCCAATTACACCATTAAAAAGTACAACAACAAGGAGCAGTACGGACTTACGTTCAACGGCGATCGCAAGACCTTTACGCGCAAGACGAACTATACCGACGTTAACGGCAACGTCGTTCCCAACCGGGTAACCCTTGTCAACAACGAGAAGCTCATCACGTTTGCCGGCGATGCGGACGATAGCGGCAAGGGTTCTTCGCTTCAAGTCTTTAACCTGAAGGCGTCGGATCTTACCAACTCCATTGGCGACAAGACCTACCGTGGCGTGGACTTCAGCTTCAATAAAATACCCGAGGGCGCTTCCGTGGTCGTCAACATCATCGATGATAAGGGGACTCCGGTTGAGTTCAACACCGGCTGGCGTTTCTGGTGGAACGGTAAGGAAATCTCCCGCGGGTACGAGGAAGGTGACACCGACGAGGCTAAGCGCCTCAGGGCTCTGTACTCCACTGCCGCCCAGAGCATCCTGTGGAATTTCGCAACGGCCAGCCAGGTCACCATCCGCGGTGGTATGGCCCTTAAGGGCAATACTGAGCTTTATCCTGGTGCGGACGGAAAGTGGACCGACGACGACCCGGCAGCCGCTATGTTGGGCAGCATAGTTGTTCCCAATGGCGGCTTCGAGGATCACGTGACCACCAACGGGCGTGTTTATGTTGGTGGGGACTTCCAGATGTATAACCACACGGTCGCGGGGAATTTCACTGAGGGTGAATCGGCTTCCGTCATCGATATGGATCAGGAGCGTCACAACTTCCCGTGGTCTGGTACCTATACGCCCGGCGGCTCCGCCGTTGCGTGGAGCAAGATCGATGCGGCGGACGGCAAACCGCTCGCGGGTTCCGAGTGGGCCATCTACGCGACCGAGGACAATGCGCGGAAGGATGAGAACCGTATCGTCTCCATTTTGGATAACGGCACGAATGACTCCGATCCTGCCGTTGGCACCATTCAGTACAACTACCTGAACCAGAAGGCCAACATCGGCGACACGAGCGATACGAAGTACTTCACGTACTACATTCGCGAGGTCAAGGCGCCGGAGGGCTACGAGCTTTCCAATACGATCTATACCTCGAAGATGTTCCACACGGGCGATGAACTCAACCTTGTGGGCAACGTGGACGCCAACGGCAACGAGATTTCCAATCCGCAGAGCGCCATCGCCAACACCAAGATCACCGGTACGGTATCTTGGACCAAGGTTGAGGACGGAGATGTGAAGTACGCTCCTTTGGCTGGTTCCGAGTGGAAGCTTGCGAAACTGGGTGCCGATGGCTTGACTGGGGTGCAGTCCTGGACCGTGAGTGACCAGTCGGATTCGGGCGATATCACGTGGAAAGACATTGATGGCACGTCTGGCAAGTTCACGCTCGAGGGCCTGCAGCCGGGCACGTACACCCTTGTTGAGACCCAGGCTCCGTTTGGCTACGAGAAGAACCCGACGGGTTACAAGTTCACGGTGTCCAGCACGGACGGCTCCATCGCGTGGAAGGGGGACGAGCAGCCGAGCATCATTGATAGCACTGCGTACATCTCCAACAAGCGCAGCGTTACGTCCGTGACGATCCCGGTGACTAAGTCCGTCCGCAATGCGGATTGGCCGAAGGATGCTGATGGCAGCTATGTTTTGTTCGACTTCGAGATCACGGCGGCGACGTCCGACCCCGCGGCTCCGATGCCTGGCGTAACGACCATTTCCGTTGCACCTACGGACGCGTCCAAGGTCAACGACATCGTTGCGAACTTTGGGGAGATTGCATTCAACAAGGGCCATCTTGCCAAGATCGACGATTCGAACCCGAATGGCGCCAAGACCTATACCTACACGGTGAAGGAGGTCGCGCCTCCCACCGGTGCCATCGACAAACTCCGCTACTCCAAGGCCGAGTACCAGGTGGCCGTTACGGTAAAGGCCGTGCTGAATGACGCCGGCAAGTACTCCGGACTCACCACCTCCACCAAGGTCACGCAGGTGAAGGACGACATGGGCAACACCGTTAATAAGGTCATCGGCACCGCCGCAGCGCCCGACGCCATCCCCACCTCTACCTTCACCAACGTGAAAGTTCTCACGGACCTCCCGCTCACCGGCGCGGGTTGGACCGAAAACTCCATGCTCCTCGTGGGCGCCGGTCTCATGCTTCTGGGCGGCATCGCTGCGGGAGCATATTGGATCGCTACGAAGCGCCGTCAGGACGATTCGTCCGATGGCGCAGGTAGATAGATGTTTATGAATGTCGGGCTTATTTCTGAAAGGGGAATCATGAACCGATTCGTACAAAAGCTGATCGCCGGCGCCGTCGCCGTAGCGATCGCCGTAACCGGCCTGGTGGGCGGCGCGTCTGTGGCCAAGGCTGCGGATCCCACCACGGGCACCATCACCATCAGCAATGCCTCCGGCGACACTGTGACGCATACGCTTGACGGTTGGAAGCTTGCATCGTTGAAGAACGTTGCCTCCGCCGATGGTAAGCTCACGTTCCTCATCGACACCAATGACGCCCTTGTGGGCGTGATCGAGGACTCGATGACCGAGGCTCAGAGCGAAGCGTACAAGGCAGACGCTAACTACTACACTAAGGATGGCAAGGACAACAACCCGATCGGCTGGCTTGTTGCCAACAGCTTCAAGAACAGTACTCCCGAGAATTCCGATCCGTGGGGTGGAGATTCGTCAGCGCTGCGCACGTTCGCGACGAATCTTTCGAAGAAGCTCGCCGAGGCCGGCGCGCCTGCTGCTACTAAGGCTGGTTTCCAGAGCAGCGCTGATGGCTTTTCCAACACCTGCGACCAGGGCCTGTGGCTCTTGAAGGATGTTTCTGCCGACCCTACGACGCAGTCCATCCCCATAATCGTCGCTACCAAGCTTGCCGGCTATTCCACGGAAACTGTCAACTGGGGCAGCGTCACGCTGAAGATGAACGTGCCGACCGTTGACAAGAAGATCACCGGTTCCGCTACCGGCGCTGTTGCAAACGATGGCTCCAACGCCGACGCCCGCATCGGTGACGTGGTCAACTACGAGCTCAGCTCCGTTATTCCGACCTACACCGGCTACGACATCACCAAGCCTCCCCGTGTGTTCAAGCTCATCGATACCGCATCCAAGGGTCTGTCGGTTGACGAGAGCTCTGTGAAGTCCGTTAAACTCACCAAGGGCACAACTACTGTTACCCTGACCGATAAAGACTATGCCGTTTCTTCTGACTCCTATGCCCTTGTCGAGGGTCAGGAAGGCTACGACGCCGAGTATGCTGGCGGTAAGGTGACCACCATCGACCTGTCCAACTACGTTAACAAGGCAGCTGGCTCTACCTCCTCTACTAGCGGCATTCTCGAGGGCGCAACTGTAACCGTCGAGTTTGAGGCTACTGTTAACAGCAATGCTGTCAAGGCTGGCGTTGGTAACCCCAACTCCGTTGAGCTTGAGTACTCTCGCACTCCTAATAACGTGTCCACCAAGATTCATGGCCCCAAGGTTCCTCGCGTGTACACCTACGAGTTCGGCATCCTGAAGACCGACATGGCCGGCAACGCCATCAAGTCCACCGATGCTCTTAAGGGCGCACAGTTCGTCATCGCACGCGTGAACGACGGTTCTGCTGAGACCTTCATGGCCAAGGATGCCTCTTCCGGCGCTTGGTCTGACCTTGGTGCAACAAAGCCGGCCGTTGACGCTACCACCGGTGTGTTCACCACCGATGCTAACGGCAAGATCGCCATGTCCGGTCTGCCTGCTGGCATCTACCACGTCTACGAGATCAAGGCTCCGACCGGTTATACCAACATCGGCCTGCCTGACTTTACCTTCGCTATTGGTGCTACCTTCTCTGGGACGCCTGAAACGGCAACCGTGTCTTACAGCAAGAAAACCGGCGATGATCGTATCTCCGTTGGGACCAGCGATGGCCAGGCTACGGTTAAGAACGCCAAGAACCTCACCGAGCTGCCCTTGACCGGTGACTTGGGCATCAAGGTTTTCGTCACCGTGGGTGTGCTGCTCATGGCTGCTGGTGCCGCCTTCGCCCTGAGTGCACGTATGCGCGCTTAATTCCCTAGCTTGATGACGCGGCGAGCGGGCGATCGTCGTCTCCTATCAGCGCCTGCGCGCCGCGTTCTCATCTTCCCTTTCGCCGCACCCCGTCGCGCTTGGACACGCGGCGGGGTCGGTGCTTTGACCGTGCCCTCGCACCCACACCCCTGGAGGTGAACCACATGGAGGCAATCAAGCCCGTATCGACGATGCGCACGCCGAGCGGCGGTTTGAACCCGGCTTCCCCCAGCCGACGTAAACCGCCCCTCGTCCTGCGCCTGCTTTCCCTTCTGTGCTTTGCCGCCGGCTTTGTTATCGTGGCCACGCCCCTCGTCCTGCGCGCCATGTCCCAGGCTGAGCAGACGGCCGCAGTTACCGCGGCACAAAACACCGTGGATGGTTGGCCCTATCCGCAAGCGGAGGAGGCCCTCGCGGCCGCGCGCGCCTACAACGAGCAGTTGGCCGCCGGCGGTCAGGACGTCATCGGCGAGGTTGTGGACCCGTTTGGTAGCACCTCCGGCGCCTCCACCGCAACGGGTGCCAAGGACTCCATCGCCTCGCAAGACACCACGTACCAGGGCCTGCTCGACGCGGGTTCGGGCCTTATGTGCTCGGTGCGTATCCCCAAGATCGACGTGAACCTGCCCGTGTACCATGGCACCTCCACCGAGGTGCTCGCTGCGGGCGCCGGCCACCTATATGGAACATCGCTGCCCGTGGGCGGCGCGAGCACGCATGCCGTGCTTACCGGCCACCGCGGCGTGCCAGGCTCGCTCCTGTTCACGCGCCTGGACGAACTGCAGGTTGGCGACTCGTTTTACATCGAGGTGATGGGCGAGGAGCTGGGTTACAAGATCGACCGCATAGACGTGATTGAGCCCGACGACGATTCCAAGCTGCGCGTGACCGCCGGCGAGGACCGCGTGACGCTCATGACCTGCACGCCCTACGGCGTGAACTCGCACCGCCTGCTCGTCTCGGGCGTGCGCGCGGAGATTCCGAACGAGGTGCCCGTGCCCGAGGACGCGCAGGGCATCAACACCACTGCCGTGGCCCTGGGTGTTTTGGGCGCGCTGCTGGCCATTGTGATTGGGCTTTTCGTGGCCGGGCACGTGCGCAAGAAGCGCCGCGCGGCGCAGCGTGCGGCCGTTGCCGCCGCGGTGACGCTGGACGCCGTCGCGGCTGTTGGCGATGGCGGAAACGGGTGGACCGTGGGAGCCTCCAGGCCTGCGGCCCCCTCCGTCTCCTCTGCTTCAGACCCTTCGGCTTCCCCCGATTCCGATGCTGATTCTCCCGAGTATCGCGGGCGACACCTGCGCTAGCGCCCGCGTTGGTGCTCAATATCGCTCGAAGTGTAGCGCCTTCGCTCGCTTCCTGGTCATTTGCCAGAACCGCGGCGCGATTCCGAACATGCCGTACGACGCGATGGCCGAGCTTCCTGCCTACATCGGCAAGAACGGCCCCGAGGTCATCTCGCGCGACAACATCCAGCTGTTCCAGCAGGGCCTCATGATGCAGCAGCTCAACTCCGAGAAGCTCGTGGTCGAGGCGTGCATCGAGGGTCCGTACGAGAAGGCGCTCAAGGCGTTCACGCTCAACAAGACGGTCCCGTCCATGACGGTCGCCAAGGAGATTCTCGACGACATGATCGAGGCCAACAAGGATTTCTGGCCTGAGCTTAAGTAACGAGGCCTTCGACGGCCCGACTGCGAACGGTTCGCTGCGGCCCCTGAGGTCCATAGGCTCCCCCTGGGGTTCATCCAGGGGGAGCCTCTCAGAAGCGCCCCGAGGGGCGCTTCTTGTGTATATGGAGGCAAAAGGGATATGCAGTCTTCATATACGGCCTCCTTTTAGGAGGGTCGATTTCTCCGGTTGATTTCTGATCTCAGCTGAACACATTGAGCGGATAGGCCGTTCCCGCAGTTAGCCGAAAGCCCCCGGGTCCCGGGGCGGCATTTTCCTAGTTGAAGGAACGATGGAGATGTGTTTCGATGGGTCCGGTGGCCATGCTCCGCCCTCAGCCCGGCACCTCTTCCAAGGGAACCGACGAGGGCGCCGGCGCCCAGTATGTCTAAGAGAACGGCTCTTTGGGCAATACTGCTTATGATTTTACGACTGATAATAAGGGGGAAAACAGCGTCAAAGGCCTCGATGCCGGCACCTACACGGTCGAGGAGACCCATACGCTCCCCGGCTATAACACCGTGCTCAAATTCACGTTCACCATTACTGCCACGGGTCTTAATCAGAACGAGGGCGAGAATACGTTGACGGTGACCACATCCAAGAATGGCTCTGGTCTCGTCACCAATTCCTCTTCTGGTGGCGGCACCGTTACCCTTACCGTCAAGAACAAGAAAGGCTCCGACCTCCCGCTGACCGGTCTTAACGGCGTGACCTTCACTTGGATCGCTGGCAGCGCAGTGCTGTGCATCGGCGTGGCACACCTCATCCGCAGCCGTAAGCAGGCTGAGGAGTCCGAGCAGGAGTAACGCTCGCTCGCCCATCACTTTGGCAGGTGGGATGTGATGGCCATGAGACTTGCGGACACTTTTCTCGTCCATCTACGTTCTTGCTTCGTAGGCGCACGCGCGGTGCGGACGGTAGAAGGCAGTTGCGCCGCAAGCGCAAATAAGAATGCCCGGGGTTAGAGGCCCGGGCATTTAACAAAACCAGAAAACTAGGCCGCCCGCGCTTTCGAACACTTACGCGGGATGCGTCGTTTCCTGTTGACATTGTATCCCGAATCGCCCCGCCGATCCGGGATATATTGAAAACTCAAATACGGGCTTATGTCCCCACAGCACAGGGTGGATTCTCCCATCCCGGTCTTCAAACATCTCAATCTGTAACATCTTGACGTGTAAATCGGCTCCACCTGTTACAGATCGAGACAAAACGCAGGGAGCGGACCGAGAATCTCGATCTGTAACAGTAAACCGGCTTTTGACGGCCTAGATGTTACAGATCGAGACAAAGTATCGGGCCAGACAAGCGTGTCGGCCAAAACCACCACAAAGATGCCTGTCCCCGTTGTGGTGGCGCTGCCCTCGTTACGTTTTCGCTGCATTTGGGTAAAGCGCCTGCTCCAAGCCGGCGTTGGCTTGTATACTAGAGCGGTTTATCTGTTATGCGGAAGGGAGCGCCTATGGCACTCAGCGAGAAAGACGTGCGCGGCATCGCCGAGTACGCAAAGATCGCACTGACCGATGACGAGCTCACCCAGATGACGTCCTACATGAACGACGCCGTCCAGATGCTCGAGCCCGTCCTGCAATATGACTTGCCCGACGTGGAGCCCACGTTCCATCCCATCGGAAGCCTGTCCAACGTGATGGGCGATGACCTGCGCGAGCCCGAGCGCGACCTGCCGCTCGACGTCGCGCTCGAAAACGCCGGCAGCGCGCGCGATCGCTACTTCCGCGTGCCGTCCATTTTGGGAGAGGGGGAGAGCGAGTAATGGCGCTAAGCTTCGATTCCCTTACCGCCGCCCAGATCGCCGCGGGCGTTGCTGCAGGCGACTTTACTGCTACCGAGGTGGCCCAGGCCTCCCTTGCCGCCATCGAGGCGCGCGAGGGCGGGGTCCAGGCATTCCTGCAGGTGGCGCCCGAGCTGGCGCTCGAGGCCGCCGCGCGCGTGGATGCCGACCGTGCCGCAGGCAAGCCGCTGCCCCCGCTCGCGGGCGTGCCGCTGGCCATCAAGGACAACATGAACCTCGTGGGCACACGCACCACCTGCGCCTCCCGCATGCTCGGGGACTACCAGAGCGTCTACACCGCTACCTGCGTCCAGCGCATGCTCGATGCCGGCTGCCTGCCCATGGGCAAGGCCAACATGGACGAGTTTGCCTTTGGCAGCTCCACCGAGAGCTCGGCGTTCCACCGCACTAACAACCCTTGGGATACCGAGCGCGTGCCCGGCGGCTCCTCGGGTGGCTCCGCTGCAGCCGTCGCTGCGGGCGAGGTCGCGCTCTCGCTGGGCTCGGACACCGGCGGCTCCATTCGCCAGCCGGCGTCGCTGTGCGGCGTGGTGGGCTTTAAGCCCACGTATGGCGCCGTGAGCCGTTACGGCGTGGTTGCCTTTGGCTCGTCGCTCGACCAGGTGGGCCCCTTTGGCCGCACGGTCGAGGATGTCGCGCTGGCCATGAACGCGCTTACCGGCGCGGGCCACGATCCGTACGACTGCACCAGCCAGGATTGCGCCGTCGACTTTACCGAGCATCTCAACGACAGCATCGAGGGCAAGCGCGTGGGTATCATCCCCGCGTTTATGGAGGCCGAGGGCCTGACGCCCGAGGTCAAGGCCGCTGTTCAGCGCGCCGCCCAGGAGCTGCAGAACCAGGGCGCCGAGCTGGTCGAGGTGGACTTGCCGCACCTGGACGCCGCTATCGCCGCCTACTACGTCATCGGCCCGGCCGAGGCGTTCTCCAACCTGGCCCGCTTCGACGGCATTCGCTACGGCTACCAGGAGGAGGGCTGCGCCAACCTGTCCGACCAGAGCTCGCTTTCGCGCGCCCACGGCTTTGGCGCCGAGGCCAAGCGCCGTCAGATGCTCGGCGCCTACCTGCTGAGCTCGGGCGTGTACGACAAGTACTACTACGCTGCGCAAAAGGCCCGCACGCTCATCACGCAGGACTACGACGCCGCGTATGCCAAGGTGGACACCATCCTCATGCCCGCCTCGCCGCGCACGGCCTTTAAGTTTGGCGAGATCAGCGACCCCACGCAGATGTACCTCTCCGACTTGTACACCATCTCGCTCAACATTTGCGGCAACGGTGGTATCTCGGTGCCGCTGGGCCTGGGCGAGGACAGCAAGCTGCCCGTTTCTGCCCAGCTGGTGGGTCCGGCGTTTAAGGACCGTCAGCTGCTCACGTTTGCCCGCGCCCTGGAGCGCGGCTTTGCCGATACCGCCACGGGTGCGCCCGTGCTTTCCGTCGCGCCCGATTTTGCCGGGAAGGGAGGCGAGCTGTAATGAAGGAGCTTTCCGAGGTCCTGCAGGATTGGGAGGCCGTGATCGGCCTGGAAATTCATACCGAGCTCACCGCACTCGATACCAAGATGTTCTGCAACTGCAAACTCAGCCACGATGACGAGCCCAACGCCAACGTGTGCCCGGTGTGCCTGGGCCTGCCCGGCGCCCTGCCGGTGCCTAACAAGCGCGCCATCGAGAGCATCGTCAAGGCCGGCATCGCCACCAACTGCGAGATCCAGCGCCACTCGATGTTCTACCGCAAGCACTACTTCTATCCCGACATGGCCAAGAACTTCCAGACCACGCAGGGTCCGGTCGCCTTTGCCATGTACGGCCACCTGGACCTGGACGTGACCGGTCGCGGTGCCGCCGAGCGCCCCAACTGCGCGTTTGGCGAGGCCGAGGCCCAGAGCCTGGCGAGCGCCTCGGCCAACGCCGAGGGACTGTCCACGTCCATGACGTCGACCATGCGCGAAGGCAATCAGCGCGCCGGCCACCTAGCCAGCTATGACGCGTCCAACCTGCAGATGCCCGAGCGTCGCGAGGACGGTTCCTACACGGTGCCTATCCGCATCTTGCGTATCCATATGGAGGAGGATGCCGCCAAGATGGTTCACGTGGGTGGCGCCGAGGGTCGCATTACCGCCGCGGCCGAGTCGCTCGTCGACTACAACCGCTGCGGCACGCCTTTGATCGAGCTCGTGACTGAGCCCGATCTGCGCACGCCCGAGGAAGCGCGCCTGTTTATGGAGAAGCTCCGTCGCATTTTTGTGACGCTGGGTATTTCTGACTGTTCCATGGAGAAGGGTTCCATGCGCTGCGACGGCAACGTGTCGCTGCGCCGCCGCGGCGAGACCAAGCTGGGCACCAAGACCGAGCTCAAGAACCTCAACTCGTTTAAGAGCCTGCATGATGGCCTTGCCTACGAGATTTGCCGTCAGGCCGAGGTTCTTGAAGAGGGCGGCATCATCTACCAGGAGACGCGTCACTGGGAGCCCAGCCGCAAGCGCACGGTGGTCATGCGCGTGAAAGAGACGGCCGACGATTATCGTCTGTTCCCCGACCCCGACTTGGCTCCGTTTGATCTGGACGACACCTTCATCGAGAACTGCCGCGAGCAGATCCCCGAGTTGCCCGACGCCAAGCGTGCTCGTTTTGAGGCCGATTTTGGCATCAAGGCAGCCGATGCCGAGCAGATCGCAGGCGATCCTGCCTATGCCGATTTCTTTGAGAAGGCGGCTGCGGGCACGTCTGGTAAAGAAGCCCAAACGGTTGCGAACTTGCTGGTCAACGAGCTCGTTGGCTATCTTAAGAGCGCAGGTACCGCGCTCGATGAGAGCGGTATTGCGCCCGCTCAGGTTGCCGCGTTGGCAAAGCTGCTGGCAAGTGACGCCATCTCGAGCAATCAGGCGCACGAGGTCTTTGAGCTGATGGCTCAAACTGGCGACGATCCCAACAAGATTGTGGACGAGCGCGGTATGCGCCAGGTGAGCGATACGGGGGCGTTGCAGCCGATTGTCGACGAGGTCTTGGCCAACTGTGCGGATCAGGCTCAGCAGTATCGCGACGGCAACCAGAAGGTGCTGGGATTTTTGGTAGGCCAGTGCATGAAAGCGAGCCGCGGCAAGGGTAACCCGAAGCTCTTCAACGAGTTGCTGAGAACGTCGCTCTCGTAAGCGGAACCCGGGAGCCCCGGCAGGGCGGGTGCTTCCCCAAAATTTCGAACAGTCCTGCGCAAGACGAAGGCCACATTAAGTGGCCTTCTTTGCGTGCGGAACTCATTTTGAGCAAGCACCCGCCCTGCCGGGGCTCCCGGGTTCTGTGACGACTCGGCCGTTCGGGTCAGGCGGGCTGAATTGAATTTGGTGAATGAGGGCGCCGATGGCGCCCTCATTTTTGTGGATGTGACAAAGGGACTGTTCCGTTGTCACATTGCAATGAATGTGATGAAAGTGTGTCGAACTGAGTTTAAAACTTCTGTAAATGTGATAAATATCACGTTTTAGCTATGTTAAAATGTGGGAAATATCACGTTTACGGAAGTTTCTTTGCGGGAGGTTCGGTCATGCAGCGAGATATCATTGCCAAGCTTAACGCTTGGAAAGCGTCGGAATATCGTAAGCCGCTTATCCTTAAGGGGGCGCGCCAGGTTGGAAAGACATGGGCGCTTAAGGAGTTCGGACGAACCTCGTACCGCAATTTTGTGTATCTGACGCTCGAGGAGCCGTCACCTGGGGTACAGAGCGAGTACGCTCAGTTTTTCGAAGGTACGCGCGATCCTCGACGGATCATCTCAAACCTTTCCCTGGCACTTGGACAGCCTATCGATCCCGGCGAGACGCTGCTTATTATTGATGAGATTCAGGATTGTCCTTCTGCAGTCGGCGCCCTTAAATACTTTTGTGACGAGGTCCCCGAGTATCACGTCGCATGCGCAGGGTCTTTGTTGGGCGTTCGCTTGTCCCGTGAGACCAGCGCTTTTCCAGTGGGAAAGGTCGAGTTCATGGAGATGCACCCCATGAGCTTTTCCGAGTTTCTGAAAGCCGAGGGTGCTGCAAACTACGACGAATACCTTGGCGGCCTGGATCAGATCGAGACAGTGCCCGATTTCTTCCATGTCCGTCTCGTCGAGCATCTTCGTCGTTATTTTGCATGTGGCGGCATGCCAGAGGCTCTTGGCCGGTGGGCGGAGACGGGCGATATCGTTCAGGTCGATAAGGTGCTGTCCGATCTCTTGGATTCTTACGAGCGCGATTTTGCCAAGCATGGTGGCCGTGCGCAGTTCGCCAAGCTTTCGCAAATATGGAACTCGATTCCAACTCAGTTGGCGCGCGAGAATAAGAAGTTCGTTTGGGGTGCGGTGCGCGAGGGGGCTCGTGCTCGGGAATACGAGGATGCTCTGGAATGGCTTGCCGATGCTGGGCTCATCACGGCGGTTCGCCTTAATGCTGCCGGTGGTGTGCCGCTCTCTGCATACGATGACCTCAAGGCATTTAAAGTCTACTGTCTTGATGTTGGCTTGCTGCGCCGCATGGCAAGGCTGGATGCGTCCGCTTTTGCCATCTCGGATGCGCTATTTTCGGAGTTCAAAGGTTCGTTCGCCGAGAACTATGTGCTTCAGGCATTACTTCCACAGTTAGATGCTGCTCCGCGTTATTGGACAAACGAGAAGCCGAAGCACGAAGTCGATTTTTTGATTCAAGTCGGAAACGAAATCGTTCCCGTCGAGGTCAAATCGGGAGAGGTGGTTCATTCCAAGAGCCTTAAGTACTATGCCTACAAGCATGCGGAGACGACTCCATTAAGGGTCCGATACTCACTTAAGAACCTAAAGCTCGACGACGGGGTGCTCAACATTCCGTTGTATTTGGCTGATCGATCTGTCCCTCTTATCAAAAAGGCGCTTGATTGTGCGCATCTTGACGTTTAGATCCTGGGCGAGCTGACGGGCGGCGGCTAATTTAATCGCTCCGTAACGGCCAGGGAGCTTGGGCCTTAGCGGTACTTGCTTCGCCAAGCCGTGGGTGTCATGCCGGTGTATTGCTTGAATGTTTGGGCGAAGGCTGCCTGCTGGGGATAGCCGAGTCGCTCAGCTACCTGGGCTATCGAAAGGGGGCTGTCGGCCAAAAGGTCCTGCGCACGTTCCATTCGATGTCTCCGTATATAGGAACCCAGTGATTCACCCGTCTGGACTTTAAAGGTGGCGCATAGTTTTGAGCGGCTCATGTAGAGCCGCTCGGCGATCTCGTCCACGCCGATGCGACGTCCCTCGTCAAGGGCGTGCTCGACAACTATGATTGCTTCTTCGACAATGCCCAGAGCGGTTTGCGTCCCTTCGGCTCGACGTGCCTGCTCGTGGGCCATTCGCGCATACGCCAGCTCGGCAACCATGGTCTCTACGGCGACTTCCATATAAAGATGTCCGCCCGTGACACGAGCACGCGTTTCATCGAGCCGGCAGAGCGTCCGACCGATTGTCGATAGCGCCTCTTCGCCCCATGACTCGGCAAAGGCGTCAAACAGCCCGGCGAATTCTCCGGGGTATCGGCGCTCGAAATCGTCAAAATATCCAGGCAAAAAGAGCACCGAGCGTGAGTGGTAGAGTTGCCCTGCAAACAATGGGCTTAATTCCTCGCCACAGCTATCTTGGATAAAGCTGCAAACGGCATTGTTTGGCCACGGTCCATGCAATGGTTTAAGGTTCGCGGGCGTTATGCCAGCCTCGGGCATGCATGCAAGTGTGGGCGCGCTGACCTCGCTCACGCAGGCGTATGGCTCGGGTGTGTATTCGGCCAGGTGCATATCGTGCGTCGGGGTTATGAAATGCTCCATGACGATGCAGGCAGGGGAGAGGGGCATGATCCATGCGCGTCCGTGCGCCCGATCGTTTGCCACCTCGCCGGTAAAGATAGTGCCCTTGCCGGAAAGCTCCAGGCCAAGCTGCTCAAACTGTGGTGCGTAGAGCTCAGTTATGTCGGTCGCGGCCCGATGCATTTTCAAAAGCGTCCCCTTCCTTTGCGGAAACGTCCACGCCTGGCTCGATTGTGTGTCATGGCTAACATATCAATGATAAGTTGATTACGGTTAACTCTCAAGCCGTTGGAAAGGAATCTCATGGCAAAGGGATCAAAAAGGGAAGGTGGAGGCATCGGCGAGTTGCTCGCGTATGCTGGTGACCGCAAATACCTAACATATTTGGGCATGGCGCTCTCGGCGCTCTCGCAGCTGCTGAGCTTTGGCCCGTTCGTGTGCATTTGGCTTGTCGCGCGCGATCTGATCGCCGTGGCACCTAACTGGAGCGAAGCCACCGACATCGCGATGTATGGCTGGTGGGCCGTGGGTTTTGCCCTGGCAAGCATCGTAGTTTATTTCGTTGGGCTCATGTGCACGCACCTGTCTGCGTTTCGCTGCGCGTCCAATATTCGCAAGACTACGAGCGAGCACCTGCTTAAGCTGCCGCTTGGCTACTTTGACACGCACGCCACCGGTGAGCTGCGTCGTGTTGTAGACGGATGCGCCGCCTCCACCGAGACCCTGCTCGCGCACATGCTGCCCGATATCGCCGGCGCCACCGCCATGGTCGCAGGCCTGCTCGTGCTGCTTTTCGCGCTCGATTGGCGTTTGGGGGCGGCATGCCTTATCTCGGTCGTCGTTTCGTTTGGCGCCATGGCCGCCATGATGGGCGGCAAGGGCGGCGAGTTTATGAAGGCCTACATGGGAGCGCTGGTCAAGATGAACAAGACCGGCACCGAATACGTACGCGGCATCCCCGTGGTCAAGGTGTTTCAGCAGACGGTCTACTCCTTTAAGGCCTTCCACGATGCGATCGCCGAATACGCCGACATGGCACAAAACTATGCGGGCACGTTCTGCCGAGGTCCGCAGGTACTCAACCTTACCGCGCTCAATGGTCTTGTGGCATTCCTGTTGCCCGTGGCGTTGCTGTTGGCGCCGGGCGAGACGGACTTCGCGCATTTTATGGCCAACTTCACGTTTTACGCGATATTTTCGGCCGTGGTGCCGACGGCCATGACCAAGCTCATGTTTGTGGGCGAGGCCTCTCAGATGAGTGCCGATTCGCTGGCTCGCATCCGAAGCGTCATGGATTCCAAGCAGCTCTCCGTGCCCGCCCAACCCAAGCACCCTGCCGGCGGCGACGTGCGATTTGAGGATGTGAGCTTTACCTACGAGGGCGCCGAAGCACCTGCTGTCACCCATGTGAGTTTTAGCGTTTCCGCGGGTAGCACCCTCGCCCTGGTGGGTCCCTCGGGTGGCGGTAAGTCAACCTGCGCAAGCCTGATCCCGCGTTTTTGGGATGTTTCCTCGGGTCGAGTGCTCGTAGGCGGTGTGGACGTTCGCGATATGGATCCGCACGAGCTTATGGACCAGGTCGCCTTTGTGTTCCAGACCAACCAGCTGTTCCGGCAAACACTTGCCGATAACGTGCGCGCCTCCAAGCCTACGGCCACTGACGACGAAGTGCGTGCGGCCCTCTCCGCAGCTCAGTGCGACGACATTGTGGCCAAGCTCCCACAGGGCATCAATACCATGCTCGGTGCCGGCGGAGCATATCTTTCGGGCGGCGAGGTCCAGCGCGTGGCACTCGCCCGCGCGATCCTTAAAGACGCGCCTATCGTGGTGCTCGATGAAGCCACGGCGTTTGCCGATCCCGAGAACGAGGCGCTCATCCAGCGCGCCTTTAGCAAGCTGGCGGCGGGTCGCACGGTCATTATGATTGCGCACCGACTCTCGACTGTAGTTGGCGCAGACCAAATCGTGGTGCTCAACCAGGGCAGTGTGCAGGAGTCGGGTACCCATGCCGAGTTGCTGTCCCAAAATGGCCTGTATGCCAAGATGTGGGCCGAGTACGAGCAGGCCGCGGGCTGGAAAATCACTGCAGCGACCGCGGATGCCGCCGTCACGAAGGGAGGCGAGGCCTAAATGTTCGCCTCATTCCAAAAGAAGTATTTCCTATCCGATAAAGGCGTCGCCGGCGTAAAACGCGGCATTTTCTGGACCACGCTCACCAATCTCATTACCATGGCCGGCATGGGCTTTTTATTCCTGGTCATGGCCGGCTTTGTCGAGCATCTCGCCAGCGGCGCCGACCTGCCGGATGCCCTGCCGATCGTGGGTGGCCTCCTGGTCTTTTTCGTGTTGCTCTTTGCCTCTAACTGGCAGCAGTATTACTACACCTACTGCATCTTTTACGGGGAGTGCGGCAAGCAGCGTATGGAGATCGCCGAGCGCTTGCGCAAACTGCCGCTGTCGTTTTTTGGTCGTCGTGATCTGGCCGATTTAACCGAGACCATCATGGGTGATGTCCAGGCCATGGAGCACGCCTACAGCCACGTGCTGGGAGAGCTTTGGGGTGCCATCTTCGCAAGCGCCATTGTGTTCGTGGCGTCGCTGTTCTTTTGCTGGCAGCTGGCGATCGCGGCGTTTTGGAGCGTTCCCGTGGCCTTTGCCGTGCTGTATCTAACACGCGGCCCCATGACCCCGGTGTTCGATCGCGTGCGCGCCGAGAAGGTCAAGGTTACCGAGGCTATTCAAGAGACGCTCGACTGCGTTCGCGAGATCCGCGCCACCAACCAAGAGGCCCATTATCTTGAGGGACTCAACGCCGTGATCGATGCCGAGGAGCGCGAGACCACCAAGGGCGAGCTCGCTAACGGGCTTTTGGTCAACTCCGCCTTTGCCATCCTGCGTCTGGGCATTGCCACCACGCTGGTCACGGGTGCTGCGATGGTCGCCTCCGGACAGGTCGACTTTTTGGTGATGTTTGCCTTCCTGCTTATGGTGAGCCGTATCTATGCGCCGTTTGACCAGGCGTTAATGTTAATGTCCGAGCTGTTCGCCGCCGAGTCGTCTGCCAAGCGCATGCGTTCCATCATGGAAGAGCCTGTGGCGCGGGGCAGCGAGAAATTTGAGCCTGCGGGCCACGATGTGGTGTTCGATCACGTGGCATTTGGCTATGGTGCGGGCGAGGACGGACGCGCCGGCGAAAAAGTTCTTACCGATGTGAGCTTTACCGCCAAGGAAGGCGAAGTTACGGCGCTGGTCGGTCCTTCGGGTTCCGGTAAGTCTACGGTGAGCCGCCTGGCCGCGCGCTTTTGGGATGCCACCGCGGGCAAGGTTACCGTTGGTGGCGTGGATGTCGCGAGCGTGGATCCCGAGGTGCTCCTGCGCGACTACGCTATCGTGTTCCAAGACGTGCTGCTCTTTGACGACACGGTGATGGGAAACATCCGCCTCGGGCGTCGTGATGCCACTGATGAGCAAGTGCTTGCGGCTGCGCGTGTCGCCAACTGCGACGAGTTTGTGAGCCGTATGCCGCAGGGCTACGACACCATGATCGGCGAGAACGGCTCCAAACTCTCCGGTGGCGAGCGCCAGCGCATCTCCATCGCCCGCGCGCTGCTCAAAGATGCGCCCATCGTGCTGTTGGACGAGGCGACGGCGAGCTTGGATGTGGAGAACGAGACCGTGGTACAGCAGGCACTCTCCCGTCTGCTTGCAGGTAAGACGGTTATCGTTATTGCCCACCGTATGCGTACGGTGGAAAATGCCGACAAGATTGTCGTGCTCAAGGATGGCGTGGTTGCCGAACAGGGCGCTCCGGCGCAGCTCAAGGAGGCAGGTGGAGAATTCGCCCGCATGGTTGCGCTGCAAAAGGAGGCGGCTGCCTGGCAACTGTGATGCGATAAAGATTTCCAATAAGTTATCCCCTGTTGACTACTGAAGTTTGAATGACTAAACTTTCCTAAATGTGCGCCCGGGTAAACTTTTCTGGGAGCGAAGTGTCACCGTGTCGCGAATCGGCGCGAAGAAGAGAGGGATACCATGAAAAAGTCTGCATTTAACACGCTGCTTGTCGGTGGTGGTTTTCTGCTTGGCACGGCCGGCCTCAAGCTGCTTACGAGTGCTCCGGTGAAGAATGCATGCGTGCAGGGCATCGCGTGTGGTATGCGCATCAAGAACGGCTATCAGGATATGGTCGAGCAGGCCAAGGCCGAGGTTGACGACATGGTTGCCGAGGCAGCGTATATCACTGCCACCGAGTCTGACGCGACCGCAGATAAGGCTGCCGAGTAAAACACGCGGCATAACTATGAAATTCTCGATTATTAGCGAGATCCCCGGCAGGACCCGTCTTCAATTGGCGGGTCCTGTGCCAGAGAGCGATCTCGATGCACTTCTTAAGCTCAGCGGCGACATCGACGGCGTGCGCAAGGTGCGCGTTTATGGCCGTATCGGCCAGATGGCGCTCGAATATGACGAGCGGTGTCGTGCGGACGTGTTCGACGCCTTGGGTGCGCTCGATGCCCAGGCCATTGCCGACGCAAAGACGGGTTACGTGATGCAGCTCGAGCCGCGCAAGCACAAACTCGTTATGGATCTTGCCACACTTATCGGTGCCCACTACGCGCGCCGCTGGTTCCTGCCTACGCCGCTGCGTGCGGTGTTTGTCGTGGCCGGTTACATGGCATTTTTGCGTGCTGCCCTTCATGAGCTGGCGCAGCCGCGCCTGACCGTTCCTGTGCTCGACGCTTCGGCCATCGGTATTTCGTTCGTCAAACGTGATGTCGACACCGCGGGCCAGACGATGTTCCTGCTCAACGTGGGCGAGCTGCTCGAGGACTACACCCGCGCCATGAGCGAAAACGAGCTCATCAACTCGCTGCTTGATGTGCCCGACAAGGCGCAAAAGGTCGTCGGCGACACCGAGGTAAGCGTTGCCGCGACCGAGCTCGAGCCCGGCGATTTGGTCGCCGTGCGCACCGGCATGTCCATCTGCATCGACGGCGTGGTCGAGCAGGGGAGCGCTATGGTCAACCAGGCGACCCTGACCGGAGAGCCGCTGGCCGTCGAGCGCAGCGTGGGCGACGACGTGTTCGCCGGTACTGTCGTGGAAGACGGCAGCATCTTGGTACGCGTGCGCGCCAATACGGCGCAAACCAAACTGCGCTCAATCGTCTCACTCGTGCAGACGGCCGACTCGCTCAAGTCCGAGGGCCAGTCGCATATGGAGGACCTTGCCAACAAGATCGTCCCGTGGAACTTCCTGCTCGCGGGCCTGGTTGCGCTTACCACCCGCAGTCTCATCAAGACCTCAGCGGCGCTGATGGTCGACTACTCGTGCGCACTCAAGCTCACGGGTTCCGTCGCCGTCATGACTGCCATGAGCGATGCTGCCAAGATGGGCGTCATGGTCAAGGGCGCGAAGTACTTTGAGTCGTTTGCCAAGGCCGACACCATTGTGTTTGATAAGACCGGCACGCTCACCGAGGCGCAGCCGCGTCTAGCTTGCGTGCTCACGACCGATGGCTGGAGCGAGGACGAGGTCCTGCGCCTTTCCGCTTGTTTGGAGGAACATTTTCCGCATCCGGTGGCGCGTGCTGTGGTCAATGCTGCACGCGAGCGTGGGCTCGAGCACCGCGAGCGCCATGCCGCCGTCGAGTATATTGTGGCGCACGGCATCGCTTCGTCCATCGAAGGGCGTCGCGCCATCATCGGTTCCGCGCACTTTGTATTTGAGGACGAGGGCGCGCAGCTCGAGTCCGACATCAAGGAACGCATTGAGTCCCAGATGCAGGGGCTGTCGCCACTGTATCTGGCGGTCGACGGCACCGTTGTGGGCGTGCTCGGTATCGAGGACCCGCTTAAGCCCGGGGTTCGCGAGGCCATCGCCGACCTGCATGCGCTGGGCGTTAAGCACGTGGTCATGCTCACGGGCGACTCGGAGCGCACCGCCGCACGCATTGCTCGCGAGGCAGGTGTCGACGAGTTTAAGGCCGAGCTGCTGCCCGAGGACAAGTACGCGTATGTGGAGCGCATTAAGGGCGAGGGGCGCTATGTTGCCATGGTGGGCGACGGCGTCAACGACTCACCGGCGCTGGGCTTGGCCGATGTGGGCCTGGCCATGGGTGGCGGAAGCGACATTGCCAAGGAGGTCGCCGATATCATCCTGACCGATACCGATCTCGCTGCAATCGTGCGCCTGCGCCGTATGAGCCAGGGGCTTATCGACCGTCTGACGAGTTCATATTCCAAGGTGATGCTCACCAACTCGGCGCTGTTGGCATTGGGTATTACCGGCATGATCACTCCGCAGACTTCGTCACTGCTGCACAACGGCTCAACGATCGCCTACAGCCTGAGCAACGCGAAGGCATATCTGCGCTAGCAGACGTGTTCGTCTACGTTATCTGGCCTGCGCCCAGACGGCATCGGTGTCGTCCGGGCGCAGGCCTTTTGCATTTGAACATTTGCTAACTTCTCTATATAGTGTTGCTAGCAAGGCTAGCAATTGAAGGGAGCGAGATCGACGTGGGTGCTGTTAGCGGCGTGGCGCAGGTGAACGTTCGCGTGGATCGCCAGGTCAAGGATCATGCGGAGGAAGTGTTGCGGCTTTCGGGCGCCTCGCTGCCCGAGCTTATCAAAAAGGTCGTAGCGAAGGTTGCACAGGGCGGCGGTTCGTGCGAAGAGGTGTTGTCGGCCGTTGACGACCAACTGCCTAGTGCTGGTGCCACCTCGCCGTTCGCCGCATCGTGGGCGGCGGCGGATCAGCTTTACGCGGACCTGGGCATTGCTACGTCGCCCGTATCCGACGATCGCGATTGGGACACAATCTATTCCGAAGCCATGGACGAGCGCTATCGCCAAAAGGGGATGATCCTGTGAGCGGGGCTCTCCTCAAAATAATGGTGGATGCCAACGTATGGGTTGATTCGTTTTGCGCCGACCATGCCGAGTCGCTTGCCGCGCGTGCGTTTATTGGGCAGGCGGCGGAGGCGGGGGCATTGCTGTTCTTCCCGGTTCATATCGCCAAGGACGTGCTGTACGTTGTCCAACATGAGCTGAAGCGCAGCGTTCTTGCCAGCGGGGGAGCGCTCGACGAGGCGTCTGCCCGCGCGATTGGCGATGCGGCGCTGGCGTTTGTTCGGAATATGACCGAAAACGCCACGGCCGTGGGTGCAGATGCGTCGGACCTTTGGCTGGCCGACAAATACTTAGCGCTCCATCGCGATTACGAAGACAACTTGGTGCTCGCCGCGTGTAAGCGCGCGCAGGTCGATTACTTGGTGACCAACGATCGCAAACTGCTCGAGCATGCCGATCTCGCAGCAAAGACACCTCGTCAAATGATGCCGATTCTTGCTTTGGCCGAACGTGGTGGGCGGGTGTCCTGCTAGCGCCTGGCTGTCTGCGCGGCCTTCGGAACGTCGGCGCCCAGAAGGCCGCGCATCCTTTAATTACAAAAGCGCTGCCTTGACGAGGGGAGCTTCGGCGAGCTTTTCGGCAGCCTTTTCATCGGAATCGTTTAGTGCTGCCAGGCTGCGGTAGACCCACTCGTTGACCTGGGTGTTTTTGACGCCTGCGGTCTGCATAAGGGCGCCTATCTCGCGGATTGCTGCGAACAGATCGGCTTTGGGACCCGTGAGCTCGACCTCGATGCCGTGGTAGGCGGCCACGCCGCGGTTCTCACTCACGTGGTCGATAAAGCCCTCGACGGTCTCAAGCTGCTGGGCGAGAGCTGCATCATCGTCAGCGTCCAGCGCGACGAGTGCGTTCGATACCGTGAGGGCGGGATGTCCGCAGGGAACAAAGCCCTCGATGACATCCATAGCTTCGGTAATGGTTGAGCCCAGGCCTGCGAGGGCATTGACGAGTTGCTGCTTGGTATCCATAACGGTCCTTTCGACGGGTCAATTTTGCTTGGCGAAAATATACGTGACGCGATCGGTATCAAAAGTGCGAAGTGCAGTGCACATTAGGGTCTTCACAGCTCGTGCATAGAGCGGCTGTCTGCCTTTAGAACGTGGTAAGATAGCTATCCACGAGCGGGGTTCACCCCGCATGTTCCTTGAAAAGTCGACGGTTATCGGGTGTTTGCAGACCCGATACCATCCAGACTTTCCCGACATTCGGGGGCGACTGGTTTCGACACGATAGCTCTGAGAGAGGAAGCAAGCCGAGGTCTCCTCGCCTCGTTAAACAGGGGTACCGTCAAATTGAATTGACAACAACTCTTCTTTTGAGCCTATGGCTCTCGCTGCTTAGTTTATAGCGGCGCGTCAACCCGGTGATTTCCCCGACACCGGCGCGACGTCATGTTAGGGGAATGCTCCTGCGCACGTAATCGGTATGGCGCAGGCTAAGACCGAACCGGTTAGGACGCCGCGAGCGTGTCGCTGCGCGCAAAGCGCCCGAGACTAAACCAGCGACTGAGCTTGGAGATGCCAATCAGGGGGCTTTCGTGGACCGGAGTTCGATTCTCCGCGCCTCCACCAGAAGTAACAGGCAGGTAGATATTCGTATCTACCTGCCTTTTTATTTCTAGTACGCACCGCGGAGAATCGAACTCTGTGCAGGGCGTGAGCGTTTTTAGCCCGCGGGTGAGGACGCCGGCAGGCGACCGAAGCCGGTGCGGATTTGCGAAGCAAATACGCGGATTCTCCGCGCAATGCCCCAGCTAGATATAGATGCGATGCCGATCGGGCGTCTTGCCCCGGCCTCAACCCATCAACGGATTCCCCAAACCGCGGAGAATCGAACTCTATGCAGGGCGCGGCCGTAAAGAAAACGCCTTGGCAACGCAGACCGGGACACGCTTTCCCAATGGCGGCCCAGGCGGAAAGTCCATCCCGGAATCCGCGCTCAGACTGGGATGTAGTTTCCGGATGATGCCTCAAGCGGAAACTGCGACCCGGAATCGAGCCGTAGAGTGGGATATGCTTTCCCAATGGCAGCTCAAGCGGAAAGTACATCCCGGAATCCTCGTTCGGAATGGGATGCAGTTTCCAAATGAATGGCTAGCGGAAAGTTCATCCCGGAATCCGCGCTCAGAACGGGACGCGCTTTCCCAGCGGCGGTCCAAGCGGAAAGCGCATCCCGGAATCTCGCCTCAAACTGGGACACACTTTCCGCTTCACTTGCCGCCTCAAAAAACCTGCGCTCTCGCCATCCCAAAACTGGGTAGAAGAAGGCCAAAACGCAATCGCAGGAGGTCAATATGACTGCAGAAGATAAGGCAAAGAATGCCGGCAAGGTCGCGCTCGTCCTGGAGGGCGGTAGTTTTCGCGGGCAGTTTACCGCGGGCGTGCTCGACGTTCTCATGGAGGCTGGCGTCGAGATTCCGGCTGTCTACGGTGTATCGGCCGGCGCCCTCAACGGCGTGAACTACAAGTCGCACCAGATCGGTCGTGCCAACCGCATCAACCTGGCTTTCTGCAACGACAGCCGCTTCATGGGCGCCGCATCGTTTGCGTCCACGGGCTCTATTGTGGGTTACGACTTTATCTTCAATGATGTCCAGGACCGCCTGGATCCCTTTGACAACGAGACGTTCGACGCGAGCCCCATCGAGATGTACGCCGTTGCGACGGACATGCTCTTTGGAACCGCTGCCTACCTGCCGGTCAAAAGCGCCGTACTTGACCTCGATGCCGTGCGCGCCTCGACCTCGTTGCCTCTGGTGACGCCGCCGGTCGAGATCGACGGGCACAAATACGTCGACGGCGGCGTGGCCGATTCGGTCCCTATCGAGCATGTGCTCGAGGAGGCGGGCTTCGACCGTGCGGTCGTCATCGTCACGCAGGACCGTTCGTATGAGAAAAAGCCCTACGAGTTTTTGCCGGCCGCGCGTGCGCGTTATGCCGACTACCCCTATCTGCTCGAGGCTATCGAGACGCGCCACGACCGTTACAACATTCAGCGCATGCACCTGTGGAAGTATGAGCGCGAGGGCCGTGCGTTGGTCGTCGCTCCGCAAAAGCCGGTCGAGGTCGGCCATGTCGAGCACGATTCGGCAAAGCTTCTGGACCTGTATATCCAGGGCCGTCAGGAGGCAAAGCGCCTGCTCGCGGAAATCCAAGAGTTCGTTGAGCGCTAGCGACGGCGAACCCTCAAAAAATGACAACAGCTAAAGAGCTGGAAAATCACGGCTCGTGGATGACATGTGCAGAAACTCTGGTCGGAGCCAAAATACCTGTTGACTCGTACGGCGAGCGGGGTAATATGGACGGGTTACTTGCAGAGCCCCGTGAATCTCTGTAACAACACGTACTGTACATGGAGGAGTCTAAGTGATTTCGAAATCGACTCACTACGCCAAGCAGGGCGAGGTCCAGCGCAACTGGGTTCTCGTCGACGCCGATGGTGCTGTCCTGGGCCGTCTTGCCACCCAGATCGCAATGATCCTGCGCGGTAAGAACAAGCCCCAGTTCACGCCCAACAGCGACTGCGGCGACTTCGTTGTCGTCATCAACGCCGATAAGGTCCAGCTTACCGGTAACAAGGCCGACACGAAGACCTATTATCGCCACAGCGGCTACAACGGCGGCCTCAAGGCTGAGAGCTTCCGCCAGGCTATGGAGAAGCACCCGGAGAAGGTCATCGAGCGCGCCGTTCGCGGTATGCTGCCCAAGACCACCCTCGGCCGTGCCCAGATGACCAAGCTTAAGGTCTACGCTGGTGCCGAGCATCCGCATGCTGCCCAGAACCCCACGAAGATTGAGCTGGAGGCTTAAAGATGGCTGAGAACACCGTTGTCTACCAGGGTACCGGTCGTCGTAAGAACGCCGTCGCCCGCGTCCGTCTCGTCCCCGGCACCGGCAAGGTGACCATCAACAAGCGTGACGCCGAGCAGTATTTCGGCCGCCATCAGCTCGTTGAGAACGCCCTTGCTCCCTTCAAGGTGACCGACACCGCCGGTCAGTTCGACGTTATCGCTCTGTGCGATGGCGGCGGCATCTCCGGTCAGTCCGGCGCTCTGCGCCTGGGCATCGCTCGCGCTCTTCTGAACGCTGGCGACTACCGTGCTGACCTCAAGAAGGCCGGTTTCCTTACGCGCGATGCTCGCGTGGTCGAGCGCAAGAAGTACGGCCTCAAGAAGGCCCGCCGCGCTCCCCAGTTCTCCAAGCGCTAAGGTTTTATCTCCTTTCGAGATACAATGTACAAGCGGGGCCTGCCGATTCCTCGGCGGGTCCCGCTTTTCTTTTTCGACTAGGGTGGGCGGTTGTATATCGCCTGCTAGGGAAGGAGCAATCCTATGCCCCAGAACATCTTCGGTACCGATGGCGTCCGTGGCGTCGCCAATGCCGACCTCTCGTGCGACCTCGCGTTTCGCCTGGGCCGCGCGGCGACCAAGTTTCTTGGTCCGGATATCTGCATCGGCCGCGACACGCGTCTTTCGGGCACCATGCTCGAGAGCGCTCTGACCGCCGGCATCATGGCCGAGGGTGGCCGCCCGCATTGCTGCGGCGTTATTCCCACGCCCGCCGTGGCGCTGCTCACTGTTCAAAACGAGCTCGATGGCGGCATTGTCATCTCCGCTTCGCACAATCCGCCGGAGTTCAACGGCATCAAGTTCTTTAGCCGCAAGGGTATGAAGCTTCCCGATGCTGTCGAGGAAGAGATCAGCGCCTGGGTCATGTCCGAGGAAGCCATGGCTGCCGACACGCTGCCGACCGGTGCCGACGTGGGCCACATCATCAAGATGAAGGACGCCCGCAAGGCATATGTCGACCATGCCATCGATACGCTTGATGGCCTGAGGCTCGACGGCCTGGTCGTTGCCGTCGACTGCGGTCACGGTGCCTCCTGCCAGACTACGCCCGCCGCGCTGCAGCGCTTGGGTGCCACGGTGCACGCCATCAACACCGATTATTGCGGCACCGACATTAATGTTGAGTGCGGCTCTACGCACCTCGAGCCCCTTCGCGAGCTCGTGCTGCGCACCCATGCTGATATCGGCCTGGCCCACGACGGCGACGCCGACCGCGTACTGTTCGTGGACAGCGAGGGCAATGAGATCGACGGTGACTACATCCTGGCTATCTGCGGTTCTGACCTCGCCGCTCGCGGCAAGCTCGCCAACTCCGAGATCGTCTCGACCGTCATGTGCAACCTGGGCTTCTCCATCGCTATGAAGGAGCAGGGCTTCGAGATGGTTCAGACCGCCGTGGGCGACCGCTACGTTCTGGAGCGCATGCTCGCGGACGGCGCCGTCATCGGCGGCGAACAGTCCGGCCACATCATCTTTCTGGAGCACAACACCACCGGTGACGGCCTGGTGACGGCTCTGCAGCTTCTGGCCGTGCTCAAGCGCACCGGTCGTACCCTCACCGATCTTGCCGGCATCATGAAGAAGTACCCGCAGGTACTCGTTAACGTGCATTCCGACAACAAGGCCGGTCTGGACGATTGCCAGCCCATCTGGGATGCCGTCGCTGCTGCCGAGAAGGAGCTTGACGGTCGCGGCCGCATTCTGGTGCGTCCGAGTGGCACCGAGCCGCTGGTCCGCGTGATGGCCGAGGCCGAGACGCACGAGCTGACCCAGCGCGTTGTCGACGACATCGTCGAGGTTGTCAAGCGCGAACTTCCCTAATGGTCAAAAACGGGTGCCAAGTGGTAAACTGTTAAGGTTATTTTGATTGATTGGTATGTCCGAGGGGGAGCATGTTCACTAAAGTCCTAAGGTCTTTGGGTATGCGTGGTCGAGTCCTTACGCTGGATGCTCCCATCTCGGGCGACGTCATTCCACTTTCCGAGGTAAACGACCAGACGTTTGCTACCGGCCTTTTGGGCCAGGGCGTGGCGATTCAGCCCACCGGAACGCGTGTGATTGCACCGGCTGATGCCAAGGTCGAGGCCATTTTTCCCACGGGACACGCCGTTGCGCTTAACACGGTCGATGGCCTGGACGTGCTCATCCACGTTGGTTTGGACACTGTTCAGCTCGAGGGCAAGCACTTTACCGTACATGCGCAAGTGCGTGACATCGTCCATAAGGGCGATGTACTCATTGAGTTCGATCGCGAGGCAATTGCTGCCGAGGGCTACGATGTGACGGTTCCCATCTTGGTGTGCAACTCCGTTGAGTTCTCGAGCATCAAGGGCTCCGTTGGCGTGCATGTCGAAGAGATGGACCAGCTTATCGTTGCTCGCGAGCGCTAGCAAGTGCACGTGGCCATTAGCCTACAATTCAAACACGTTTACGGAGGGCGCCCTTGAAAGAGGACGCCCTCCGTGGCAAGATGGGATTTGTCCGAAGCTAAAAGGCTTTGGGTCACCGTGGACGGGCAGGGGCCTCGACGCGGCTAGACACGAGACACATACATTACGCGACCTCGCCCTGGTGGCCGCACACGTTGGTTGCGGCCGACGCGGGCCGCGGGCAAGTGCTTGTAAGGGAGCCTTGCCTCTCTTGTACGAGAAAGGACGCGTAATGAAGATCATTAAAGCTAAAGACTACGAGGATATGAGCCGCAAGGCCGCTAATATCATCTCGGCCCAGGTTATCCTCAAGCCCGACTGTGTGCTGGGCCTTGCCACCGGCTCCACCCCGATCGGTGCCTACAAGCAGCTCGCTGCTTGGTACAAGAAGGGCGACGTCGACTTTGCCGAGGTCAGCACCTACAACCTGGACGAGTATCGCGGCCTTTCGCACGACGATCCCCAGAGCTATCACTACTTCATGCGTGAGAACTTCTTCGATCACATCAACATCGACCTTAACAACACGCATGTGCCCGATGGCTCCAACCCCGACGCCGCCGCTGCCTGCTCTGAGTACGACAAGATTGTCGCCGAGGCCGGTTACCCGGATCTGCAGCTGCTCGGTATTGGCAACAACGGCCACATCGGCTTCAACGAGCCCGATGACCACTTCTCCAAGGGCACGCACTGCGTCGACCTCACCGAGAGCACCATTCAGGCCAACAGCCGCCTGTTCGACAGCATCGACGATGTTCCCCGTCAGGCCTACACCATGGGTACCCAGACCATCATGTATGCCCGTATGATCCTGGTTGTCGCCAACGGCGAGGCCAAGGCTCAGGCCGTGCATGACATGTGCTATGGTCCGGTTACGCCCGAGTGCCCGGCTTCGATCCTGCAGCTGCACACCAACTGCGTTGTCGTTGCCGATGAGGCCGCCCTTTCGCTCTGCGAGTAGCGCGAATCCTGCAGCTCGACATAGCCTTGCCTAAGGCCTCCGCTTTGCGGGGGCCTTTTTGCTATCCCTTTTTACCCACTTGACCAAAATCTTGCCGCAAGCTTGACGAATGCCGGATGCCCAACAGCTTGATTCATTCCATACCAGATTCTATGCAAAAATGCCACTAGAAGGTCGTAGACGGTAGCGGGTGCTAGGCGAGTTGAATGACATGGCTGAACCTTGTTCATCTGCGTTACACTGCCGCTTAGATGGGACAAGCTGACAAGCTCATTTACCTGCTTAAAGACCGATTAGTCGGGGGATTAATAATAATCGGCCCTCGCTGTACAAAAACTTGCCGCTTGCGTACCAAAAGACAACCTAAAACACAAGGTCGCTCTATTCATAGCGCGGCTTGTATGGTCTTGCGGCTACAGTGTCCATACGGTCGAGTTGAGGAGCGGGCATGGTAAACGATTTGAGCGGTATAGACGACCTCGAGCTGATGCCGCTGGGCGGAGGCTATATGGTGCGACGCGAACGCTTGATGAATGAGCTTATCGCCAAGGGCCGAAAGGCCGGCATCGTGGTTCTTTATGCGCCCGACGGGTTTGGGAAGACCTCGGTGCTGCTGCAGTACACCCATGAGGTTAAATGCGACCCGACGCGAGGCCCCGTGCGGATTATCGAGGCCGATCGCGCCATTGGGCGCGAGGTGTTTATGCAGCTCGAGGTGGTTACCGAAGAACTCAAAGACAAACCGCACTCCCTTATCGCGATTGATAATGTGCCAAACCTCGATCAGCACGATACCGAAGACCTCATCGACAGGATTCGCGGCCTGCGCGCTATGGGGGTTGGGGTCTTTATCTCCTGCCGTCCTTCAAATCGTCAGCTGATTCATGGGCTGGGCGATTCGGTTAAGATCAATGCGCAGATGCTCAAGGTGCATGCCTATGAGTATTCGGCGTGGGCATCGGCGTTTTCGATCAGCACATCGCTCGACTTCTATCAGCTCACGCAGGGCGTGCCCGAGCTCGTTTCGGCATTGCAGACGGGTCTGTATGGCCAAGGCGACGTAGCCGGCCTGCTCGAAAACGAGATTGTCAACGTATATGGCGCGGCACTTGCCGATCTGGCTTCGCTCGACAATAATGCGCTGTTTTGCGTGGCATGTCTCATGGTTTTGATGGGCGAGGGCAATATCGCAGAACTCGAGGCTTGCGGGATGAGGCTGTCGATGGTCGACCAGTCCTATTTTGTACGCGACTACCCGATCTTTGGCTTGGATCCCGCCGAGCGGAGTTTTACGTGTCTGGGCACGGAGGATAACGGACGCTTGCGCTTGCGTAAGTTGGTGGCCGAGGTTCGCCCCGAACTTGTTCCGAGGGCGGCCCGGATTTTGCTTAAGGCGGGCCGATGCGATGCGGCGATGGGCCTGGCGGACGCCTTTTTGGACCGTGAAGCGGTCCTTGAACTTGCTGGGCAGTATGGGGTCGATCTGGCTCTGACGGGGCACGGGGCCGATATCTGCCGAGCGACGCTGGGCACGATCGATGCCGACGATCCGGCTCCAGAGCCAACGCCTGCCGAAGCGCTTGGCGTATATCTGGCAGCGGTCAGCGTGTCCAATACAAAGCTCGCTCGCTATATGGCATCGGTCATCGAGCGCGGGGGCGAACGGGCGGCCTGCGAAATAGACCCTGTTTCATGGAGGGTGGCCCAGACGCTGACGGCTGTTTGCTATGGGGACAACGGGCTTGGGCTTCCTACGAACCTGGCCGTGCCAGAAATCGAGACATCCCATACCGCACTCGATATGTTGTCTGCGCATATCGAGGTCAAGCGGTGCCTGACCGAGCGGGGAGATGACGGCGGCGTTCTACAGCAGCTCAAAACGAGCAAGGCCTACGACTGCGAGCTCGACATCGCGAGGATTGTTATACGGGCCGATAGCATGCTGGTGGAGCTCTTTGACGGGTCGTTTGCGGGAACCGACGAGCGCGACGACGAGATGACGGTGGTGCGGGAGGCGCTCGACGTACGTGGGCTTAAGGCGATGGCTATCTGGGTGCGCATGGTGTTGGCGGCACGGCGGCTCCTTTCCGGCTTGCCGGTAACCGACGACGCGGCGTTCAACGAGCTCGATCGTTTTGCCGTGCGCATGCGCGACAACCAGATTCAGCTGTTTGGCCTGTTGCTAGAAGGCTGGCAGTCGCTGGCAGAGGGACGGCCGGTTAATGCAAAGTTCCGTGCGGTCCAAGTGCTCAAACTTGCCGAGGAGTCGATTGGGTACATGCGCGATAACGCATTGCTGCTGGAGCGCGCGGCATATCTGCGTAACACCTCGATGGTTTCGGTACGCGAGGAAGCGGAGCTACTCGATATAAGCCAGACGCAGGTTGGTGGCGCAGAAGCCTGGATGGTGGCGCTGCATTTGGCCTGTGCGGGCCGAGACAGCGATCTTGCGGCCTGGATGTCCATGAATCGTGCGGGGATTCTAGAGCCATCGTATCGGCTCTTTGCGCGCCTTGCCATGCATTGTCTGGGCGAGCCGGCGGCCAGGATACGCAAGAAGCTTCCCGTGCGCGAGCTGTCGCGGTACTCGCTGCGCGACGATTTGGAAGGGGAGGGCGAGCGCCTATTCCAGGCCGGCGAGGTTGAAGCCGTTGATACCATCGACCATATCGAGATTCGCATGTTTGGTGCGTTTCGCGCCGAGCGCGACGGGTTTCCCATCACGGACAAAATGTGGCGCCGCAAGAAGGCGGCGACGCTTGCCGAGCGGCTTGCGCTGGGCATGGATGCGCTCGTCGATCGTGAGACGCTGGCCATGGAGCTGTGGCCCCATGCCGAGTTCAATAGCGCCCGCAACAACCTGTACTCGACGATATCGCGCTTGCGGTCGGCTTTGGGACCGACGCCGGATGGCAAGTCGTGCGTGCTCATCCAAAATGAATGCATTGGGCTCAACGGCGACTACGTCAAGACCGATGTACGGCTGTTTGACCAGATAAGCCGCGAGGTTTTGGGAAATCGCACGGGTGCGCGCGGGCCCCATTTAGTTGAGCTGTGCCTTAAGATTGAGCAGCTTTATGCCGGACCGCTGTATGTTCCCAATGGCTGTAATCCCACCTACTTTTTGCGCATGCGGCGCATTATGCAGTCAAAGTACATCGATTGCATGATTAAGGGAGCAAATGCCGCTCTAGAAGAAAACGATCTGCAGTCGGCGATTTGGCTGGCGGAGTCGGGGCTTCGACAGGAAACGGCGCGTGAGGATATGGTGCGCTGCGCCATGCGCGTCTACAGTGCGGCGGGGCGGCGGCGCGATATCGTCGAGCTGTACAGCGGGCATATGCACCACCTGAGGGAGCAGGTCAATGGCGTGCCCGAGCCCGAGACGCGGCGTCTATACGAGCGCTTGGTGGAGGGGCGGCTCAATCGCGTGCTGGTCGAGCGATAAAAAACGGGCGCCCGAAGTACTTGGGCACCCGTAAGCTTGCTATGTGTTGGATCGCCGGATCATTGGCTCTTAGACGAGCTTGATCTTCTCGATGTCCTTGCGCGAGGACTCGCGATACAGTGAGAACTTGCGGCCGATGACCTGGACGACCTCGGCGTGGCAACGCTCGGCGAGCTCCTCGGCGGCCTCGCGGGCGGAAAGGCTGGAGCCATCGAGCACGGAGCACTTAACGAGCTCGTGCTTCTCCAGGTAGGCGACCGTCTGCTCGACGGTGCCCTCGTTGACGTCGGACTTGCCGATGATGATGGCGGGGTTGAGGTGATGGGCCATGCTGCGAAGCTGCTTGACCTGTGCTCCTGTCAGTGCCATGGGTTCTCGCTTTCTATGTATGGGGCGCCCCGCGACGGGGCCTTAATCTACGTGAGCTGTCCCACGATAGCGCAGGAACGGCGTGGTGTGGAGCGCGTTTGCCCAGTTCAAAAAGAATGCGGATGCCGAGTGAGTGGGCGGTGCGGGCTGCGAACAGGCTATGAGCTGGGCGCAGAGACCGGCTCCCATGCAATAAACGCCCAACGAACCTTGCGGACATGATCGAGCATATAGCGCCCCTGCGGCACGCCCTTGGAGCCCGGCTCACCGGCATGGGGATTCTCGATCATGTGCTGGGCGATGTAGTCGCGCAGACGGTCGACCTTATCCTCGTTGCCATGCTCAAGCATACGGGAGAAGTCTGCCACACCTGCCTCAAGGCTATCGAAGGTATCGCGACGAGGCGATTCAAAGTACGTAACCTGCGGCAACGCACCCATCTGAATGAGGATGTTGAAGGCGTACACAAAGCCATTACTGCGGGTAACCGAGGCGCCGATGGCGTTCATCACGTGCAGGTCGTAGCGCGGGCTGGAGTTGGCGACCATCGTGACAGCACAACGCCGGCGAGCCGTGCGGTCGAGCTTGGCAAGCGCGCCTTTTAGGTTGGTCGTGGTGACAGAGCGACTGGCAAAGGCAACATCCACCGCTTTCGCGACCGGTCCAACCAAATCCCAATCATCATCCCAAGCAAGCTCAAGCGGTGTAATGCGATCCTCGAGCCCATAGTACTCAATGCCGGCATCAAGCGTGCCCAACATGGCAGGGGAGAAATCAGCCGCAATCACAGGATGCCCAGCCTGAGCAAGCGGAATAGCAATCGACCCAGCCCCGCACCCCATATCGAGTACCGACTCGCCGGGCTTCAACGCCAACAGCTTTATAAAATCCCGGGCATAAGGGGCAGTCTCCAACGGCCGAAAATGCCGAGCCCGCTTATCCCACTCAAAAGAATCATCAGCCCGATGCCGAGCGGCCTGCAGACGCATCCATTCGCCATTCCAATCCGCAGAAAGCAGCTCAGAACGAGAATCCCCATCAACCACGGGCCAACCTCCTAGCAACAAAAAAGCGACCCCCCCCAAAAAGAAGAGCCGCAACCAGCATATATCAGAAAAAGAACCGTCCCAACGCCAAACCGCCCTCACAACCAAGGCGGGCAGGAGCGAAGCGACTGCCATGCGGGATAGAACTCAACTGAGGTCCCGTTGTGCGGGAGCCCCGCCGCCGGGCGGCAGACATATAAGGTCGATCGCGAGTTCCGCACGAGCCGGAGAGCACTTAATGTGCTCTCCGTGCGAGTCAGGACTGCCCGAGCAGGCGACCTTATATGTCTGCCGCCCGGCGGCGGGGCTCCTCGCCCGAACCCCTCAGCTAGTTCTTCAGCTAGTTCTTCAGCGAGTTCAGCGGCGCCGGGAAGCGTCCACCGCGGTGGGCAAGCACGGTGCCGGCGTTGGGGTTTACCGGCATGATGGGCGCACGGCCAAACAGGCCGCCGTACTCGACGCAGTCGCCCACGCCCTTGCCGATGGCGGGAATCACGCGGACGGCCGTGGTCTTGTTGTTGATGACGCCGATGGCCATCTCGTCGGCGATGATGCCGGCGATGGTCTCGACCGGGGTGTCGCCGGGGATGGCGATCATGTCCAGGCCAACGGAGCACACGCAGGTCATGGCCTCGAGCTTCTCGAGCGAAAGCGCACCAGCTTCGACGGCGGCGATCATGCCGGCGTCCTCGGACACGGGGATGAAAGCGCCGGAGAGACCGCCCACGCTGGAGCTGGCCATGACGCCGCCCTTCTTGACGGCATCGTTGAGCATGGCGAGCGCGCAGGTCGTGCCGGGGCCACCGCAGGTGCCCACGCCGATGATCTCGAGGATGCGGGCAACGGAGTCGCCGATGGCAGGCGTGGGAGCCAGCGACAGGTCGACAATGCCTTTCTCGACACCCAGACGGCGGGCTGCCTCACGGCTCATGAGCTCGCCGGCGCGGGTGATCTTAAAGGCGGTCTGCTTGATTTTCTCGGCAACCTCCATCATCGAGGCGGAGTCGGGGAGCGTCTCCAAGGCAGCAGCCATAACGCCGGGGCCCGAGACGCCAACGTTGATGACGGCGTCGGCCTCGCCACCGCCGTGGACGGCGCCCGCCATAAACGGGGAGTCCTCGACCATGTTGGCAAAGCAGACAAACTTGGAGGCGCCAACGGAATCCTGGTCGGCCGTGAGTTTGGCGGCATCGATGATGGTCTGGGCGGCCATGAGCACGGCATCCATGTTGATACCGGCGCGCAGGCTGGCGACGTTTACGCTGGAGCAGACGCGGCTCGTGGTGGCGAGCGCCTGGGGGATGGACTGGATGACGCGGCGGTCGGCGTCACCGATGCCCTTCTGGACGAGTGCGGAGAAGCCGCCCAGGTAATCGATACCGAGCGTCTCAGCCGCGCGGTCGAGGGCATGCGCGATGGGGGTGAGGTCCTCATCCTTGCAGCACGCGGCGATCTGGGCCACCGGGGTGACGGAAACGCGCTTGTTGACGATGGGGATACCGTACTCGCGCTCGAGGTTCTCGGCGGTCTCGACCAGATGCTCAGCCGTGTGCGTCACGTGGTCGTAGATCTTCGTGCACATGCGGTCGAGGTTCTCGTCACCGCAACCCATGAGCGAAACACCCATGGTGATGGTCCTGATGTCGAGGTTCTGCTCCTCGACCATGCCGCGGGTTTCCGCGATTTCTGCGGGCGTGATCGCCATCCTTGCGCTCCTATCTGCCAAAACGAGCATAGTCTTATCTATTCTAACGTGCCGCACGTGCCAAGTGGCGCGTGCGGCACGTTTTGGTGCTCGGTTGTTTCCGTTGTGTTACTGCCCAAAGACCTCTTCGGCGATACGAGCGCTCTCGGCGGCGTCCTTGGCGTAGTAGTCAGCGCCGATCTGCTTGGCGTATTCGGGGGTGAGCACGGCGCCGCCTACGATGATCTTGACGCCCGGCACCTCGGCATGAAGCAACTTGATGGTCTCCTCCATGGCGACGACCGTGGTAGTCATAAGCGCCGAGAGGCCGACGAGTTTGATGTCGCGCTCCTTGACGGTCTTGAGTACCTCCTGCGGATCGACGTCGCGGCCCAGGTCAAAGACGGTGTAGCCGTAGTTGTCGAGCAGCATTTTGACGATGTTCTTGCCAATATCGTGGATGTCGCCCTTGACGGTGGCCACGCAGATCTTGCCCTTGTCGGCAATCTCGCCGGCGGGCATCAGGCGCTTGATGGTGTCGAAGCCCACGCGTGCGGCCTCGGCCGAGGCCATGAGCTGCGGCAGGAAGAACTTGCCCTGGTCAAAGAGGACGCCAACCTCGTCGAGGGCGGGGATAAAGTGATTGTTGATGAGGTCCATGGCGTCGTGGTCTGCCAGTAGACGCTCGGTCTCGGCAGCGATCTCGCCTTTGCGACCCGAGACGACCATGCGACGAATCGGGTCGTCGTTGCCGTCGGCGCCGGCGGTGCCCGCGGCAGGCGCGGCATCACTCGATGCGGCCTGAGCTGCTGCCGGGTTTGCGGCGATCTTGTACGGATCGGTCCAGTCGGCGTAGCGCTCGATGTATCCGGTCGAGCCCTCGTCCTCAACGCTCAGGACGCGATAGCTGTAGACGGTATCCATAAAGCGCTTGGAGCCCGGGTTCATGATGGGGGCGTCCAGACCCGCGCCAAAAGCGGCGGCCAAAAAGACCGAGCCCAGCAGCGGGCGGGCAGGCAGGCCAAAGCTGATGTTCGACACGCCGAGCGCGCACTTGACGCCCAGACGCTCCTTGCACAGGGACATGGCGCGCAGGATCTGCTCGGCCTGGCGTTGATTGGTCGAGGCGGTCATGACCAGGCAGTCGATGAGGATGCGGTCCGGGCCGATGCCGTAACGGGCAGCCTCGGCCACGATGTGCTCGGCGATGGCGAAGCGAGCCTCGGCGGTATCGGGGATGCCGCCTTCGTCGAGCGTAAGGCCGACAACGTTGGTGCCGTAGTGGGCGACCAGCGGAAAGATCTCATCCATGATCTGCTGCTTGCCATTGACCGAGTTGATGATGGGCTTGCCGGCGTAGCGGCGCACGGCGGCCTCGACGGCTGCGGGGTCGGTGGAGTCGATCTGCAGCGGCAGCAACGTGGAGCCCTGGAGCTGCTCGGTGGCCTGTTGGATGATCTTGACCTCGTCGATCTCGGGCAGGCCCACGTTAACGTCCAGGATGTCGGCGCCCTGTTCCTGCTGGCTGATACCCTGGCTCACGACGTAGTCCAGGTCGCCGTCGCGCAGGGCCTGCTGCAGGCGCTTTTTGCCGGTGGGGTTGATGCGCTCGCCGATGACGGCGATCTTGTGGCCGTCGCAGGGAAGGTCCACGACCGTTTGGGCGCTCGTGACCGACATGCTGGGCTTGCGGCGGCGCGGGCTGGGCGTGTGGTTATCGATAAGCGTGCGTAGCGCTGCCATGTGCGCCGGCGTGGTGCCGCAGCAGCCGCCCACGACGCTCACGCCGTCGGCGATCATGCCGGCGACGGCCTCGGCGTATTCGGGGGCCTGGATATCAAAGACGGTGTTGCCGTCGTCGTCCACATGGGGGAGTCCTGCGTTGGCCTGCACCATGATGGGTTTGTCGGTGACGGTGAGCATGCGTGCGGCAAGACCGCGGAGCTCGGCCGGTCCCTGGCTGCAGTTGATGCCTAAAACGTCGGCGCCGATGGCGTCGAGCGTGATGGCGGCCACCTCGGGACTCGTGCCCAGAAACGTGCGGCCGTCTTCCTCGAAGGTCATGGTGGCAAAGACGGGCAGGTCGGAGTTCTCGCGGCAGGCGAGGACGGCCGCCTTGATCTCGGCAAGGTCGGTCATGGTCTCGATAATAAAGAGGTCCACACCCGCGGCGACGCCGGCGCGCACTTCCTCGGCAAAGAGGTCGTAGGCCTCGTCGAAGCTCAGAGTACCCAGGGGGCGAAGCAGCGCGCCGATGGGGCCGATATCGCCGGCGATGTAGCGGGCGCCGGCCTCGCGGGCACAGGCGACGGCCGCGGCAAAGACGTCTGCCACGGTGGCGGCACCGTCGAGCTTGTGGGCGTTGGCGCCAAAGGTGTTGGCGGTAATCACGTCGCAGCCGGCCTCGACATATTGACGTTGGATATCAGTGATAACCTGGGGTTCCTCAAAGTTGAGCAGCTCGGGCAGGGCGCCCGCCTTCATACCAGCGGCCTGCAACATGGTGCCCATACCGCCGTCGAACAGCAGGTGTCCCGTGCCCTCGATGGCCGCACGCAGGCGATCGTCCTTAATGCGCAGATCGTCGATCGTGCGCGTCTTGTACGTGGCACCGTTGCGACGTGCGGCATCAACGGGTGCCGCCAATGCAGTGCCGTCAGAATCATGAGTGATAAGCGGAGTAAACATCGGGGGCTCCTAATGGCTGGAATAGCAGGTGGTGTGGGCGGCGCGGAAGCGACAGCTCTCGCGCATGCGGCAGATATTGCAGGTGGGGCGGGTCTGGGCGTCGTGGACCTCGCCGTCGAACAGGCCGATCACCGCGGTCACGCTTTTGGTGGGCATGAGCAGGCTGGTGGGTGTGACGGTCAGGCCGATGAGCCGCGTGGCGTTGAGCGCATTGACGATCGAGCGCTGGGCCGAGAGCGGGCAGTCGCCGTAGCCGGGACTAAAGCGCCAGTTGCCGGCGAGTCCGTGTGCGGCGGCGTCCGTCTTGACCTGCTGGTCCATTTGCTCAACGGCGGCTTCCACGTAAGCGGAGCACGCGGCGTCGAGCACGGCGCCCTCCAGGGGATGTTGGGCTCCCGTGGTGCGCAGGCGACGCTCGGCGTCCATGCCGAGGGTACATGCCATGAGCGCGGCAAAGCGGGCGTCCTTAAGATGACGATAGATATCACGACCGCGCAGCTCAACATTGGTGCCGACCAGACGGATGCAAGGTTCTCCCTGCTCGTCCACACCCGTGGCATCGACGGCAAACACGCGGCGCACGCCACGGGGCTCAATGTCCAATTCCAGACGCTCGACCACAAGCTCAATACGCTGCGACAGCTCGGGCTCAATCTGCTGGCCGCCGTAACCCAGATACCGCAGCATCTCGGCACGGTCGACACGGGGATGGTGCGCAGCATCGACACGGTAAAGCGCCGGCGACGCAAGGTCGGCCGGCACTTCGATAGCGGTTGTATCGATGTGCGGTTTTTCCATTACCCCAGGCGCTCCATAATGGTCGCGGCGATCGCAGGACGGTTCATAGTGTACAAGTGCAGGCCGTCAGCGCCGTGCTCCTTGAGGTCGCAAAGCTGGCGGGCTGCATAATCTACACCAGCTGCCTGCAGGCTCTCGGGGTCATTCTCGTACTTGGCGAGGATCTTGATGACGGGGGAGGGCAGCGAAGCGCCGCACATAAAGACCATGCGGCTGATCTGTGACTTGCCCATAAACGGCATGATGCCCGCGGTAATGGGCACGGTGATGCCGGCCTTGTCGGCAAGCTCGCGAAAACGGTAGAAGCACTCGTTATCAAAGAAGAGCTGCGTCACAAAGAAGCTCGCGCCGGCGTCCTGCTTTTGCTTGAGGTGTTCGACCGAGAGGTTGAGATCCTCACAGGCAATGTGGCCCTCGGGGTAGGCTGCGGCGCCCACGCAAAAGCCGGCGTCGACGAGCTCGGGGATGAGGTCGCGGGCGTAGGCGTAGTCCGAGGCGGGCTTGTCGTCCTCGGTCGCGCCAGCGGGAAGATCGCCACGCAGGGCCAGGATGTTTTCCACGCCGGCGGTGCGATACTCGTCGATCTTGGCGGCGATATCGGCGTGCGAGCGGCCCACGCAGGTAAGGTGTGCCACCGAGGGCGTGTCGAATTCGCTCGTAATCATATGCGCGATGGGGGCGGTGGCGGCACCGTTGCCCGAGCCGCCGGCCGAGCAGGTGACCGAGACAAAGCTCGGCGAAAGCTTGCACAGATTGCCTGCCACTTCGCGAGCCGTGTCGAGGGTCAGCTCGCCCTTGGGCGGGAACATCTCAAACGAAACGGGTGCGGTGCCCTGGGATGCTGCCTGCTTAAAAACCTCGTCGACGCGCATATCGTGCTCCTCTAGATACGTAATAGTGTGATGTGTTGTAAGGATTCTACAGCACCACTGTGTCACGGTGGAGTTTCACTCGCTATTTGAGGATACCAATCAAAGATGCCTTGCTATCGGCTTTATCTATAACAGAGCGGCTAATCTGGGCACGGACTATAAAGACTGGTATCTGATGCAAAATACCAGTTAATAGAGCTCCATCCCAAAT